>NZ_JAWLCN010000003.1:300000-600000 GCF_041687135.1 Vulgatibacter sp. | reverse complement strand
GTCGGCCACTCGGTCGGCATGCCGGCGATGTCCGCCTACGCGGCGAGCAAGGCCGGGCTGATCGGGCTGGCGAAGGCGCTCGCCGCGGAGCTCGGACCGGAAGGGATCCGCGTCAACGCCCTGCTGCCGGGGGCGACGGACACGCCATCCCTCACCGCCAGGACGCCGGAGCAGCGGGCCTGGGTTGCGGGGCTGCACGCGCTGAAGCGGATCGCGACGCCAGACGAGATCGCGCGGGCCGCGCTCTTCCTGGCGTCGGAGGACGCGGCATTCACCACTGGTACCGCCCTCCTCGTCGATGGCGGCGTCTCGATCAACCGCACCTGAGAACGCGAGGAGGTCCGGGCGCAGAAGCCGGGCCCTCCTTCCGTCTCGCGCGCGGATCACGCGGCCGGCGCACGAGAGGCCGTGGGGCGGCTACTCCGGGTCTTTCGTCGCCGATCCCGACGGCCATCCGTGGGAGGTGGCCCACAACCCGGGTTGGACCCTCGCGGCCGACGGCAGCGTCCGGCTCTGAGCCGGAAACGTTCGCGGGGCGCCGGAGGTTGCCCGGACATCCCGTTTCCCGGCGGCGCCCCCGCCCGGAAATCCCTCGCAACCACGGCGTGCCGGCTCGTTTGCGACCGGCTCGTCCTTCCGGTATGAGCGGCCGATGCACGTGGGCTCGCTGACCACCGAGAAATTGGCCGATTGGGCCCGCGCCCGCGGCGGCTCGGCGGCAGGCGCCCGCGAGCTCGCGCGCGCCGTCGCCGGGCGCTTCGCCGGCCGTTCGGTCTGCGCCCAGGCGTCGAGGCGCCTGCTCGATGCGGCGGAGCGCGAGCTCTCCTGGTCCGTCCCCTCGACCACGCCCGTCGAGGATCCCGACGGCACCGTTCGCCACGCGGTCTCCCTCGCCGACGGCACGCTGGTGGAGGCGGTCGCCATCCCGCACCCGCAGCGGAGCACCGTCTGCCTCTCCACCCAGGCCGGCTGTGCCCGTGGCTGCCTCTTCTGCGAGACCGGACGGCTCGGCTTGCAGCGCCAGCTCGCCGCCGAGGAGATCGTCGGCCAGTTCGCCGCCGTGTCGCGGCACCTCGCCTCCCTCGGCCGCCCGGCACCGACCAATGTGGTCTTCATGGGAATGGGCGAGCCCCTCGACAACCTCGAGGCGGTCCTCGCCGCAGCCGACGTGCTCAGCGACAACGCGGGCTTCGCCGTGGCGCCGAAGCGGATCACCGTCTCCACCGTGGGTGTGGTGCCGAGGATGCGCGAGTTCTTCCGCCGCGGGCGCTACCGACTCGCGGTGAGCCTCCACGCAGCGAACGACGAGGAGCGCAAGGCGCTGCTGCCCGTTGCGCGCAGCTGGGACCTCGCCGCGCTGCGCGGGGCCATCGCCGAATCGCCCGATCCGGTCCTCGTCCAGTGGACGCTGATCGCGGGCGTGAACGACTCCGACCGCCACGCCGGCGAGCTCCTCGCCTTCTGCGCAGGGCTCGACGTGCGGGTGAACCTCATCCCGCTCAACCCCGGCCCCGAGGAGAAGCTGCGGGCGCCGTCGATGGAGCGGGTGCGCGCCTTCCAGAAGCTGCTCCGCGACGCGGGGCTCCGGGCGCTGGTGCGCCTGCCCCACGGCCAGGAGGTGGGCGGCGCCTGCGGCCAGCTCGCTGGCGCCCTGCGCGGCAGGGAGAAGCCGCTGCTGCCGGTGATCGGGAAGGCGCCGCAGCGCTGAAGCGGCGCCTCCCGCGCCGAGGCGGGCCCGCTTCGCCTCGGCCACGGGCGAGCACGCGCTCCGCCGCCGAGGCTTGGCACATCACCCCCCTCTCTCCATCGTCGTCGGAGAGGCCGACATGGGAGGGGGAGCGATGACCCGCGAGGAATTGCAGCAGCGTCTCCGTGGCGTGGCGATCGATCCGGGCCACCCCGGCTACGACGCCGCCCGCGCCGTCTACAACGCCGCCATCGACCGCAGGCCGGCGCTCGTCGTCCAGTGCTGCGACGCAGCGGACGTGATGGCGGTGGTTGCCTACGCGCGGGAGGCGGGCCTGCGCCTCGCGGTACGAGGCGGCGGCCACAGCGGGGCAGGGCTCGGCGTCGTCGACGACGGCGTGGTCGCCGATCTCTCGCAGATGCGCAGCGTGCGGATCGATCCGGCTGCGGGGACGGTGCGGGTGGAGGGGGGCTGTCTGTGGCACGACGTGGACCACGCCACCCATCCCTTCGGCCTGGCGGTGCCCGGGGGCGTGGTCTCGACCACCGGGGTCGGCGGGCTCACCCTCGGCGGCGGCCACGGCTACCTCGCGCGCAAATACGGCCTCTCGATCGACCACCTGCTCGAGGCCGACGTCGTCCTCGCCGACGGGCGGCAGGTCGTCGCCAGCGCGAGCCAGAACCCGGATCTCTTCTGGGCGATCCGCGGCGGCGGGGGCAATTTTGGCGTCGCCACCTCCTTCCTCTTCCGCAGCGTGCCGGTCTCGACGGTTCACGGCGGTCCGACGCTCTGGCCGATCGAAGACCTGCGCGACGCGATGCGCTGGTACGACGCGTTCACCGCCGCTGCCTCGGACGACGTCTACGGCTTCTTCGTGATCATGGACGTGCCGCCGGCGCCGGCCTTCCCCACGGCATTGCACGGACGACGGGTCTGCGGCGTGGTCTGGTGCCTCCTCGGATCGCCGGCTGAGGCGGAGGCCGTGCTCGAAGGAGTGCGCGCGTTCCGGACGCCCCTCCTCGAGCACGTCGGCCCCGTACCGCTCCCCGCGCTCAACGCCCTCTTCGACCCGCTCATCCCGCCGGGCCTGCAGTGGTACTGGAAGGGCCACTTCTTCGAGCGGATCACCGACGACGCGATCGACGTCCACGCCTCCTTTGCCGAGCGGTTGCCGACACCGCTCTCGATGATGCACCTCTACCCGGTCGACGGCGCCGCGAGCCGCGTCCCCGCGTCGGAAACGGCCTTCACCTACCGCGATGCCAGATGGTCGATGGTGATCGGCGGCATCGATCCCGACCCTGCCAGGCTGCCGATCCTGCGCACCTGGGCCCGGGACTACTGGCAGGCGCTGCAGCCGCACGCAGCGGGTGGCGGCTACGTCAACTTCATGCAGGAGGAAGGGGAGGACCGGGTCCACGCCACGTACCGCGGCAACTACCCGCGGCTCGCAGCGATCAAGGGCCGCTACGATCCGGCGAACTTCTTCAATGTGAACTGGAACATCAAGGCGGCGACCTGAAGGGCATGCCCACACAAAGGCTTGCCGCGGTACGTGCGCCCGCTTACGAAGAGCCTCCTTCCCGGAGGCTTTTCATGTCGACCAGCAGCCCGCTCTACGAGATCCCCCTGCGCCGCATCGACGGCACGCCGACCACCCTCGCCGACTTCGAGGGCAAGGTGCTGCTCGTCGTGAACGTCGCCTCGGAATGCGGCCTCACGCCGCAGTACGAGGCCCTCGAGAAGCTCTACGAGGCGCATCGCGAGCGCGGCCTCGAGGTGCTCGGCTTTCCCGCCAACGAGTTCGGCGCGCAGGAGCCCGGCAGCAACGAGCAGATCCAGTCGTTCTGCCAGTCGAACTACGGGGTGCAATTCCCCATGTTCGAGAAGATCGTGGTGAAGGGCGCGGGCATCCACCCGCTCTACCAGCAGCTCGTCGCCGCCTGGCCGAGCGCCGAGAACTTCGGCGACGACGGCTTCGCCCGGAAGCTCGCCGGCTACGGCATCCAGCACGAGAGCCCGAGCGACGTGCTCTGGAACTTCGAGAAATTCCTCGTCGACCGCAGCGGCAAGGTGGTCGGCCGCTTCTCGCCGGAGATCAAGCCGGACGATCCGCGCCTGGTGCAGGCGATCGAGGCCGCGCTGGCGGCGCGCTGAAGCCACGGACCGTCTCCGCGCCGCACGGTAGCGGCGCGGAGACGGGTGATCATCGACCGGCAGCACCTGCGGCCAGGGCACCACCGCGCAGCAGCTGCTCGAGCATGTCGTAGCTCGCGGCCGCGCCCTCGCCCATGGGCGCAGCGAGTACCATGTCGCGCGCCTCCCGGGACTCGTAGCGCATCGTGTGGATGGCGGTGGTCACGCCGTTCTCCTCGACCAGCTCGAGCGTGCCCACCGCTTCGCCGGGGTACCAGGTCGGCTCGAATCGCTCCGTCTGGACCAGCAATGCCGGCGCCTGCACCTCGCGGATCACGCCCGTGGTCCCCATCGGGTTGCCGTCGGGGCCGCGCCACTCGTAGCGGTAGCTGCCGCCCGGGCGCAGATCGATCTCGCAGCGGGTGACCTCCCAACCCGGCGGCACGAGCCACTGCTGCAGCAGCTCGGCCTTCGTGAAGCCGTCGAAGACCGCCTCCCGCGGCGCATCGAAACGGCGCGTCATCACCACCTCGCGATCGCCCCGCCCCTCGAAGCGAAGCTTTTCGAACGTCGTCATCCCTTCCTCCCTTCAATCCGTGAGCGCCTGGTAGGCCGAGACCTCGAAGTCCTCGAAGATCTCGGGTGGCAGCATCCGCTGCGTCATCAGCACGCCGGCGAGGCCCTCCTGTGGATCGGAGAACCACGAGGTGCCGTAGCCGCCGTACCAGCCGAAGCGCCCGGGCGTGGCGGCGATGCCGTCCCGCCGCGTGATCACCGAGACACCGAACCCCCACCCGTTCCGATCCCAGAAGCCCGGATCGAAGGGTGAGCGTGCCTTCTGCGCCGGGGTGATCTGGTCGGTGACCATCACCTCCACCGTGCGTCGCGAGAGCAGCTGCCTGCCGTCGTACCGCCCCTTGTCGAGGAGCATCCTGGCGAAGGCGAGGTAGTCGTTCGCGGTGGAGACCAGCCCGTCTCGCCCGGCGGCGAAGGCGGGCGGCCTGCTCCACGGGCTCTCCTCGGCGCCGTCGTGGAGCCGGATCCCGCCGGTACCGTTGGGCTCGTAGGCGGAGGCGAAGCGTCCGAGCTTCTCGTTGGGCACGTGGAATCCGGTGTCGCGCATCCCCAGCGGCTCGAAGATCCGCTCCTGCAGGACGCGCTCGAGCGGTTTGCCGGTCGCCCGCGCCAGCAGCACGCCGAGCACGTCGGAGGCGGTGTTGTACATCCAGCGCGCGCCGGGCTGGTGCATCAGCGGCAGCGTCCCCAGCCGGCGGATCCACTCGTCGGCATCGAGGCGCGTCCGCGGCAGCGGCGGGCCGATGCAGAGCTCGAGCTCCCTGGCGGCCTGCTCGATCGGCCAGTGGCTCGACGGCTCCATGCTCATGCCGAAGCCCATTCGGAAGGTGAGCAGATCCCGCAGCGTGATCGGCCGCACCGCAGGCACCGTCTCGTCGAGCGGCCCGTCGATGCGCCGGAGCACCCGCCGGTCCGCCAGCTCGGGGAGGAAGCGATCCACCGGATCGTCGAGACGCAGGCGGCATTCCTCCACCAGGGCGAGCGCCGCTGCCGCGACGACGGGCTTGGTCATCGAGGTGATC
The DNA here is from genome assembly GCF_041687135.1 of Vulgatibacter sp. Taxonomy (NCBI): domain Bacteria; kingdom Pseudomonadati; phylum Myxococcota; class Myxococcia; order Myxococcales; family Vulgatibacteraceae; genus Vulgatibacter; species Vulgatibacter sp. The sequence continues at coordinate 594,579 of NZ_JAWLCN010000003.1, read as the reverse complement.
CGGAAGAGCGTGTCGCCGCGCATCGGGACCTTGCTGCCGACGGCCTGCACCCCGACCGCCTCGACCAGGCTCTCGCCCCGCCGGTGCAGCGCCCACACCAGCCCGGGCACCTCGCCGTGCTCGACGTGGCCGGCCATGACCGACCGCACGCGCTCGATCCGCTCGCAGGTAAAGCCTTCTCCTCGCATCCGATCCCTCCGCCGACGTGAAGTCTCCTCCATGGACGGCGTGGCGCGGTGAAAGCCATCGCACCCCCGATGGGCGAAGGCCGGGCATCTTGCGCTCCCGAACGATGTTCGGGTAGATATCCGAACAGTGTTCGGGCCAACGAGACGAGGAGTCACCCGATGGTGCGAAAGAAGAAGGAGCCCGCCAGCCCGCGGGCGAGGATCCTCGAAGCGGCGGAGCGCGAGCTGCTCGAGAAGGGACCGGACGATCTCTCCCTCCGCGGCGTGGCGCGGCGCGCGGGCTACAGCCCCGCCTCGCTCTACGAACATTTCGAGAGCAGGGAGGCGATCCTCCAGGCGCTCGCCGACGCCGCGAACGCGGCGCTGCACGAGCGAATGGCGGCAGCAGCAGCGGCAGCCCCTGCAGGCGAGGAGGCCCTCGTCGCCATCGGCGAGGCCTACGTCCGCTTTGCCCACGAGGAATCGGCGCCCTTCCTCGTGCTCTTCCAGCGGCTGCAGACCCGCCGCATCTCGCCCGAGCAGGCGCCGCTGCCGGGCTCCGCCGCAGGTCTGCTGCGCAGCACGGTGGAGGCCGCCGTCGCTGCGAGGGGGCGGAAGAACCTCGACGTCGACCGCATCGCCTGGGGCCTCTGGGCGCTCTCGCACGGCATCGCGATGCTCACCCTCGGCCACCTCGCCGGCTTCGAGGCGGATCTCCGCGGCACCACCGCCGCGGTCCTCCGCCCTGCGATCCGCGGCTGGCTCGGAGGGGAGCCGTGAGGAAGACCATGTCCATCACCATCCTCTCGCTCCTCTTCGGCTGCGGATCCGCGCGCCTCGAGCGCATCCACGAGGCCCGCGTGCCCGAGCGGCTCGACGCGCTCGCCGCAGCGGGCAGGGCGCCGGGCTTCGCGCTGGCCACCGTCGACACCGGCGGCGCCGTCCACACCTGGGCGAAGGGACGCGCGGACCTCACCCGGGGCACGCCGGCGACCGTGGAGACCACCTGGCTCTGGTTCTCGGCCACCAAGATCGTCACCGCCACCGCGGTGCTCCAGCTCGTCGAGCGGGGCCTCGTCGATCTCGATCAGCCGGTGGTCCGTTACGTCCCGGGCTTCGCCTCGGTGCGCAACCCGCACGGCCGCGCGGTCACCGTCCGCCACCTGCTCTCCCATACCTCGGGCCTGCCCAACCCGATGCCGGTCGCCTGGATCCACGAGGCGCACCTGCCCGGCCCCTCCCTCGACGAGCTCACCGAGCGGCTCCTGCGGGAGAACGATCGGCTCGACTTCGCGCCGGGCGCGCGCTTCGCCTACTCGAACCTCGGCTACCTCGTCCTCGGCCAGCTCATCGAGCGGGTGAGCGGGGAGCGCTACGAGGCATACGTCCAGCACCACATCCTCGACGTGCTCGGCATGCACTCGACCGGCTTCGTCCTCCCCGGCGGCGCCGCCACGGGCTACAGCCGCAAATGGAGCGCGATGGGGATCGCGGGCCGCTTCCTCCTCGACGGGCGCTACTTCGGCGAGACCCGCGACGGCTTCACCGCCCTGAAGGCCTTCGTCGTCGACGGTGCGCCCTACGGCGGGCTCGTCGGCACGCTGCCCGACATGGCCCGCTTCCTCGGCGCCCACCTCGGCGGCGGCGCGTACCAGGGCGCGCGGATCCTGCGGGAAGAGTCGGTGGCGCTGATGCAGCAGCCGGCGCTCGACGCGAAGGGCAAGCCGCTGCCGATGGGGCTCGGCTGGCACCTCGGCACCGTCGACGGCGAGCGCTACGCCGCGCACATCGGCGGAGGCGGCGGCTTCCGCTCGGAGATCCGGCTCTATCCGGCCCTCGGCTACGCCGTCGCGGTGGCAGGCAACGAGACGAGCTTCGATACCGACGCGCCGGTCCGGCTGGTGGTGGAGAGTGAGCGATGAAGGCGGCGATCGTGGAGCGCTTCGGTCCGCCCGAGGTGATCCGCTGGGGCGAGCGGCCCCGTCCAGCGCCGAAGGCCAGCGAGATCCTCGTGGCGGTGGAGGCAGCGGCGCTCAACCCGGTCGACGCCAGGCTCCGCGGCGGCTACCTGTCGTGGCTCACCAGCTGGCGGCTGCCCCGGGGCACCGGCCTCGACTTCGCCGGCGTGGTGGCGGAGGTGGGCGCGAAGGTCGAGGGCTTTCGACCGGGTGACGCCGTCTTCGGATCGCTGCCGCCCCTCGATCCGCAGGGCAGCTGCAGCGAATTCGTCCGCGTCGCGCCGGCGCACCTCGCGCGCAACGAGGCAGGCCTCGCGCCGGAGGTGGCGGCGGCGCTCGGCACCGCGGGCTGCGCCGCCCTCGCCGCGGTGGAGTCCGTCCGCGCGGGCGAGCGATGCCTCGTGATCGGCGCCTCGGGATCGGTCGGTTTTCTGGCAGCGCAGCTCGCCAGGTCGCGGGGGGCCGAGGTCACCGTGGTGACGAGCGGCAGGCACGTCGAGCGCCTCCGGGCTGCGGGCTTCACCCGCCTCATCGACTACGAGCGGGCGCCGCTGCAGAGCCGGCCGGAACGCTTCGACGTGGTGATCGAGGCTGCAGGCGCCTCGGACTTCGCCGCGCTCCGCCACCTGCTCGCGGATCGCGGGACCTTCGTCGCCCTCTCTCCCACGGCCTCGATGGTGCTGCATCACCTCCGCGCCCTCGTCACCCGGGGACCACGGCTGCGCCTCCTCGCCTCCCGGGTGACGCCTGCATGCCTCGCGCACCTCGCCGCGGAGGTGGCGGCGGGGCGCCTGCTCCCGCCGCCGATCGAGACGATGCCGCCGGCGGCGATCGTGGAGGCGCACCGGCGGCTCGAGTCGAAGCACGCCGGCGCGAAGCTGGTGGTGCGCCTCCGATGAGCTACGCCGCGACCGCCGGGTAGTCGATGTAGCCCGACGGTCCCGGCGAGTAGAACGTGGAGCGGTCCGCCTCTGCCAGCGGGGCCCCCAGGCGGAAGCGCGCCGGCAGGTCGGGGTTGGCGATGAAGGCGTTGCCGAAGACGATGCCGTCCGCGCCGCCCGCGGCGAGCAGCGCGGTCGCCCGCTGCTGGTCGAAGCCGCCGCCGGCGAGGTACGCGCCGCCGAACCGCTGCCGGAGGAGCTCGTGCCAGGTCTCCGGCCGGGCCCCTGGCGTCACGTGGAGGTAGGCGAGCCCCAGCGGCGCGATCGACTCCGCCAGCTGCCCGTAGGTCTCGAGCGGCGTCTCGTCCCGCAAGTCGTTGAAGCCGAGCTCCGGAGCGATCTTGATCCCGACCCTGCCGCCGCCGCGTACCGAGACGATCGCCTCGAGCGCCTCGAGGGTGAAGCGCAGCCGGTTCTCGATCGAGCCGCCGTACCGGTCGGTGCGGCGGTTGGTCTCCGAGGAGAGGAATTGCTCGGGTAGGTAGCCCGACGCCGCGTGGAACTCGACGCCGTCGAAGCCCGCCTCGAAGGCCCGCTCCGTCGCCTGCCGGTAGGCGTCGATCACCGCGGGGATCTCCCCCGTCTCGAGGGCCCGTGGCGTGGGTAGCGGCTTCAGGCCCGCGTCGGTATAGGTGCTGCCGTTCGCGGCGATGGCGCTCGGGGCCACCGGCAGCGCGCCACCCGGAAGGAAGGAGGGGTCGGAGATGCGGCCGGTGTGCATCAGCTGGGCGAAAATCCTGCCCCCCGCCTCGTGCACCGCGTCGGTCACCCTTCGCCAGGCCTCCGTCTGTGCCCGGGTCACCAGGCCCGGGGTGCGCACGTAGCCCTTGCCCATGGCGGTGGGGAAGATGCCCTCGCTCAGGATCAGGCCGGCGCCCGCCCGCTGCGCGTAGTAGGTGGCGGTGATCGGACCGACCAGGCCGTCGTCGTCCGCCCGCGACCGGGTCATCGGCGCCATCACGATCCGGTTGGGAATCTGCAGGTCACCGAGATCCAGCGTTTCGAAAAGCTTGCTCATCACGTTCTCCTCTCGTGGGTACGGAGAGTCGGATGAGCCGCCGGTCGTCCGTTTTCATGAACGAGCGGCACATCGCTCGTTCCGCTGGGGAAAGAATCAGCCGGTGGCCGTGGGCAGGGCCCAGCTCGCAGCGGAGAAATGCGCCCGCAGCAGCTGGACGAAATGGCGCACGCGGGGGCTGGTGTGCTTCGAGCGCAGGTAGACCGCGTGGACGTGCACTGGGGGGGCCTCGTGGTCCCGGAGCACCCGCACCAGCCTGCCGTCGGCGAGCTCCTCTGCCACGTAGAACGAAGGCAGCAGGCCGAGACCCGCACTACCGAGCAGCGCGTCACGCAGCAGCAGGCCGCTGTCGACGACGAGCCGGCCCGAGGCACGGACGAGGGCCTCGCCCTCGGGGCCGGTGAATTGCCAGCCGCGCTGGTCGAGGCTGCCGCTGTAGCGAACGCAGTCGTGGTCCGCCACGTCGGCGGCGGTGGAGGGCACGCCGCGCCGGCGCAGGTAGGCGGGGGAGGCGCAGAATACCACCTCCGACGAGGCGAGCCGCTGCGCGACCAGGGAAGCAGAGTCCGGAAGGACCGGGGCGATCCGCACCGCCACGTCGACCCCCTCCGCGACTAGGTCGATGAAGCGATCGGTGAGCGAGATCTCGAGCTCCAGCTGGGGCCAGCGCTCGAGCATCGCCGGCACGAGGGGCGAGAGGTGGAGCGCGCCGAAGGCTGCCGGGCCGTTGACGCGGAGCTTGCCCCGCGGCACCCCCGCGTCTGGCGCCAGCTCCCGCTCCGCCTCCTCCACATCGTCGAGGATCTGTACGCAGCGCGCGTAGTACGCCTCGCCCTCCGGCGTCATGGCGAGGCGCCGGGTGGTGCGGTGGAGCAGCTTGCAGTGGAGCCGCTCCTCCAGCGCCGCGATCTGCTTGCTCACCGCAGCAGGCGTGAGCCGCAGATCGGCGGCTGCCGCGGAGAAACTCTGCAGCTCGACCACCCGGCGGTACGCCAGCATCGCGTGGAAGAGATCCATCCGGCGCGCGGCTAGCCTTCGAGCTCGTACTCGAAGTCGTAGTGGTGCTGGCCCGCCTCGATCCGGATGGCGAGGCTGCCGGAGAGGCCGCGCAGCTCGCCGGTGCCGGAGTCCGGGACCACGGTGACCGAGAGCGAGGAGGCGCCGCGCTCCATCACGCCGTTGTGCTGGAGCACGAAGGTGCCGCGCCTTCCGTCGAGCGTGCCGGTGACCCGCTCGATGGCGACGTATCCCGCCGAACCCGCCACGGGGGTGCGCGCGCTGAGCATGTGCACGACGCTGGTCGCCTCCAGGGGACCGGCGAATTGCTTGTCGAAGCTCGTCCTGGCGAGGGCCACGCCGTCCACCGTGTCGTAGGGCGGCTCGGCCTTCATCTGGATCTCGAACGTTCCCCTGGCGTTCATCGCATCCCCCCTGCTGGTCGAGGGGCCCTCGCGCGAGGGCCCCGCACCAGCGACCTACTGCTCCATCGCCGCCGGGTCCATCCAGAAGATCTCCCAGTGGTGGCCGTCGAGGTCGTAGAAGCTCCTGCCGTACATGAAGCCGTGGTCCACCGGCTCCATCGCCTTCGTCCCGCCCAGCGCGAGCGCCTTCTCGGCGAACTCGTCCACCTCTGCGCGGCTGCCTGCGGAGAGGGCGAAGATCCCCTCGCTCGAGCTGGCCGTGTCGGCGATGCGCTTCTTCGTGAAGTCGCGGAACCGCGGCTCGACGAGGAGCATCACGAAGGCGTCCTCGCCGACGCGCATGCAGGTGGCGGTCGCGTCGGTGAACTGCGGATTGAAGCGGAAGCCGAGCTGGGAGAAGAACTCCACCGTGCGGTCGAGATCGCGGACGGGGAGATTGACGAAGAGCTTGCGGTTGGCGTTGGTGGCCATCTTTTCCTCCGGAAATCGAAACGTCTGCAGGTGAGACGGCCCGGTGCCGCCGGACTCATCGGTCGGCCGACAGTTCCATGGGCAGGCCGAAGCGGGGAAAGAGCGTCTGGGTGTCGAGGAAGTGGTGGAGGGTGCCGATCCGATCGCCGTCCACCTCGAGCACGACGAGGGACCAGGGCTGGTGCGGACCGCCGCCGGGCGCCGGCTTGTACTGCCCGAAGGCGGGCAGGCCGCACGCCGCGGTGGGAACGAGCCGCGAGCCGTTGCAGGCGATGCCCCGGCCCAGCATCCAGTCGCGGATCGACTGCTGGCCCTGGAGCCAGAGGTCGAAGGGCGGCATGCACATGGTGGCGTCCTCGCGGAGCACCGCGGCGAGCGCGTCCATGTCGTAGCGCTCGAAGGCCTCCACGTAGCGCTGGAGCAGCGCCGCCTTGGGCTCGGACAGCGGCGCGTGGAGCCCGTCGAGCTCCTTCGAGCCGATGGTGGCCCGGGCCCGCTGCAGGGCGCTGTTCACCGCGGCGACGCTGGTCTCGAGGCAGGCGGCCACGTCGGCCGCAGGCCAGTCGAGGACCTCGGTGAGGAGCAGCACCGCGCGCTGCTTCGGCGGCAGGTGCTGGAGCGCCGCGATGAACGCCAGCCGGATGCTCTGGCGCATCGCCACCAGCTCGGCGGGGTTGGCGTCGGTGGGGAGCGCCTGCGCGTCGGGAATCGGCTCGATCCACCGATCACCGGGCAGGGCGAGGAGCTCCTCGTCCACGTTGCCCACCGGCCGAAGATCCATCGGCCGGGCGCGCCGCTTGCGCTCGTCGATGGCGTCGAGGCAGACGCGGGTGGCGATGCGGTAGAGCCAGGTGCGCAGCGAGGAGCGTCCCTCGAACTGATCGAGCCGGCGGATCGCGCGCAGCATCGTCTCCTGCACCGCGTCGTCCGCCTCCGTGGCGGAGGCGAGCATGCGGTAGCAGTGGCCGGTGAGGGCGGTGCGGTGCTCCTCGAGCTGCCGCGGGGTGATCGGATTCGAGGTCGGAGGGGCGAGATGTTCCATGCGACGAAGCAAAGCAGCTTCGCGCAGCGTGGCAAAGAGGCTCGCTGTGCGTGAACCCGAAATAGGGATTCGGCTTGCTCGCTCGGTGGGGGGCGCTTCCTGCGGGAGCCGTGGTGCGATCAGCGGTGAGGGCCGGGGTGGTCTGTAAGGGCGGCAGGTGGGGCGCGTCAGCGGTGCCGAGGGTGGTGGACGAACCGGATGCCCGAAATCACTGGAGAAAAACCATGAATGCCAATGCCTGCATCTGCACCGATTGCCACGCCGAGACCTGCGCCTGTTCCGCCCCTGGGAGCGTCGCTGCCACGGATACGCGCTGCTGCTGCAAGAACGACTGCGGCTGCGGAGAGGCCTGCGACTGCCCGCCCGCTTGCGGTTGCTGAGGACGCGGCGGGAGGCGGGAGGCGGGAGGTGGGGCCGGCCCCCGGCGCGGCCCCGCCCCCGGCCCCGGGATCAGTGGCGGCTCTCGGCGCCGCCGCTGGGCATCTGCTGAAGCGCATCCCTGCACGCGCGCTCGCAGCGCTCGCACGACTCCTTGCAGATCCGGCAGTGCTCGTGGCGGTCCTGGTGCTTCGCGCACTCCTCCGCGCAGCTCCGGCACGCCTGCGCACAGGCTTCGAGGGTCGCCCGCCAGAGGGCCGGCTCGGGTCGCGCCTGCCTGGAGATCAGCCGGCCCGTCGCCCCGCAGAGATCCGCGCAGTCGAGGTTGAGCCGGATGCACTCCCGCAGCATGCCGACCTGTTCCTCGGCGAGGCAGGCGTCCGCGCAGGTGACGCAGATCTGCTCGCACTCGAAGCAAGCCTCGATGCACCTGGCGATGGCGTCGAAATGGGTGGTGGGCTTCTGCGGATGGCTCCGCAGCATCTCGGTCAGCGCACTCATGGCATTTCCTCCCGCGCCAAAGGTGGGGGCGGGCAATGCGGTGCGCCAACACAGGCCGGCACACAGCGGCCCGCCCGTGCCGGGAGTCGGCGAGGGGCGGGCCGGGGTGCGGCTTGTATCTTGCCCACTCGGCCCCGCTGGCGCGGGACCAAGCGGGCAAGAGGCGCGCTTCGCGCGCAATTTGCTTTGCGTTGGAGCGCCCCAGTGGGCGCTCAGGCCTTCTTGAGGAAGCAGGTCTTGAGAACGAGGCCCTTCACCTTCTCGGCGTTGCACTCGATCTCCTCCTCGCTGTCGGTGAGGCGGATGTTCTTGATCAGCGTGCCGCGCTTGAGGGTGACCGAGGTGCCCTTCACCTTGAGGTCCTTGGTCACCGTCACCGAGTCGCCGTCCGCGAGGCGGTTTCCGTTGCTGTCCTTGACGACGAGGTCGTTCATGCCTTCTGCCTCCGCTGGAGATCCGGTCGGCTCATAGCCCCTTTGCTCCCGGGAGGAAAGCGACCTCAGCCCCGCGGGCCCGCGGAGTAGACCGCGAAGAAGCCACCCTGCGGATCCATGCACTGCGCGATCCGGTCGCCGCCGGGGACGTCCATCGGCCCGTTGAGCACCTTGCCGCCGAGCTGCTCGACCCGCTTGGCCGCGTCGTCGGCGCTGGGCACGGTGACGTAGTGGAGCCAGTGCGGCGGCGCCTTCATCATCGTGGCCGCGTTGGACATGCCGCCCATCGACTGCTTCGAATCGGTGCCGAACATGTAGTACGCGCCCATCTCCGGGCCCATGTCCATCGAGCTGGTCGGCTGCCAGCCGAAGAGCTGCGAGTAGAAGCGCCACGCCGATTCCCAATCGGTGGTGTTGAGCTCGGCCCAGCTGAACTGGCCCGGCGTCTCGCGGCCGGGCGCCTCGCCCTCGTCCGCCATGGTGCTGGCGTAGAGCGCGAATGCCGCACCCTGGGGATCGGCGAGGACTGCGTAACGACCGACACCGGGGATGTCGTTGGCGGGGTGGAGGACCTTGCCGCCGAGCTGCTGTGCCTTCGCCACCGTGGCGTCGACGTCGGCGACACCCACGTAGCCGATCCAGTGGGGCGGCACGCCGGCGAGCTCCGCCGGGAGTTTCATCAGGCCGCCGATCGGCGCGTCGCCGACCAGCCACATCTCGTAGTCGCCGCCCTCCCACTTCGAGACCTTCCAGCCCGCGATCTCGCCATAGAAACGCTTGGCCCCCTCGACGTCGTTGGTCATGAGGTCGTACCAGACGAAGCGCCCGTTCTGCATGCTCATGCTCTGCTCCTCGGGATCCAGGGTCGCGAAGCTTAGCAGGAGCGCAGCAGCCGAGGACACGGGCCCATCCGGGCAGGGCGGCTGCGGATCCGAAAGTCTCAGGAACTGCAGGAGAGGGCGGAGCAGCCGGGCTTCGAGCGGGCCCACTCCGGCCGCTTGCCCGCGTAGTGCTCGCGCCCCTCCTGCGTCTCGTAGGGGCGCCGCATCACCTCGAGGAGCGCCTCGACCTTCGAGTCGTCGCCGGCATGGGCCGCGTCGATCGCCTCCTGCGCCAACCAGTTGCGCAGCACGTATTTCGGGTTGGCGGCGTCCATCCGTCGGGCGAGCTCCGCTGGAAGCGTCTCCTGCCGCCGCACCCGATGCCACCAGCGCTGCAGCCAGTCGAGGCCGGTCGCTTCGTGGCCCGCGGAGACCGCGCTGTAGAACGCTTCGCGCACCGGCGCCGGCAACGCGGCGGGGGCCTCCGGCTCCAACACCACCTGCGAGAGCGCGCGGAAGAAGATCGTCATGTCGGTCTCCTCCGCCCGCATCCAATCGAAGAGGCGCTGCGCCAGATCGAGATCCGCCTCGCCCTCCAGCACCTCGAGCCCCAGCTTCGCCGCGTAGCGCTCCTGCTGCGCCGCCTCGAAGGTGCGGCGGTAGATCTCCAGCCCCTCCTCGAGGCCCGTCCGCTCCTCGACCAGGGGCAGCAGCGCCGAGCCGAGCCGCGCCAGGTTCCAGAGGCCGATCGAGGGCTGGTTGCCGTAGCGGTAGCGGCGCATCCCCGCGTCGGTGGTGTTGGGTGTCCACTCCGGATCGTAGCCGTCGACCCAGCCGTAGGGTCCGTAGTCGATGGTGAGGCCGAGCACCGACATGTTGTCGGTGTTCATCACCCCGTGCACGAAGCCCACCGCCTGCCACTGCGCGATCAGCTGCGCGGTTCTGCGCGCCACCTCGTGGAAGAGGGCCACGTAGTCGCCGCGCTCGATCGCCGGGAAATACTGCGCGAGGGTGAAATCGGCGAGCTGCCGCAGGAGCTCCAGCTCGCCCCGGCTCGCCGGGAGCTCGAAGTTGCCGAAGCGCAGGAAGCTGGGCGCCACCCTGCAGACGATCGCCCCCGGCTCCACCTCGGGGTTGCCGTCGTAGAACATGTCGCGGACCACGCCGTCGCCGGTCGCCACCAGCGAGAGCGCCCGCGTGGTGGGCACGCCGAGGTGGTGCATCGCCTCGCTGCAGAGGAATTCGCGGATGGACGAGCGGAGCACCGCCCGCCCGTCGCCACGGCGGGAGTAGGCGGTGCGACCCGCCCCCTTGAGCTGCAGCTCGAAGGTCCCTGCGGGCCCCTCCAGCTCGCCCAGGGTGATGGCCCGCCCGTCCCCCAGCTGCCCGGCCCAGTTGCCGAATTGGTGGCCGCCGTAGTTGGCCGCATAGGGGAGCATCCCCTCGAGGAGCCGGTTCCCGCCGAGGGCCTGCACCCACGGCTCCGAGCGCAGCGTCGCCTCGTCGAGGCCGAGGAGCGCCGCTACCTCCGGCGCGAAGGCCACCACCCGCGGGGAGGCGACCGGGGTCGGCGTCACCTTCGACCAGAGCGCGCCGTGGACCTGGCGCGGGCTGGGGGCGGTGAGGGGATCGCCGGGAAGCGAATCGACGAAGAGCGATCGGAAGCGAGCCATGGTGGAACCTATATACGCGACGCCGGCGCGCTGCCTTCGGGAACGAGATCGGCGCTGCGGTCGTCTCCCGTCGCTGGGCCGCACAGTGGACCGGGCCGCATGCACCACCAGGCGCTCACACATCGCCACCTCCCTGCGGCGGCCTGCCGTCGGGGCCAGGCATCCGGGGCACCGCCGGCGCCTTGCCGCGGACCACGTCCCAGCCGTAGGTGGCATAGCCGAGCGCGTCGATGCTGATGCTCCAATCCGCCTGATCGCCGGCGTTGCGCGCGGGAATGGGGAGCGAGATCCCGGGACCCGGGCCGTGCTCCTCCAGCCATGCGAGGAGCGCCGCGCCGGGATCGCCGTCGGAGAGGAGCGGGGGCGCGTTCTCGATCCGTCGTCCGCGCGGGTCGTAGAAGACGAAGCGGCCGTTCTCCGTGGCCATGCTGCAGCCGCCCTCGTGCACGTACCAGTGGTGGCATTTGCAGAGCAGCACCAGGTTCTCGAGGGAGGTCTCGCCACCTGCCGCCCAATGCTTCACGTGGTGGCCGTCGAGCTCGAGGTCCTGGTCGCAGCCGGGAAAAATGCAGTGTTTGTCGCGGTAGCGCAGCGCGTCGCCGATCGCCGTGGTGATCGAGCGGGAGCGGCGCCCGATGTCGAGGACCTTGCCCGTCTCGTCGTGCACCACCTCCACCGCCACGGCGTCGCAGGCGAGGCGACGTGCGGTCTCCGCGCCGATCGGCGTGCCGTCGCGCAACTGCCCCGGCTGCTCGCTTCTGCCGGCGAGGGCCTCGCGCGGTATCTGGACGAAGATCTCGGCGTTCGGCGTGCGCCCGGTGGCGAAGGCGGAGTGCTCGACGAAGGCGCGGAAGATCGCGCAGAGCGCGTCGGCGCGGTTGAAGGTCGAGCGCTGCTGCGCCTCGCTCTCTTCCGGCGGGAGGGGCGCGGGCGCCCGCCATGCGGCCTTCGCAGCACCCGGCGCCGCTGCACCCGCACCGGCTACCGTGGCTCCACTCGCCGCTGCCCCCGCGCCGGCTACCGTGGCACCACTCGCCGCTGCCCCCGCGCCAGCTTCCGGGTCACCACCGCTCGCTGCACCCGCGCCGACCTCCGTGCCACCGCCCGGCGTCGCGTCCCGCGCACCGTCCGCGGCGCCGCCCTCCGCCCCGGGCACCACCGCCCCGAGGGTCCCCCGCCGTGCCCGCAACACTGCGTGATCGAGGCCGAGCGCCAGCAGCCCCGCCTCCTCGGGAAAGAGCACGGCGGTGACCTCGATCATCCCGTCCTCCAGCTTGCGGAACCGGACCCGCCGCTTCTCCATGCGGGCCGCGCGGATCTTCCCCTCGATCTGTTCCAGCGCGACGCCGCGGAACGCCGAGCAGACCCACTCCAGCTCCCGCGCGGTGGCGACCTGCGCGACGTAGAGTAGCTCGATCTCGTTCTCCGGCGTGGCCACCCGGGTCATCGCCCGGGCCTTCGAGAAGCTGATCTTGCCGCTGCGCAGCGCCTCGCTCATCAGCGGCAGCCGCCCGAGTGCCCTCGCCACCCGTACCCGTTCCCTGGCGACGAGCGGATTGAGCCCGATGCGCCAGCTGAGCCAGGCGGCAGGGCTGGCCCTGCCGTAATCGGCCCAGCCCTCGAGCTCATCGAAGGCCCGGATCGCCTCGAGCTGCCGGTGGAGCAGCGCCGCCTCGTACGCAGCGGTGGTGGCGATCTCCGCCTCGAGTCGCTTCAGCTCCGTGTCCCGCTCGGCGATGAGACGCAGCCGCTCCGCTTCGTTCTGCGAGATCGGCGTTTCGCCGGCCTGTGCTGGTGGTCGCGCCTGCGGTGCATCGAGCGTGACAGGCCCCGTGGAAACGCCACCTCCACTTGCGTCCGGTGGTGGCATCGGGGTCCTCCGTCGTGATGCTCCAACCGTAGCAGGGGGGTCTGACATTGGACCGCGGCGGCCCCGGTCCGGCCCGTCGCAGGCGCAGGACGGCGCCGCTGCCGATGAGCAACCAGCCCACGAAGCGGCGCAACGACGCGACCCGACCGGGGGCGTGTTCCCGCAGAAACACGCCGAATTGGGTGCCACAATCGGGCTGCCAGGCTGCGCCCCTACAGCCCGCTCGGGGCTGTTCCCGCGGAAACACCGCCCCCACTGGGGCTGGAAGCGACACCACCCCGCTCTCCCGCCGGACCTGCAATCCGTCCATCCCGCAAAGGCGCTGCTCCCCCATCGCCCTGAAGCAAATGGCTCCCGCCCTAAACGGCCGGCCCGGATGGTCCCCGGCGCCTCGGGCATCCCATTGGTCGGCGGCCCCCTCCGTGCGCAGCTTGGCGACGGTTGGGGGCAGCCCTGCCCCACCTCGCGAGGAGAGGAGCCCGAAGCGTGCGTTCCAGGTTCGGCCTGCGGGGAAGGCCCATCCGGCGCTATCTGCTGGTGTCCGTGGTCCTGCTGGTGGTCGTCGGCGCCCTGATCGCCATCAAGGCCGCGCAGATCGGCTCCCTGATCTCCTTCGGAGAGCAGATGGAGGCGGCAGGGCCACCGCCCGAGGCCGTCGGTACCGCGGTCGCGAAGCAGCAGCCCTGGGAGAGCACCCTCTCCGCCGTGGGAACGGTCACCAGCGTCGAGGCGGTGGCGATCCGCAACGAGGTCGCCGGCAAGGTGACCAAACTCGGCTTCGAGTCCGGTGCCGAGGTGAAGCGCGGCGCGATCCTCGTCGAGCTCGATGCTGGCGTGGAGCGTTCCGAGCTCGCCACCGCCCGCGCCCGCCGCAACATCGCCGCCACCACCCTCGAGCGCACCAGGACCCTGGTGGAGCAGGGCGCCTTCGCCAGGGCCCGACTCGACGACGACGAGGCAGCCCTCCAGGCGGCACAGGGCCAGGTCGACGCCCTCGAGGCCCAGGTCGCCAAGAAGGTGATCCGGGCGCCCTTCGCCGGACGCACCGGCATCCGCTCGGTCAACCTCGGCCAATACCTCGAGCCCGGCACGCGGATCACGGTGCTCAGCGCCAGCGGCGACACCTTCATCGACTTCTCGCTGCCGCAGGAGGAGCTGGCGCAGGTGGAGGAGGGCACGAAGGTCCGGGTGCTCCCGCGGGCGTCGGAGACGGTGCTCGAGGGAACGGTGGCTGCGATCGAACCGACGGTGGATCCCGGGACCCGCAACGCCCAGGTCCGCGCCCTGGTGAAGGACCCCGGGGCGAACCTCGCCCCCGGCATGTTCGTCGACGTGGAGGTGGTACGCCCGGGCGAGGAGCAGGTGGTGGTGGTGCCCGCCACCGCCGTCGTCCACGCCTCCTTCGGCGACTCGGTCTTCGTGATCGAGGCCAAGCAGCCGGACGAGCCGGGGATGCGCGAGGGGCCCGACGGCAGGCCGGTGTGGACCGCCCGCCAGCAATTCGTGCGGCTCGGACAGGAGCGTGGAGATTTCGTGGTGGTGCAGGAGGGGCTGGCGCCCGGGGCGGAGGTGGTCACCGCCGGCGCCTTCAAGCTCCGCAACGGAGCGCCGGTGGTGATCGACAACCGCGATCAGCCCCGGCCCCAGCTCGATCCGAAGCCGGAGAACCGGTGAGATGAGGCGCAGCTTCACCGACGTCTTCATCAAGCGCCCGGTCCTGGCGATCGTGATCAACCTCGTGATCGTGATCGGCGGGCTGCAGGCGATCCGCAGCCTCAACGTGCGCCAATACCCCAGGGTCGAGAGCGCCACGGTGACCGTGCGCACGGTCTACGTCGGCGCGAGCGCCGATCTCGTCCGCGGCTTCATCACCGTTCCGCTGGAGCGCTCCATCGCCGCGGCGGACGGCATCGACTACATCGAGTCGCAGAGCGTCCAGGGCCTCTCGACGATCAACGTGCGCCTCGAGCTCGACTACCCGTCGGAGGCGGCGCTCGCCGACATCTCCGCCCGCGTCAACCAGGTGCGCGCGGACCTGCCGCCCGAGGCCGAGGTCCCCTCGATCGAGATCGAGCCCTCGGACGCTGCTGTGGCGGCGATGTACGTCAGCTTCCGCTCCGACATCCTCGAGAACAACCAGGTCACCGACTACCTGATCCGCGTGGTGCAGCCGCGCCTCTCCGCGATCGAGGGCCTGCAGCGCGCCGAGATCCTCGGCGCCCGCACCTTCGCCCTGCGGGCGTGGCTCAAGCCGGAGCGGATGGCTGCCCTCGGCGTCAGCCCCTCTGAGGTGCGGCAGGCGCTCGCCGCCAACAACGCCCTCACCGCCGTGGGCCAGACCAAGGGCGCGCTGGTGCAGGCGAACATCACCGCGACCACCGACCTGCGCACGCCGGAGGCCTTCAAGCGGCTCATCGTGCGGGAGCAGGACGGGGCGGTGATCCGCCTCGAGGACATCGCCGACGTGGTCCTCGGCGCCGACGACTACGACGCGGACGTGCGCTTCTCCGGCGAGAACGCCGTCTTCATGGGGATCTGGGTGCTGCCGAACGCCAGCACCCTGGACGTGATCGAGCGCGTTCGCGACGAGCTCGGGGCGGTCGAGGAGGAGCTGCCCGCAGGGATGGAGGTGCGGATCGCCTTCGACTCCACCGACTACATCGAGGACGCCATCGACGAGGTGGTGAAGACCCTGCTCGAAACCGTCCTCATCGTGATCTTCGTGATCTTCCTCTTCGTCGGATCGCTGCGCACGGCGCTCGTGCCGGTGATCGCCATCCCGCTCTCGCTCATCGGCGCCGTCTTCCTGATGCAGCTGGTGGGATTCACCCTGAACCTCCTCACCCTGCTGGCGATCGTCCTCTCGGTGGGCCTCGTGGTCGACGACGCCATCGTCGTGGTGGAGAACGTGGAGCGGCACATCCGCGGGGGCGAGCGACCGATCCCCGCGGCGATCCGGGGTGCGCGCGAGCTGGTCCGCCCGATCATCGCGATGACGATCACCCTGGCTGCGGTCTACACGCCCATCGGCCTGCAGGGCGGCCTCACCGGCGCCTTCTTCCGCGAGTTCGCCTTCACCCTGGCAGGTGCGGTGCTGGTCTCCGGTTTCGTGGCCCTCACCCTCTCGCCGATGATGTCGTCGCAGCTGATCAAGCCGGAATCGATGCAGGGCTGGCTGGCGCGCAAGATCGAGAACGGCTTCGATCGGCTTCGCGACAGCTACGGCAGGGCGGTCGACACCACCCTCGGGATGCGGCCGGCGGTCTACGCGGTCTGGCTCACCTTGAGCCTCCTCGTCATCCCGATGTACCTCTTCGCGCCGCAGGAGCTCGCGCCCAACGAGGACCAGGGCGTGGTCTTCACCTCCATCGAGGCGCCGGCGAACGCTTCGCTCGAGCAGGTGAGCAACTACACCGAGCAGATCTACCGGGTCTTCGCCAGCACGCCGGAATTCCAGCACACCTTCCAGGTCACCACGCCGCAGGGCGGTTTCGGCGGCATGCTCCTCGAGCCCTGGACCGAGCGGGACCGGAACGTCTTCGCGATCCAGGCGGAGGTCGGCCCGAAGATGGCGGCGATCACCGGCGTCCGCGCCCCCGCCTTCCTTCCCCCGGCGCTTCCCAGCCCGGGGTTCTTCCCGGTCGAGTTCGTGATCGCCTCCACCGCCGATCACGAGGAGATCGTCCGCTTCGCCGACACCCTGGTCCAGCGCGCGGCGGCGAGCGGGCAATTCGCCTTTCCGCCCATCGTCGACGTGCGCATCGACCAGGCCCGCACCGAGGTGGTGATCGATCGGGACAAGGCGGCAGCCCTGGGCCTCGACATGCAGCAGGTCGGCGCCGATCTCTCCGCGCTGCTCAGCGGCAACTTCGTGGGCCGCTTCAACCTCGAGGGGCGGAGCTACAAGGTGATCCCGCAGATCGAGCGGTCGGAGCGGCTCACCGCCACCCAGCTCGAGAACATCCGGATCACCGGACCGGAGAACCAGCTCCTCCCGCTGCGGGCGATCGCCGAGTTGGAGACGAGCGTCGAGCCCCGCACCCTGAACCGCTTCAACCAGCTCAACGCGGTGAAGCTGTCGGGCGTGGCCACCCGCTCCCTCGACGGCGCGCTGCAGGTCCTCGAAGAGGCGGGGGCGGAGACGCTGCCGCCCGGATACCGGGTGGACTACACGGGCGAGTCACGGCAGCTCCGCGAGGAGTCGGGACGCTTTCTGCCTGCCTTCGTGCTGGCGCTCACGCTGATCTTCCTGGTGCTCGCCGCGCAGTTCAACTCGTTCCGCGATCCCTTCGTCATCCTCGCCGGCTCGGTGCCGCTGGCGATGTTCGGCGCGATGATCTTCGTCTTCCTCCGCTTCGACGGTCCGCCGGGCATGAGCTTTCCCCTCACCGAAGGCTGGACCACCACCCTGAACATCTACTCGCAGGTGGGGCTGGTGACGCTGGTGGGCCTGGTGGCGAAGAACGGCATCCTCATCGTCGAATTCGCCAACGAGCAGCAGGCGGAGGGCAAGAACAAGCTCGAGGCGGTGCGCCAGGCGGCGCGGATCCGCTTCCGCCCGGTGATGATGACCAGCGTGGCCACCGTCGCCGGCCACTTCCCCCTCACCCTCGTCTCCGGCCCGGGTGCGGAGGCGCGCAACTCGATCGGTCTCGTGCTGGTGGGCGGAATGGCGATCGGCACGCTCTTCACCCTCTTCATCGTGCCGTCGCTCTACGTGCTCATCGCCAGGGAGCACCGGACCGATCTCGAGCGCCGGCTCACCGAGGAAGGCGAGCCGGCACCCGTCGGCTGAAGGCCGGCGTGTGTCAGCCCGCCTCTCGCTCGGGCGCCGTGATCGGATCGGCGGGCGCTCGTTCGCGCCGCGCCAGCCAGAGGAAGGGCAGGGCGAGGAGCTGGATCGTCGCGCCAAAGCCGTAGGAGGCCGGGTAGCTCCACACGTCGGCGGCCCTGCCCAGAAGCGGCTGGATCACCACCGCGCCGCTCGATCCCAGGAGCGAGTCGAACGAGAGCACCGTGGCGCGCTGATCCGAGGAAATGAGCCCGTTCAGATAGGCCTGCCGCACCGGCTGGAGGGCGGCGAAGGTGAGCCCCCACGCGACCAGGAGGGCGATCGCGATCCAGAAGCGGGGCAGCAGTCCGATCAGCGCCAGCATCGCCGTGCCGAGGGCGGTGCCGACGAGGAGCACGCTGGTGCGGCGCCGGAAGAGGCGGCGGACGTGCGGCACGAGCAGGCCGCCGACGATCTGCGCGCCGGCGACGATCGCCGCCGCGATCCCCGCCACCGCGTACGCGCTCTCGTCGCCGTAGAGCTCGAGGAGGTAGGGCTGCATCGCGTAGAAGGCGTAGAAGGTCACGCCGTCGGTGAAGGGCGCCGCCAGCATCACCCAGCGGACCGGCGGGTTGGCGAGGCCGTGTTCCCACGACCCGCGCAGGACGCGCTTCACCTCCGCGAGCGGCCGCTTCCCGCGGCTCGGGCTGAAGCCGATGTCGCGCATTGCCACGACGACGACGACCAGCGCGATTCCGAGGACGAAGGCGCGGATCACGTAGGGCACGCCGAGGTTGGTCGCCTGCGCGATCACGCCGCCAGCCACCGAGCCGCAGAGCATCGCCGCACCCTCGACGATCTCCCCCTTCGCCAGGACCGACTCCAGGGCGCCGCCCTGCCGGAAGAAGCCGGTGAAGGTGAGGGCGTCGACGAGCCAGGCCTGCACCGCACCGGAGAAGAAGGTGAAGCCGAGGCCGAGGAAGGCGGAGGCCAGCGCCCACGCCCAGAACGGCGCGGTGAGCCACCACATCAGCAGGTAGACCAGCGTGGAGAGGGCCAGGGTCAGCGTGCCGAGCAGATAGGAGGTGTGCCGGCCCCTGGTGTCTGCGACCACGCCGGTGGGCACCTCGAAGAGCACCAGGCCCGCGGTGAAGAAGGCGTTGGCGCCGAAGGCCTCCACGTTCGAGAGGCCGGCGTCGAGCAGGAAGAGGGTGTTGATCCCCCAGATCAGCGAGGCCGCCAGCGTGTGGAGCAGCACGAGCAGCAGGTAGAGGCGCTGCACCCGTCGCCACTCGTGCCGGGTGCCCCCGGTTCCGGGCGGTGGTCTCATCGGGCGAGCCTATCCGGCCGAGACCCGGTGGGTCAGCCCTGCGACGGCGAGCCGGTCACCGAGGCGACGCGGCCCGGCGCCTGGGTGGTGACCATCCCGCTCTCGCTCTCGACCAGGTAGTCGACCTCGGGGTTCTGGCCGAGCTGGCGGAGCGCGTCCTCGAAGAGGCCGAGGTGCTTGCGCTCCGTCTCGCCTGCATAGGTGAAGGTGCGGGCGGCGTTGGGGAGACCGGCGTTGCGGGCCTGCGCCGCGAAGCTGGGATAGGTCGCCCCCGCCTCCTCCTGCTCGCCCTCGATCGGCACCCGGAGGTTCTCGCGGGTGCTCTTCACCTCGACCTCTTCGAGCTCGATCAGGCCCGGCTTCTCCCCCAGCGAGCGCAGCACCGCCTCGTGGTTCCGGAGGTGGATGCGCTCGGAGAGGGCGGCGGCGCGGAAGAGCCTGGCCACCTGCTGGTACCCCTCGTCTGCGGCGCGCTGGGCGAAGAGATCGTAGCGGTGGGCGGCGTTCGCCTCCCCCTCCGCCGCCTCCCGCAGATTCGAGAGCGTCTCGGTGCGGGCCGCGGGGCCCTGCTGCTGGGAGGTGGTGTCCTGCCCGGCGCCGGGGGGCTGCGCCGCGCCTGCTGCCGGTAGCACGGCAAGTGAGCCCACGAGGAGCGTTCCGACGATGGTTCTGGTCTTCATGGGAATTAGCTGGTGCCGCTGGATTTCGAGGGCAACCGGGACGAGCGCCCGGCACGCGGTGGCGCCGACGGGCCGCCGCCTCGCCACTCGTCCCGGCGCTGGATCCGTGCTTTCTTGGCGGAAATTGCCCCCACCCCAGGACGCATCCGCATGAGCGCACCCTCGAGCCGCCCCCAGCAGACTCCACCCGTGACCGCCCCTGCCGTCGCTCCTGCACCGGCGCTCCCGGAGGATCCCGAGCTCCGCTGGCTGGCGACCACCTACCGCAAGGGCGAGCGGCAGCTCACCGTCCGCGCCGTGGTCACCGGGATGATCCTGGGCGCCGTGATGTGCCTCTCCAACCTCTACGTCGTGCTCAAGACCGGCTGGAGCCTCGGGGTCACCCTCACCGCCTGCATCCTCGCCTTCGCGATCTTCCGCGGCCTCGAGGCGACGAAGGTGGTGAAGAACGAGTTCACCATCCTCGAGAACAACGCGATGGGCTCGGTGGCCTCGGCAGCGGGCTTCATGACCGGCGGCGGCAACATGGCGGCCTTCCCGGCGCTGCTCATGCTCACGGCGGTGCGGCCCAGCGGCATCTCGATGTTCGTCTGGTTCGCGGTGATCGCGCTCCTCGGCGTCTTCGCCGCGATCCCGGTGAAGCGGCAGCTGATCAACCGGGAGCAGCTCGCCTTCCCCACCGGCACCGCCACCGCCGAGACCCTGCGCTCGCTCCACGAGACCGCGCACGCGAAGGCGGGCGCCGGCAACGAGAAGGCCCGCCTCCTCGGCATCGCCGCGGCGATCGGCGCGGCCCTCGCCTGGTTCCGGGACGCGAAGGGCGCCTTCATGCCCTTCAACATCCCCGGCTCGATCCCGCTCCCCTTCGAGATCGCCGGCAGGGCGGCGAAGGATTGGACGCTCACGCTCAAGAGCGAGCTCGTCCTCTTCGGCGCCGGCGCGCTGATGAGCTTCCGCACCGGCTGGTCGCTGCTCCTCGGCGGCCTGCTCACCTACGTCTTCCTCGCGCCCTCGCTGGTTGCGCAGGGGCTCGTCGGCGAGGTGACCTACAAGGCGATCGTCGGCTGGACCCTCTGGCCCGGCGCCGCGCTCCTCGTCGCCTCGGGGCTCACCTCCTTCGCCCTCGACTGGCGCAGCGTGGGCCGCTCCTTTGCCGGCCTCTCGCGGATCTTCCGCAAGAAGAAGCAGGAGGAGCAGAACGATCCGATGGCGGAGGTGGAGTGCCCCGACGCCTGGTTCCCCATCGGTTTCGCGCTCCTCGGTCCCGTCGTCGTGGTGCTGATGTGGTGGCTCTTCGAGATCCCGCTCTGGGCCGGCGCCATCGCCGTGCCGCTGGCGGTGGTCATGGGCTTCGTCGCCGCCCGGGTGACGGGGGAGACCGACGTGACGCCGACCAAGGCCCTGGGCCCGGTGACGCAGCTCGTCTACGGCGTCGCCACCCCGGGCAACCTCGCCGGCAACCTGATGAGCGCCAACGTCACCGGCGGCATCGGCCTCCACGCAGCCGACCTCCTCACCGATCTCAAGAGCGGCTACCTCCTCGGCGCGAATCCCCGGCAGCAGTTCTACGCGCAGCTCTTCGGCTGCATCGCCGGCGCCGCCGTGGTGGTCCCCGCCTTCGCCCTGCTCGTTCCCGACGCCTCGGCGCTGGGCGGCGAGGAGTGGCCCGCTCCCTCGGCGCTGGTCTGGGCCGGCGTCTCCCAGGCCTTCACCAACGGCCTCGACGCGCTGGCCCCGTCGGCACGCAAGGCGGCCTTCGTCGCCGGCCTCCTCGGGATCGCGCTGGCGCTGGCGGAGCGCTTCGCGCCCCGGCGGATCAAGGCCTTCGTGCCCTCCGCGTCGGGTCTCGGCATCGCCATGGTGATCCCGGGCAGCAACGCGATCGCGATGTTCCTCGGCTCCTTCGTGGCGGAGCTGGTGCGGCGCTGGAAGCCGAAGCTCGCCGAGCGGGCGATCGTGCCGGTGAGCTCGGGCTTCATCGCCGGCGAGAGCCTGATGGGCATCGCCATCGCGCTGCTCGTGGTCCTCGGCGTACTCGCCGCGTAGTCCTCGGGATGGCCGCGGCGCCGCCGCCTGTTCGGTCTGGCGGGAGGAACGGAATTGGAAGAGACGAAGAAGGCAGGCGTGCGCGGCTGGCTGGCCACGGTGAACGGCCGCGTGCAGGGGATGGTGAAGGAGTACGGCGCCGTCGCGGTGGTGATGCTGCTCGCTGCCTCTGCCGCCAACATCGCCGGCTTCTACGCCGCCCTCTCGCTGGGCTTCGCCGAGGCGGACGTGGGCGCGGGCACCGGCGGGACCCTCGCCGCAGCCTGGGTCGCCTCGCGGGCCACCAAGCCCCTCGCCAACATCGCCGCCCTGGCGCTCACGCCGCTGGCGGCGCGGGTGTGGCGGCGCGGGCGCTCGTCCTGAAACGCCCGCGCCTCCGGTAGCGCCTACTTCTTCGCGCCGAGGGCCTGCAGCCGCTTCGCCGCCAGGCCGCTGAGGTCGTCGATCGACTTCTCCGCAGGCTCGACGCCGCGGTAGAGCGCCACCGCCGCCTCGCGGAAGCCGAGGGCCTCGGCGATCCGGGCCCGCGCGTAGCGCACCGAACTCCCCGGCCTTGCTTCGTCCTTTCGCATCGTGCCGAGCTGGGTGAGGGCGCGCAGCGCGCGGTCGACCTCGCCCTTTTCCGCGAGGAGCACCGCCAGGGTATCGACTGCCGCGGGCCGATCCGCCCTGGGGCCGATCGCCTGCTCGGCGAGGCGGATCGCCTCGTCGTCCACGCCGAGGTGGAGCGACGCCCACGCGGCGTTGTTGAGCGCCGACTCGCGCTGCACGCCTGCCTCCGCCTGGGCGAGATAGGCGGCGCGCCAACCCTCCACGTCGCCTCGGATCATCGCCGCCTGCGCCTGGAAGACGTAGCCCGCGGTGCTGTTCCGGTCCCGCTCCAGCTCCCTGGCGCCGAGCTCCTCGAGGGGCGCCGCGCGCCTGGCCTTGTAGAGGACCCAGGCGCGGTGGTGCAGCGCCTGCGCCGACTCGTTGTAGACGTTCTGCTCCTCGAGGGCGGCGACCGCAGCGAGGGCGTCGTCGTAGCGCTCGAGCTCGATCAGCGCGTCGACGTAGGCGCTGCCGATGCGGAAGGCCTGCTCGCGGGCCTTGGGCAGCGCGCGGAACGCAGGCGCGAGGGCCTTCTCGACCTCCGCCGCCCGGGCCGTCACGTCGAGGGTCGCCAGGGCCACCGCCGCCGCCACGTCCGCGGGCTCTCCACGAAGCCGCTCCCGGATCACCGCTTCGCGCACCTTCAACGTGGCGTCGTCGCCCATGCGCAGGTGGACGTCGAGCCAGGCAGCGGCACGCCCGGCCTTGCCGTCGGCCAATGCCTTCCACGCAGCAGCGACCCGATCGGCGGGGCTCTGCACCGGGTGGATGCGCAGCCTGCCGCCGCTGCGCTCGAGCAGGTCGTAGGTCTCGCCGGTCATCGGCGTGCGGGAGATGGCGAGGATGCCCACGCCGGGGATCTCCTCCTCCCGCATCTCGGTGATCGAGTGGACCACGTCGACCATCGCCTCCTCGGATCCCGGGAAGCGCTCGAGGACCGAGGCCATCATCCGCGCGAGGCTCTCGCGGGCTTCCTTGCCCAGGCCGATCGCCTCCGGCGTGGTGCGCGCCTGCGCCTCCATCGCGATCGCCGCCGCCTCGACCAGCACGTCGAGGGAGCGATCGAGATCGAGCGGCGACGCCTCGCGCTTACGGGCGCGCTGGAGCAGCGTCTGCATCGCCACGAAGCGGGGGTCGCGGACCTTCGCGGCGAGTTCGCTGGCCACGGGGTATTCGCGGGCCCGGAAGAGCTCCATCGCCGCGCCGGCGAGGAGCTGCTCGCGGGCCCCGCCGCCGCGCGCGTCGAGCCAGGCCAGCGCTGCGGCGGCGCCCTCCTTGCGTGCCTTCGCCGCGAGGAGGAGGTGGTGGGGATCCTTCTTCTCCAGCTCCCGGACGAGCTCCTCGTCGAGCCGCTCGTTCCACAGCAGCGCCCAGTAGAGATCGTCCTCGCTCGCGTCGCCGGTGGTGCGCAGAGCGCGGATCTGCTCGAGCGCCTCCTCGATCTGCGCGCCGGCGCCGGCGATCTTCCCCTGGTCGTTGCGGGCGAGCAGCTCGATGAGCAGCTGCCGTGACCAGGTCCCGTCGGGCTCGAGCTTGCGGGCCTTCTCGATCGCCTCGATGGCGCCCTTGCGATCCATGCCGGCGTGGTAGGGGCGGGCCCACTCGTCGTGGGCGAGGACCAGCGCCAGGGTGCGGAGCACCGGGGCGGAGCCTGGCTGCAGCTTCGCCGCTGCGCGGGCGAGCCGGTGGGCCTCGCTGCCGAGGCCGGAGGCGAGGGCGGTGCGGGCGAGCAGGGCCTGGACCCAGGCGTTCTTCGGCTCGCGCCGCTCGAGCTCCCGCAGCTCCGCAGCTGCCTGGGCAATCTGGCCCTCGCCGAGCATGCGCATCGGGCCGTTGTCGAAGTCGAGCTGGTTGCTCGCCTCGAGGAGCGTCTGCAGCGAGCGCCGCACCTCGGGCAGATCGGCTGCCGCTACCTGGCGCACGTCGATGCGGAGCTGCAGGCGCGCCTCGGCGCCGTCCGCCTTCGGCTCCACCACGTACTTCCAGGTGACGCCGCCGACGCTCGCCTCGCGCTCGATCGGCCCGCCGCGGAGGCGGTAGAGCGGGTGGACGTGGACGCGGTTGACGATCTCCAGCTCCGCCGGCGCGCCGACGAAGACGTCGGTGGCGGGCCCGTCGGTCTCCTCGTGCAGCGCCGCCGGGAGGAGGCCGATGGCCGCCTCGAAGCCGAGCGGCACCACCGCGTCGGCATCCACCGCGATGGCGGCGTTCGAGCCCCGCACCTCGAGGATCTCCTCGAAGGGCGTACGCGCGCTCAAGGGATCGCTGTGCCGGTAGGTGAAGTCGTCGGTGCCGTGTTTGCGCTGCACCTCTGCGCCGACCTCGCGCTGCACCTGATCGGCGGTGCGCCAGGTGGCGCGCTGCCGGGTCCAGGAGAGGGCGGTGCCGGTGAGCGTGCGCACGGTGCGCAGCGTGCCCTTGCCGGTCTCCGGCAGGCTCACGTCGGTGTGGATCACCGCGCGGTTGGCGGCGGCCTCGCCCACCGGCGTGCGGATCGGCCCGGTGGTCGACTCGTCGATGACGAGGGCGAGCCGATTGGTGGCGAGGTCGGCGAGGACGCCGGGGGCCATCCCACGCAGGGTGGGATCGATCCAGAGCTCGAGCCCGGGCACGTAGACGATGGCGTGGTCGAAGCGGGCGAGGCCCGCGTGATCCTCGGGCCCGTCGTACCAGCTCGAGGCGTTGACCAGGGCGATGCGCGCCTCGACACCCGAGGCCTCGAGGAGACTGACGAGGAAGGCCGCGAGGTCCTTGCAGTCGCCGTAGCCGCGCTCGAGGGTCTGCGCCACCGGGTGGGGCACGATGCCGGCGTTGGAGAAGTCGAGGCCGGTGTAGCGCAGGTGGTGGTGCATCCAGTCGAGAGCCGCCGCGACCACGTCCCGCTTGCCGCTCGAAGCGGGCTGCAGCTGCGCGCGCACGGGCTGGAGCGCCGCTGCGTCCATCGCCGGCCTGGCGAGGGCGAGGTAACCGCGGGCCACCTCCTGCCAGGACTTCGCCGTGGAGACGTAGACCTCGGGGTAGCGGCGCGCCTCCGGCGGCTGCGGCGAACCGAAGTCGACCGCAGGCGCGTGGGGCTGGACGAAGGTGAGGCGGACCTTGCCGTCCACCTCCTCGCGGCGGGGCTCGATCGCCGTGCCCGACGCCTGCACCTGCACGTGCAGGCCTGCGGGGTACTCGACCACCACCGTGATCTCCTGGCCGGGGAGGGCGGTGGCGAGGGGCAAGGCGTAGGCCTGGCCGAAGTCGACCACCGGCCGCGTGGTGGTGCGGCTCCAGCTCCGCTGCACGAGGCTGCCGGTGGCGAGGGTCGGCAGCGGCGCCACCAGCCGGCGGCGGTCGCTGTAGTTGACGCCGGTGCTGGTCTCGACCGGCGTCTCGGCGATCGTGGTGGGATCGAGCTCCTTCAGCGTGCCGTCGGGAAGGATGACCCGGGCCTGCAGCACCGGACGCTCGTCCTGGGTGGGATCGAACTCCGCCTCGTGCTGGCTGAACCACTGCGGCGGCGAGGCGCCGAGGACGCGGTACTCCTCCTCGACCGTCTTGCGGACCTTGCCGCCGGGCTCGAGGGAGAGGGTGGTGCGGAGTCGGTAGGCGCCCACCGGCGCCGGCGCCTCGTCTCGGGCCGGGGCCTTCTGCGCGACGGCCGCGGGACCGTAGACGTTGGCGGCGGGCTGCGACGGGGACGGGGACGGGGCGGTGGCGCAGCCCACCAGCAGGATGGCGCAGAGCGCCGAGGTCACGAGGCGATTCACGTTGGGGCTCCTCCCGGGGCCGGGCAGCGTAACGCCCGGGCCGTCGGAGCGGCAAGCGAATGACCTACCTGCGGTGAAGAGGGGCGCCACAACTTGATGGCGTCCCGGGAGGCTTCAGCGCCGGGCTGCGTCGAAGGCGGCGATCACCTCGGGCGGCGCCTGCACCAGCTCGATGAGCACGCCCTCGCCGCAGAGCGGGAACTGGTCGTTGCCCTTCGGGTGGATGAAGCAGACGTCGTAGCCGGCGGCGCCCTTGCGGATGCCGCCGGGGGTGAAGCGCATGCCCTGCTTCTCGAGCTCGGCGACGGCTGCGTGGATGTCGTCCACCCAGAGGCCGACGTGGTTGAGCGGCGGGTCGTCGACCTTCGGCTTCTTCTCGGGATCGATCGGCTGCATCAGATCGACCTCGACGCGGAAGGGGCCGGCGCCGAGGACGGTGATCTCCTCGTCGACGTTCTCGCGCTCGCTCCGGTAGGTCCCGGTCGGCTCGAGTCCGAGCACGTCGACCCACAGGCGCCGGAGCGCGTTCTTGTCCTTGCCA
Source organism: Vulgatibacter sp. (assembly GCF_041687135.1). NCBI lineage: Bacteria > Pseudomonadati > Myxococcota > Myxococcia > Myxococcales > Vulgatibacteraceae > Vulgatibacter > Vulgatibacter sp. Next base: position 568,173 of record NZ_JAWLCN010000003.1, on the reverse strand, counting down.
CCCACTGCGATCTGCTGGAGCCCCAGCACACGGAACGAACGGTTCATGGCGGCGGAACCTCCCACACGAGCCACGCTGGGGACAAGCGTTAGCGACGGGCGAGCCGGGTCTCGATCGCGGGGAATTCCTGGCCGTCGGGGGTGATGTTCCAGGCCTCGAGGACGAGGCGGCCGTCGTCCATGCGCAGGCCGGTGCGCCAGCCCCAGCGCTCCGGGCCTGCGGCATAGCTGCCGAGGACGGAGACGCTGCCGTCGCCGGAGGCCTTGCCGATCGAGAACATCATCGCCGTGCCGGTGTGGAAGCTGTCGAGCCAGGCGATCTCGTGCTCCTGCGCGTCCTTGTGGAAGCCGACGATCATCTGGCCGGCGTGGAGCTTGCCCAGCACCCGGCCCCGGTAGTCGATGCGGATCCAGCGGCAGCCGAGGAGCGGCTCGACGGTGGCCTCGGTGATCGATTCGTCGGGCGGCGCCGAGGGATCGAGCCAGGTCTTCGTCGGCCCGCGCCACTGGCCCACCATCGCCGCCAGCGCCTCGTGGGCGGCGCTCGGCTGGAAGGGGGCCGTCTCGGACTGCGTCGCGTCGATCCGTTCGCTCATCGGGAGCCTCCTTGGGTTGGTCCGTTCTACGCGCCCCCGAGCATCGCCGTATAGCGGCGCTGCATCTCCTCGGGGGTGACCTCCTCGATCGAATGACCGATGAGCCACTCATGGCCGAAGGGATCGCGGATGGCGCCGGAGCGCTCGCCGTAGAAGTGGTCGGTGGCGGGCCGGAGGAGTGTGGCGCCGAGGTGCACCGCCCGCTCGATCATGGCGTCGGCGTCGTCGACGTGGAGGTGGATCGAGAGGCCGCCGCCCTCGGGGCCCGGGCCGCGGATCCCGAATTCGGGGAATTCGTCGGAGACCAGCAGGGTGGCGCTGCCGAGGAGCAGCTCCACGTGGCCGATGCGGCCGCCGGGCTCGGTGAGGCGGAACTTCTCGGTGGCGCCGAAGGCCTCGGCGTAGAAGCGGATCGCCTCGGCCGCGTTCTTCACGCGCAGGTAGGGGTAGAGCTCGTGGATCGCCATCTTTCGCTCCGTTGCCAAAGGTTCGCGAGCGATCCTGCACCGCCGGCGCTTCAGCCGTCTTGAAAGGAATTGACCCGGGCTGGAAGCGGCACGTGGTTCCGCTGCAGGGGCGCGAGGCGCAGGTAGTCGCCGGGGGTGAGGCCGGCGATGGCGCGGAACTCGCGCTGGAAATGGGGCTGATCGGCGTAGCCACAGGCGAGGGCGGTCTCGATCGCCGGGCGGGTGTGAAGCAGGCCCAGGGCCCGCTGGAAGCGGCGCACCCTGCAGTGGCTCTTCGAGAGGAGGCCCACCGCGTCGCGGAAGAGGTGAAGGAAATGCCGGTGGCTGAGGCCGCTGGCACGGACCACCGAGCCGACGTCGGCGCCGCGCTCGAAGCACGCCAGGGCCATGGCCACCGCAGGGTGGAGGGCGGCACCCTCGCGGAGGCGCGCGGCGAGGAGCATCTCGAAGCGATCGAGACGCTCGGCTGCATCACCCGCCGCTGCGAGCCGTTCCGCGGCGTGGTGTGCCGCCGGACCCCAGAGCCCCTCGAGATCGACGTGCTGCTCGGCGAGCTCGCCGGCGGGCAGGCCGAGGAGGAGCGACGCGGCGCCGGCCTCGAGCAGCGCGCCGACGGAGCGGGTGGCGGCGGCCTCGCGTACGTAGGCCGTGGTCCGCGGGCCGCCGACGACTGCAGGGCCGTAGGCGGTGGGCCGGCCAGACGCATCTGCGAAGACCCGCAGCGGCGGCCCATCGAGCCGGAAGACGAGGTGGATCGCGCCGGTGGGAAGCACGGCCTCGCGGCAGGGCGGCCCATCCGCTGCGGGATCGGCAGCCCAGAGCGTGCGGACGACGCCGCGGAGGCGAGGGTGGCGGGGCGCGCGGGCGAGCATCGGCTACTCGAATTGCCCCGCCCCCTCGTAGATCGTGCCGATCTGCAGCGAGGGCAGGTTGTCCTCTAGGGTCTGGCCGTCGATCGCGGTGAGCCGGATCCGGTAGGGCGGCTCACCCAGGCCCGACTCCGCGACGAAGTAGTTGTACGAGGCGCGCGGGACGTCGACCCACGCCGAGCCGTTCCACCACGCGAGGGTGTCGATGGGGAGCCGGTGATCGAGGACCTGCAGCGCGGTCCACCACTGGCTGCTCCCCTCCTTGAACCGGTAGCGCACGTTCTCCGTCACGGGGCAGGTGACGAAGCGCCAGCGGATGTCGACCCGGCCGTCCACCCGATCGGCGATTCGGTCGAAGGCCTCGGGGTGGAGGTCGAGGTGGCCGGCGAGGCACTCGGGGCATTGGTCGACGATGCGCACGGTGACGTTGCCTTGCGGTCCTTCGATCGCGGCGCAGGCGCCACACCAGCCGGCATCGGCGTATTGGGGCGCGTTGAGGGCGGCCACGTGGATGTCGGGGCCGGCGTCGAAGCTGCAGTTCCCGCTGCCGTCTGCCTCGTAGTAGGTGGCGATGCCGTCCTGGAGGTCGGTGAGCGCCCGGCTCTCGCCGCCGCCGCCCGCGCCACCCGCTCCCCCGGCATCCGCATCCGTGCCACAGGCACCGAGGGTGAGGAGGAACGGCAGCACGAGGCCTGCAAGCAGTCGGTGGGAGCGCATGGACCCCATCCTGCCCAAAGCGGCGGCGGCTGGGCAGCGCCCGGGAGAAAAAAGGCCCGGGAGCGGACCGAAGGTTGCCCGCGCGAGGGCCCGCGGGTAGACGAGAATGGCCGAAGGCGGCAGAAACGTTGTAGAACCGCCCTCCGACCTCGAGCTTTGGGACGATCCGATGGGACGCATTTTCGAGACGCGCAAGGCCACGATGTTCGCCCGCTGGAACAAGATGGCCAAGCTCTTCACCCGGCTGAGCAAGGACATCTCCATCGCCGTCAAGGCGGGCGGTCCGAGCCCCGAATCGAACGCCGCGCTGCGCCGCGTGCTCCAGAACGCCCGCGCCGCCAACATGCCGAAGGACAAGGTCGAGGCAGCGATCAAGCGCGCCAGCGGCCAGGGCGGCGAGAACTACGAAGTGGTGCTCTACGAGGGCTACGGCCCCCACGGCGTGCCCATCCTCGTCGAGACCGCCACCGACAACGTGACCCGCACCGTGGCCAACGTCCGCTCCGCCTTCAACAAGAACGGCGGCAACCTCGGCACCACCGGCAGCGTCGGTTTCATGTTCCGCCGCATGGGCGTCTTCCGCCTCGACCCCGCGGGGCTCGACCTGGACAGCCTCGAGCTCGAGCTCATCGACCACGGCCTCGAGGAGATGGGCGAGGGCACCGGCGAGAAGGGCGAGAAGCAGATCGTCCTGCGCTGCGACTTCAACGACTTCGGCAGGCTGCAGGCAGGCCTCGAGGAGAAGGGGATCCACCCGCTCTCCGCCGAACTCGAGTACATCCCGCAGACGCCGGCGGAGCTCCCCGAGGATCAGGCCAACGAGGTCCTCCAGCTCGTCGACAAGCTCGAGCAGGACGACGACGTGCAGCGCGTCTTCCACAACCTCGCCTGAGCCGCTCGCGAGTCGTGCAGGAAAAGCCCGGTGCACCGAAGCGGTCGCCGGGCTTTTTCGTGCCTGCCTACGAAACGCAGGAGGGCGGATGCACCACCACCGCGTGATCGTCGTCGGCAGCGGCTTCGGCGGGATCTGCACCGGCGCCCGTCTCCGCGAGGCGGGCATCGACGACTTCGTCCTCCTCGAGCGCGCCGACGCGGTCGGCGGCGTCTGGCGGGACAACACCTATCCCGGCTGTGCCTGCGACGTGCAGTCGCACCTCTACTCGCTCTCCTTCGCGCCGAAGCCCGACTGGAGCCGCGCCTACGCGCCGCAGGCGGAGATCCGGCGCTACCTCGAGGGCTGCGTCGATCGCTTCGGCCTGCAGCCCCACCTGCGCCTCGGCCACGAGGTGCACGAGGCCCGCTGGGACGACGAGGCGAAGCGCTGGGAGGTGGAGACGCAGCACGGCCTCTTCACCGGCGACGTGCTCGTCGCTGCGGTGGGCGCCTTGAGCGATCCCGCCATCCCGCAGCTCCCAGGTCTCGAGCGCTTCGCCGGCAAGGCGATGCACTCCGCCCGCTGGGACCACGCCTACGACCTGCGCGGCAAGCGCGTGGCGGTGATCGGCACCGGCGCCTCGGCGAACCAATTCCTCCCGGTGATCCAGCGCGAGGTGCAGCGGCTCCTCCTCTTCCAGCGCACGCCGGCGTGGGTGCTCCCCCGCCACGACCGCACCATCGCGCCTGCGCTGCAGCGGATCTACCGCGCCTTCCCGCCGGCGCAGCGCCTCGTCCGCGGCCTCGTCTACCTCACCCGCGAGGCCCTCGCCGTGGGCTTCCTCCAGCCCTGGATCCTCCGCAGCGCGCAGCGCCTCGCCACGCGGAACATCGCCCGCTCGATCGGCGATCCGGCCCTGCGGGAGAAGCTCACGCCGCGCTACCGCATGGGCTGCAAGCGGATCCTCCTCTCCGACGACTACTACCCGGCGCTGGCGCAGCCGAACGTCGAGGTGGTCACCGATGCGATCCGCGAGATTCACGCCCACTCGATCGTCGACGCCGCCGGCACGGAGCACGAAGTCGACTGCATCGTCTTCGGTACCGGCTTCCACGTGACCGATCTGCCCTTCGCCCGCCAGGTGCGCGGCAGGGAGGGGCGCACGCTCGCGGCGGCCTGGGCCGGCAGCCCGAAGGCCTACCTCGGCACCACCGTCGCCGGCTTCCCCAACCTCTTCCTCCTCCTCGGCCCCAACACCGGCACCGGCCACACCTCGGTGGTGACGATGATCGAGAGCCAGGTCGATCATCTGCTCGGCGCGCTCCGCCACCTCGACACGCAGAACCTCGCAGCGGTGGAGCCACGGGCCGAGGTGCAGGCCGATTTCGTCCGGGAGATGGACCGGCGCAGCGAAGGCACGGTCTGGACCTCCGGCGGGTGCGAGAGCTGGTACCTCGATCGCACCGGCCGCAACTCGACGCTCTGGCCGGGCTTCACCTTCTCCTTCAAGCGGCGGGTGGAGCGCTTCGATCCCGCGGACTACCGCGGGATCCCGGAGCGGCGCCGGTAGACCTGCCTTGCACCGGCCGCCCCTGTCACGAGACAATCGCCTCTCCTACGATCTTACTTCTCGCGCGCTCACCCGAAGGATTCGGCATGCCGGAAGCCTTGCCCGCTGCACCCAACGACCGGCCGGGAAGCTCCCCGCTGGTGGGGCGGCAGGAGGCCCTGGCGAAGCTCACGTCGGCGCTCGCGAACCAGCGTCTGGTGACGCTCCTCGGACCGCCCGGCGTTGGAAAGACGCGCCTCGCCCTCGAAGCGGCGGCGACGGGCCTCTTCTGCGATCTCACCGAGGCCCGGGACGAGGCGGCGCTGCTGCTCCACGTGCTTCACGCCCTCGGCGCCAGCGCGCCGCTCGACGCCTCGGCGGCCGCGCTCTCCGAGCGGATCCGCGCGGCGCTCGGCGAGATGGGGCCGGAAGCCGTCCTCGTCCTCGACAACTTCGAGCAGCTGCCCCCAGCCGCCGACAAGCTCGTCGCCGCCTGGGCCGACGCGGGGCCGCGGATCCTCGTCACCACCCGCCGCCGCCTCGCCACCGACGCGGCCCACGCGCTGGTACTCGCGCCGCTCTCGCTGCAGCGGGCGGAAGCAGGCTGGTCCGACGCCGCGGCGCTCCTCGCAGCCCGCGCCGCCTTCTTCGCCGGCAGGCCCTTCGATACCGCGCCGGAGCGCGAGGCGATCGAGCAGCTCGCCGCAGGCCTCGATGGCCTGCCGCTGGCCCTGGAGCTCGCCGCCGCACGGCTCCGCCTCCTCTCGCCGGCGCAGCTCCTCGACAAGCTCTCCGCCCGCTTCCGCCTCCTCCGGCGCCCCGACGGCAGCCTCGGCCGCAGCGACCTGCACGAGAGCCTCGGCGCCTCCTTCTCCATGCTCGGCGAGGAGGAGCGCGGCGCGCTGGCGGCGCTCTCGGTCTTCCGCGGCGGCTTCACCCTCGAGGCGGCGGAGGCCGTGCTCGGTGACGACGGCGCGGTCTGGCCGCTCGATCACCTCCAGAGCCTGCTCGACCACTCGGTGCTCCTCATCGACGACGATCCCCTGGAGAAGCGCTACCGCCTCCTCGTCTGCGTGCGCGAATACGCCGCGCAGGAGGGCGACGCAGCGCTGCTCGCCGGAGCGGCGCGGCGCCACGCGCAGCACACCGTCGAGGCGGCCGGGAAGCACCTGGCCGCCGATCCCAGGCGCCTGCTGCTCGAGCGCGAGAACCTGGTGGCGGTGGTGGAGCGCGCGGCGGTGGTAGGGGCCGATCACGCCCTGCGCGCCGCGGATCTTCTCACCGCACCGCCGTGCCGGCTCCCCTACGCCACCGTGGAGCGCTACCTCGATCTCGCCCTCGCCGCAGGCGGCGACGAGCGCTTGCGCTGCAGGGCGCTCGTCCGGCGCGGCACGATCCGGCGCTTCCTCGCCCGCCTCGACGAGGCCGACGCCGACCTGCAGGCTGCGGCGGAGATCGCTCGGGCCGTCGGCGACAGGCCGCTCCTCGCCGAGGCACTCGCCGGGCTCGGCCACAACGCCTCGGCCCACGCCGCCTACCCCGAGACCCGGCGCTACCTCGCCGCAGCAGCGGAGGCCGATCCCGATCCGCGCCACGAGGGGCGCGCCCTCGTCATGCTCGCCAACAGCTATTGCAACGAGGACGAGCACGACCACGCCGAGGCGCTCTTCCGGCAGGCGCTCCCCGTCACCCGCCGGGGCGACGAGGATCATTGGCACGCGATGGCGCTGCTCGGGCTCGGTGTGCTCCGCCTCGAGGTCGGCGCGGTGGAGGAGGCCCGCAGCCTCGTCACCGAGGCGCTGCCGATCTTCCGCCGCCTCGCCTCGGAGCATTGGGAGGGGGTGGCGATCGGCTTCCTCGCCCGGTGCAGCCAGGAGCGTGGCGAGCTCGCGCAGGCCCTCGCGCGCTACGCCGAAGGGCTCGTGCCGATCGAGAAGGCCGGCGTGCGCCGGGCGGAAGCGGTGGCGCGGCTGCACTTCGCCTCGGCGCTCCTCGAGGCAGGCATGCCTGCCGACGCCGCGGGCCAGCTCCGCCGGGCGCACGGGCTCACCCGGTCCACCTGCGCCGACCACGAGGGCTTCGTCCTCGCCCTGCTCGCCGCTGCGGCGCGCATGCTGGGGGACGAGGGTGAGGCGGACCGGCTCTTCGCCCGGGCGGGCGAGGCCCTGGGCCGCTACAAGCGCCCGATCTGGCGTGCCGCTCTCGAGGTCCTGCAGGGCGGCACGCCGCCTGCCGATCTCGCTGCGTGCAGCGACGTGCGCCTCGCCTGCCGCATCGCGGCCAAGCTGCCGCAGCACCTCGCCGCGACCACGGCGCCGCCGCTGGTGGTGGCGGCGGACGGCAGCTTCTTCGAGGCGCCGGGCGCTGGAGGACGGGTCCCGCTCCACCGGCGCAAGGCGATCCGCGGCGTGCTCCGGGCGCTGGTTCGGCATCGGCAGGAGAAGCCCGGCGTAGCCGTCGAGCTGCCGCTCCTGATCGAGGCGGGCTGGCCGGGGGAACGGATCGTCGTCCACGCCGCAGCCGACCGGGTCTACGCGGCGATCGCCACCCTGCGTCGCCTCGGGCTGCGCGGCGTGCTGCTCCAGCAGGACGAGGGCTACCTCCTCGACCCCGACCAGCCGATCGAGCTCCGCTGATCTTTCGGCGCCCTTTCAGACCGGATTCAGACCGGTCGGGCGTAGCCTGTCTGCCTGGAGGAGGGACGAAATGCGTGCAATCTCTCTGGCCCTCGCGGCCATGTTGGGACTGGGCCTCGCTGCGTGCGGCGAAGACGAGTCCCCGAAGGACTCCGTGGAAGGCACCGGTGGCATCGGCGGGAGCGGCGCCTCCGGCGGCAGCGGTGGCAGCGGCGGTGACGGCGGCGCTGGTGGTGCCGGTGGCACGGCGGGTTCCGGTGGCACGGGCGGCGCCGGCGGCGGAGCGCCCGCGGGCTGCACGCCCGTCGAGCTCGGCCCCGACCTGGTCGGCATGTCGATGGCCACGTTCTTCCTGCAGGCCCGCGCCACCCCCGCGATCGACGGAGGGGTCCGCACCAACGCCGCCCTCGAGCTCTACGAGTGGAACGCGGTGACCGGCGAGCCGACGCCGGTGGAGCTCGGCACCTTCCCGCTGGGCGAGGGGGACAACGCCGACTACGCCACCTGCCAGCACTGCGTCCTGCTGGTGGCGCTCGACGGGAACGGGATCGCGCAGCGGCTCTTCTTCCAGGAGTCCGGCGAGATCGAGCTCACCAAATACGGCGGCTTCGAGGATTGGGGTGTCGCCGCGGGCACGGTTCGCGACGTGGCCCTGCGCGAGATCGTTCCCCTGGGGGACGGCACCTTCGAGAAGGTCGAGGAGAGCGCCTGCTACTGGATCGAGTCGTGGTCCTTCGACACCACGCCCAACAACGGCGCGCCCTGCGAGCGGGCCGAGGATTGCGCCAACACCGCGCTGCAGGTCTGCAACCCCACCACCGGCCTCTGCACCTATTCGCAATGCTCCTTCACCGGCGACGTCTGGTGTCCGGAGGGGCAGATCTGCGTGAGCCAGATCCCCGACGAGATCAGCTGGGGGGCCTGTTACAACCAGTGCATCCCCTTCACCTCCGGCGAGTGCGGCCACGAGCAGGCCTGCATTCCCCTCGGGCCCGCGCAGACCATCGGCATCTGCAAGGCGCTCGGGCCCGCCGCGCTCGGCGAGAGCTGCGACGAGCCGGACATCTCCACCGGCTGCGAGGCGGGCGCCGTCTGTGCCGGGGATCCCCCGGTCTGCACCAAACTCTGCCCCTCGCTCACCGCTGCCCCCGGCTGCCCCGAGGGCCAGGTCTGCGGCATGGACAACGTCTGCACCTCGCCGGACGACGGTGACCTGGCCGCGCTCGGCGGCCTCTGTGATCCCGCCTCGACGCCGGAGACCGCCTGCGGCGCCGACGACCAGGCCTTCCGCGGCATCTGCCTCTCGCTCTATCCGGACGTCGTCGAGCAGACCTGCCACGAGCTCTGCCGCACCGCCGAGGAGGCGCCCTGCGGCGCCGGCTCGTATTGCGCGCCGCTCTTCTCCAACCCGGACCTCGGCATCTGCTGGGTGGAGCCGGTCTGCGGCGACGGGATCCTCGATCCGTTGAACGAGGCCTGCGACGACGGCAACGCCGTCGGCAGCGACGGCTGCACCTACGACTGCAGCGCGGCGGAGTTCGGTCCGCTCTGCGCCGCGGCGCCGTCGCTTCCCCTGGGCCAGGTGGTGACGGGCACCACCGCGGGCGGCCCCACCGGCTTCGCCGCCAGCTGCCACCTCTACCAGGTGGTCCCGTCGGCGACGTACCAGTTCGTGCCGCCGGGGCCCGGCACCCTCACGGTGCAGGTCGACTCGGCGGAGGCCAACCTCGACGTGGTGGTCTACGGCGACTGCAACGATCCGATGACCGAGGTGGCGTGCGGCTCCCTCGAGGAAGCCGGCACGGCGGAGATCGTCGAGATTCCGTTCATGGAAGGCTCGACCACCCCCGCCTTCGTGGTGGTCAACGGCCGCGGCATCCGGGACGAGGGCGCCTTCGAGCTGCAGGCGCACTTCACGCCGGCGGTCTGCGGCGATGGCGTCGTCGCAGGCCCGGAGCGCTGCGACGACGGCAACACCACGGCGCTCGACGGCTGCAGCGCCGACTGCACGACGGTGGAGTGGGAGCAACTCTGCGCCGCCCTCGACCCGCTGCTGCTCGACACGCCGATCGTGGGGAACACCGAGAACGGCGCCGACAACCTCGAGGGCGCCGGCATCTGCGCCGCCTGGGCAGGTGACGGCTGGGACGAGATGTTCGCCTTCACCGCCCCGTCGGACGGCACGCTCTCGCTCCACCTTACCGAGGAGACGGTGGACCACGTGGTCTACGTGGTGGACGGATGCGGCCCGGTGGCGGAGTGGGAGGACATCGTCTCCTGCTCCAACTTCGGCCGGCCGGGGACCTCCGGCTACGAGGAGCTGCAGGTGATGCTCACCGCTGGGCAGGAGGTCACCGTGGTGGTCGAAGGCTTCCTGCCGCGGGAGCGCGGGCCCTACGTGCTCACCGCCACCTTCGAGTAGCGCGCCATCGAGAAAGCCGGGGAGGGACCGGCCAGGGGGCGCCCGCTGCAGCTGGGCGGGCGTCCCCGCTTTTCCCCGACTCTGTTAGAACGGTCGCTCTGCAGCCGCCCGGCTGCACGAGGAGCGCCCGTGCAGAAGTACAAGCTCGCCGTCTTCGACTTCGACGGCACCCTCGCAGACACCGCCGGCTGGTTCTTCGAGGTGCTGGGCGAGGTGGCGCAGCGCTATCGCTTCCGCCAGCTCGACGCAGCGGCGCTCGAGCGGCTCCGTGGCGCGGACAACCGCACGATCATCCGGGAGATGCGCGTGCCGTTCTGGAAGATGCCCTTCATCGTCCGGCACATGCGGGCCCTCGCCACCAGGGACGTGGAGAAGATCACCCTCTTCCCGGACGTGCACGAGATGCTGGCGCACCTGCGCGAGCACGGCGTGCAGGTGGCCATCGTCAGCTCGAACGCCGAGGTGAACATCCGCCGCACCCTCGGCACACGGAGCGCCCACCTCGTCGCCCGCTACGCCTGCGGCGCCTCGATGTTCGGCAAGCCGGCGAAGCTGCGGCAGGTGCTCCGGGAGACCGGCATCCCCGGGGCCGAGGCGATCTACGTCGGCGACGAGACCCGCGACGTGGACGCAGCCCGGACGGTGGGGATGCAGGCCGGCGTGGTGAGCTGGGGCTTCATCCACGTGGAGCGCCTCCGGGCCCTCGAGCCCGACGAGTGTTTCGCCACGGTTGCGGAGCTTGCCGAGCGCCTCACCGGCACGCCCCTGCGTCGATCCGCCGGGTAGGGCACGACCCGGTCCGGCGGGTGCGGATTCCCGCACTACCCGCGAAGCCGGCCCCCATGTCATCGCTCTACCTTGCCGACGAACGTCCGCTCGCATCGCGGAACGGTAGGAGGAGCCATGAACCGATTGCGTCCGAGAAACACGAACTGGCGAAGCAGCCTGCTCGCCATCGCGCTCCTGGCTGCAGGTGTCGCCGCTTGTGGAGACGAGCCGCCGTTGGCGGTGGTGGACGGCGGCGGCGCTGGCGGGACGGGCGGCACCGGTGGCAGCGGCGGCGCTGGTGGTACCGGCGGCGCCGGTGGAACGGGCGGCACCGGCGGAACCGGCGGCAGCGGCGGCGAAGTCGTCGAGCCGCCGGAAGGCTGTGTGCCCCTCGAGCTCGGCAATGCGGTCACCGGCTCCTCGCAGCTCGCGACCTACTTCGCAGAGGCCCGCGCGACCCCGGGGATCGCGGGCTTCGCTCGCAGCAACGTCGCCATCGAGCTCTACAACTGGAACAACGTCACCGGCGACTCGCTGCCGATCGAGCCGGGGACCTTCTCCCTCGCAGAGGCGCCCAACGACGACTACGCGCAATGCCAGCATTGCGTGCTGCTGGTCGCGCTCGACGCACAGGGCATGGCGCACCGCTTCTTCTTCCAGAAGACGGGTGAGCTGGAGCTGATCGCGTACGACGAGGACGGGACCAACATCGCCGCGGGGACCATCCGGGACGTCGCCCTCCGCGAGATCCTCCCGATCGACTGGAAGACCTGGCAGGACGTTCCCGAGAGCGACTGCTACTGGATCCGGGAATGGTCCTTCGACACCCGGCCGAACAACGGCGCACCCTGCGAGAAGGCCGAGGACTGCGCCAACGCCAGCCTGCAGGTCTGCAATCCGAACACGGGCATGTGCACCTACAACCAGTGCTCCTTCACCGGCGACGTGATGTGCCCGAGCGGGCAGGTCTGCGTGAGCCAGACCGCGGGCAACGAGAGCTGGGGCGCTTGTTACAACGCGTGCACGCCCTTCACCTCGGGGGCCTGCGGCCACAACCAGGCCTGCGTGCCGATCGGTCCCACCCAGGAGGTCGGCGTCTGCAAGGCGATCGGCACCGCCTTGCCGGGCGAAGCCTGCGACTCGCCCGACATCGGCACCGGCTGCGTCGCCGGGGCGACCTGCGTGGGCGAGCCCGGCATCTGCCGGAAGATGTGCCCCTCGCTGGCCGACGATCCCGGTTGCCCCGCGGGCGAGATCTGCGGCTTTCAGAACCACTGCCTGCCGGCGGAAGAGGGGGACGGCGCGCCCGTCGGCGCGATCTGCGATCCGGCGTCGCCGACCGAGACGCCCTGCGGCCCCGGCGAGGAAGCCTTCGGCGGCATGTGCCTCTCGCTCTTCCCGGAGGTCCCCGAGCTGACCTGCCACGAGCTCTGCCGCACCGCGGTGGAGGGCGCCTGCGGCGACGGCAGGCATTGCGCGGCGCTCTTCCTCAACCCCGAGCTCGGCATGTGCTGGCCCGATCCGGTCTGCGGCGACGGCACCCTCGACGTGCTCTACGAGGCCTGCGACGACGGCAACACCGACGCCGGCGATGGCTGCGCCGCCGACTGCCTCGCGGCGGAGTTCGGACCGATCTGCGCGGCGGCCCCCACCCTCACCCTCGACACCACCATCACCGGCACCACCGCCTCCGGCCCCACCGGCTTCATCAGCAGCTGCCACGTCTACCAGGTGATCCCCAGCGCGGTCTTCCAGTTCGTCCCGCCGGGGCCCGGCACCCTCCGGGTGACGGTCGCGTCGGAGGAGGCGAACTTCGATCTCGTCCTCTACGACGATTGCGTCGACCCCGGCAGCGAGAGCCTCTGCCGCTCGCTGGCGGACGACGGCCCCGAGGCCTTCGAGTTCGATTTCCTCGAGGCGAGCACCACGCCCTCCCTCCTCGTGGTGACGGGCATGGGCATGGGCGACGAAGGGGCCTTCGAGCTCGAGGCCCACTTCACCCCGGCGGTCTGCGGTGACGGCGCGATCGCAGGTCCCGAGGCGTGCGACGACGGCAACACCGACGCTGGCGACGGCTGCAACGCCGATTGCAGCGCAGTGGAGTGGACCGAGCTCTGCGCCAGCCTCGATCCGCTCGTGCTCGGCACGCCGATCCAGGGCAATACCGCGGAGAGCTACGACGCCCAGAAGAGCGCGGGCATGTGCGCCACCGTCCACGGCGACGACATGGACGAGATGTACCGATTCACCGCGCCTTCGGACGGCACGCTCCGCGTCCGCCTCACCGAGCCCACGGCGGATCTGTCGCTCTACGCCATCGGCGGCTGCGGGCCGCTGGTGCGGCGGGAGGACATGCTCGACTGCTCCAACGGGAATCCGGCAGGAGATTTCGGCCACGAGGAGCTGGAGATCGAGCTCTCCGCCGGCGATCGGATCACCGTGGTGGTCGAGGGCCACTGGCCGCTGTCGCGCGGCCCCTACGTGCTCGAGGCCTCGTTCGAGGCCGAGCAGTAGCTGCGGCTACGGGAGCAGGCGCCCGGTGCAACGGGCGCCCGCTCCTGCAGGGTGGGCTGGCGCGCAGCGCCGCGCCGCCTATCCTGCCCGGATGGAGAAAGCGCGCCGGCGCCTCGGCGCCACCGACCTGCGGGTCTTCCCCCCTTTGCCTCGGCGGCAACGTCTTCGGCTGGACCGCCGATCGCGGCGCGACCTTCGCCGTCCTCGACGCCTACCGCGAGGCTGGCGGCAGCAACTTCGTCGACACCGCCGCCGTCTACGGCAGGTGGGTGCCGGGCCACCGTGGCGGCGAGTCGGAGGAGCTCCTCGGCGCCCTGCAGATCCACCTCGCGCCGGCGGCGATGCAGGCCCTCGAAGCCTGATCGCAGCCACCTTGCTTCAGTCGGCGTACTTCATGCCGCAGCCGTAGGCCTGCGTCGCCGCGGTGGTGACCTGCCGGCCTTCGGCGAGCTCGGTGAGGGCAGCGTCGACGTAGTTCTTCGCTGCGGCGATGTCGGCCTCGTCGGCGGAGGGCACGCTGTCGATCGCGCCCGTGTAGACGAGCTGCCCCTTCGCATCGATCACGTACATGTGCGGGGTGGCCCTGGCGCCATAGGCCTTGCCCACCTTGCCGTCCGGATCGAGGAGGTAGGCGCTGGGCGTCGCGCCGGCCTCCGTCATGATCGCCTTCGCCCCGGCGGCGTCGACGTGGCCCTGCTTCCCCTTCGCCGACGAATTGACGACGAGCCAGATCACGCCCTTCCCGGTCCAGCGCTTCTGCAGCGCCTGCATGTTGCCGCTCTCGTAGTGCTTCTTCACGAAGGGGCAGCCGTCGTTGGTCCACTCGAGGACCACCGTCTTGCCGGCGAACTCCGCGAGGCTGCGCGCCTTGCCGTCGGTGTCCTGCAGGGTGAAGGCAGGCGCCGGCGCGCCCACCTTCGCTGCGGCGAAGGCGAAAGCGGGCAGCACGAGGAGCGCCAGCGACCCGAGAAGCGAGAGGCGGAGGGACATGCGTTGGCTCCCGATCAGAGGGTCTCGAGGTGCTCGCGCACCGTCGCTTCGGTGAGGATCTGCGGCAGCACCACCGGCTCGCTGCCGTCGCCGCGGTAGAAGAGGTAGAGCGGCACGCCGCTCCTGCCGTATTTCTCGAGGGTGCGGGTGATCGCCGGATCGCGGTTGGTCCAGTCGCCCTTGAGGTAGGTGACGCCCTTCTCCGCGAAGAGATCCTGCACGCCCTCGGTGCTCATCGCGGTCCGCTCGTTGACGAGGCAGGTGACGCACCACGCAGCGGTGAAGTTGACGAAGACCGGCTTGTCGCTGGCGAGCAGCGCGTCGACCTTCTCCTCGCTCCAGGGCTCCGCCGCCACCTTCGCGCCGGCGGGCGTCGCCGCTTCTGCAGGGGCCGCGCCCTCGGGGAGCTCGAAGAGCAAGAGCGAGGCCACCGCCACCGCGCCGATGCAGGAGGTGGCGCCGACCCGGCGCATCAGCGTGCCGGCCAGGCGCGACGAGCCCCAGGCCCACGCGGCGAAGGCGACGAGGACGAGGCCCGCGAGCACGGCGGCGAGGCCCTCGGAGCCGACCTGCAGGTGGAGTACCCAGACCAGCCACGCCACCGTGCCGTAGAGCGGGAAGGCGAGGGCCTGCTTGAGCGTCTCCATCCACGCGCCGGGGCGGGGGAGGAGCCGGTGCATCGCCGGCACGAAGCTCAAGGCGAGGAAGGGCAGGGCGAGGCCGAGGCCCAGGGCGAGGAAGATCGAGAGCGCCACCACCGCAGGCTGGAGGATCGCGTAGCCGATCGCCGCGCCCATGAAGGGCGCGGTGCAGGGCGTCGCCACCACCGTGGCGAGGACGCCGGTGAAGAACGAGCCGGAGAGGCCGGGGCGCGAGGCGAGCGAGTTGCCCACGCCGACGATCGAGCCGCCGAAGTGGAGGACGCCCGAGAGGCTCAAGGCCATGGCGAGGAGCACATAGGTGAGGACGGTGACGAAGGCGGGCGACTGGAGCTGGAAGCCCCAGCCGATCTGCGCCCCGCCTGCGCGCAGCAGGAGCAGGCCACCGGCGAGGGCGCCGAAGCTGGCGAGGATGCCGGCGGTGTAGGCGACGCCGTGGAGGCGGATGCGGCCCGGCGACTCGGAGGCCTGCTGCGCCACGCCGAGCACCTTGAGCGAGAGCACGGGGAAGACGCAGGGCATCAGGTTGAGGACGATGCCGCCCAGGAGCGCGAGGCCCAGGGCCTGGAGGAGGCCGGGGCCACCTTCGTCCGATTCGCCGCCTGCTGCAGCCGTCGGCGCCGCTGCGATTGCCGCGGCCTTGGCCGTGGTGGCGCGGAGGGTGAAGGCCTGCTTCGCGGTGCTGCCGCCGAGATCCTCCTCGAAGACGAGGATGCCCTCGAGGGCGGTGGGGGCTTCCGCTGCGAGCGCGCTCTGCGCGAGCAGGAGCGAGAGGCCCGCCTCGCTGCGCTCGAGCTTCTGCGCCGCGCCGTGTTCGACCTGCTCGGCGGCGCCGGGGAAGAAGAAGGCCGAGGTGACGGTGGCCTTGCCGAGGGCCGGGGCGTCGACCTGGAGGCGGATCCCCTCCTTCTCGGTGCGGAGCGAGGCAGGCCACGGCAGCTCGGTCGGCAGCATCTTCGCCGCGGCGGCGAGGGCGGAAGCGGCCTTCTCGTCGGCGGCGCCGACCTTCACCTTCTGCTGCAGGGTGGCGCGGCCGGGGATGCACTCCTCCTTGCAGACCAGCCAGCGGACCTCCGCCTGCAGATCGAGCTCGGCGCCCTGCTGCAGATCCGCGGGGGCCTTCACGTCGGTGAGGTGCACCACCTCGTCGGCGTAGCCGAAGCTGACCACCGGCCCCTGCTCGAAGCGGATCGGCGTGGGCCACTGGATCGGGCCCGCGTCGAAGCCCGCCGGCAGCGTCCAGTCGATGCGCGTGGGCAGGCCGGCGTCACCGGGGTTCTGCCAGTAGACGTGCCAATCCTCCGCGAGGCGGAGGCGCACGCCGATGGGAAAGCTCTTGCCCGCGGCGATGGCGGCGGGATCGACGACCAGGTCGCCCTGGACGAGATCCTCCATCCGCGGAAGCTCCTCCGTTGCGGCGGCAGGTCGGGCGAGGAGCAGCGCGAGGAGGGGGAGGAGGCAGGCGATTCGAAGCGACTTCATCGTGGACATCCCGGCGATGAGAGGCGGGCCCGCGGATTGCGGGCCTGCCGGCACGTACCCGTTCAAACACCGAACGGGCCGGCGATCCAGTGCGGCTTTTTGCGCGCGTCGCCGGCAGCCTACCGCGAATCGGGAAGGGTGAGACCTGTACCGATGTTCGGGGCGGCGGAAACGCCGGCGCCGCTTGCATCGAATGGGATGCACGGGCATCCCAGTGCGGTTCCCGAAAAACGCCATCCCAGGAGTCTGCATGCGTCGCACGTTCGCGACCTCTCTCACCGCCCTCTCCCTCGCGACCCTCGGCGCCACCGCCTGCGCCAAGGATCCCACCGCCGGCAAGACCGAGGCCGCCGTCGCCGAGGCGAAGCAGGTCGAGGCTGCCCCCGCCGCGGCGCAGCGCCTCGTCATCACCCCCGCGGAGTCGAAGATCGGCTTCGTCGGCGCGAAGGTCACCGCGCAGCACGTCGGCGAGTTCCGTGACTTCGAGGGCAAGATCGCCCTGGTCGACGGCAAGCTCGAGGGCGGCCAGATCGAGTTCGCGGTCAAGCCCGCCTCGGTGCTCGTCGACGGCGGCCTGCCGAAGCTCGAGGGCCACCTCGTCTCCCCGGACTTCTTCGACGCGGCGAAGTACCCGGAGGCGCGCTTCGTCTCGACCGAGATCAAGCCGGGCAGCGAGACCGCCGGCATGACCCACACCGTCACCGGCAACCTCGAGATCCGCGGCACCAGGCGCAGCGTCACCTTCCCGGCCCTGGTCGAGATGGCCAACGACATGGTGCGGGCGAAGACCGAATTCGGGATCAACCGCAAGGACTTCGGCATCCAGTACCCCGGCATGCCGGACGATCTGATCAAGGACAACGTCCTGATCCGCGTCGATCTCAAGGCGCCGCGCGCCAACTGATCACGCGGCGCGCGTCTCTTTGGCGAGGCCCGGCACTGGAGACGGTGGCCGGGCCTCCTTCGTTGCTGTCACCGGTGGCCGTTGCCGGAACTCCGTACCTGCGTGTCCAAGGTGGCAGGGACGGGGGAATGCAATGCGAAACGGTAAGTGTGGTTTGGGGATCTCGGTGGTGGCGGCGCTGCTGGTGGCTGCGTGCGGCGGGGAGCAGCAGCGGCAGGTGGGCGCGATCGGCGACGGGGGCAGCGGCGGGACCGGCGGTGTCGGGGGCGTCGGCGGTGCGGGTGGAAGCGGCGGGGTCGGTGGTGTTGGTGGTGTTGGTGGTGTTGGTGGCGCGGGTGGCGCCGGCGGTGCGGGGGGCACCGCTGGCGCAGGCGGGAGCGGCGGTGTCGGTGGCGCTGGCGGGGAGGCGGGTGCGGGCGGCGCCGGTGGTGAAGGCGGCGGTGGCGGCAGCGCCGGGGAGGAAGGCATCTGCGGCAACGGCGTGCTCGAGGGGGCGGAAGAATGCGACTGGGGCAGCGCCAACGGCCCGATCACGCCGGACGGCTGCAGGTCCGACTGCACCGCTGCCCGCTGCGGCGATGCGGTGATCGATTCGGACGAGAGCTGCGACGACGGCAACACCTGGAGCGGCGACTTCTGCTCGGCGAGCTGCGCCCACGAGACAACGACGGTCGACTCGCGCCTCTCGGTGCAGGGCGTCCTCGACGCCGCCGACGCGATCTACAAGCGGCCGGATGTCGGCTGCAGCGCCCTCACCACCACGCAGCACCTCTTCGAGTCGGTGCGGATCGCGAACTCGTCGGGCTACGTGCAGACGGCGCGGATCACGGCGAACTTCTTCGGTGGCGAGGGGCTGCTCTTCGTCTACGAAGGCCCGTTCTCGCCGGCGCTGCCCCTCGACGGCTGCGGCCTCGCCGCCATCGGGAGCAGGCTGAACGGCCACCGCAGCCAGATCGAGGACGTGGTGCTCCAGCCGGGCGACGAGATCACCGCGGTCCTCACCGCCGTGAAGGAATTCGACACGGAGGGCGTCCTGCCGCTGCACTACGCCCTCGAGGTGGAGGTGGCCTGGTGCGGCGACCAGGCGAAGAACCTCGGCGAGAGCTGCGACGACGGCAACAACGAGGACGGCGACGGCTGCTCTTCGACCTGCACCCGGGAGTCGGTGCTCGAGGCCGAGCCCAACGACAAGCGGATCGACGCTTCACCGCTGCCGCACCACACGCTGATCGAGGCGGACCTCGGCGCAGGTGACGAGGATTGGTTCGTCTTCGGGGGCACCGACGGCGTGCAGCAGCGCCTGCGCTTCGCCACCGGCGCACCGGAGCGTTGCGTGGAGAGCCTGGCGGGCAAGGCCCGGATCCTCGACATGCACGGCCTCGAGCGCGCGCGGGCGGAGCAGACGACGCCCTGCGCCGACCTGGTCTGGACGCCGCCCGCCACCGGGCACTACTTCCTGCAGGTCGTCGCGGAGGGCCCCGGCAACACCGTGCCCTATTTCGTCGAGGTGGAATGAGGAAGCGCGGGCTTCCGTGTCGATGTCGGCACGGAAGCCCGCCGCTCAAGCCTCTTCGAGCGGCCGCGCAGTGCCTCGAGGTCCGCCCGGATGCAGGGGACGCGAGGAGACCACGCCCTTCGTCCAGCGCGCCTCGTGCCGGGGGTCGAACATCAGCGCGGCCACGTCGGCGCGGGGCCGCCGGATCAGCACTGCGGGGTGCACGTCGATTCCCATCCCGTCGCCTCCTTCAGGCCTGCAGCACGCGCTCGAGCTTCTCGAGGCAACCGAGCCAGCCCTGCTCGTGCTGGCTCCGGCTCTCCGCCGAGGCCAGCCGCTCGTGCCGCAGCAGCAGCTCGGTGGAGCCGCCCCGGTCGAAGAGCTCCACGGTCACCAGCGACTCGTGGCGATCCGGCCCCTCCCAGCCCCAGGTGAAGACGAGGCGGCGGTTGGGCACGATCTCGCGCCAGGTGCCGTGGGTCGCGTGCACCGAGCCGTCGGGATCGCGCATCTCGATCCGGTAGCTGCCGCCCACGCGGAGGTCGACCTCCACGGCGGCGCTCATCGCGCCCGGCGCGAACCATTGCTGCATCCGCTCGGGCATCGTCCACGCCGCGAAGACCACTTCCGGCGCAGCGGGTAGGACCCGCCGCATCTCCAGCACCGCTGCCTCGATCTCGAGCTGCCTGCTCATCTCTTCCTCCTCGGGGGCCTGGCCTCGTCCCGGAGCATCCGCTCCAGCGCGTCGAGGCGGTCGGTCCAGAATCGCCGGTAATGGGCGAGCCATTCGTCCGCGGTGCGGAGGGCCTCCGCGTCGAGCCTGCAGCGCGCGGTGCGCCCTTCCCAGCGCCGGTCGATCAGCCCGGCGGCCTCGAGCACCTTGAGGTGCTTGGAGACGGCGGCGAGCGAGATGGCGAAGGGGGCGGCGATCTCGCCGACGCTGCGCTCGCCCTCCGCCAGGCCGGCGAGGATCGCCCGGCGGGTCGGGTCGGCGAGGGCGTGGAAGATCGCGTCGAGGCGGGGCGATGGATCAATCATGCGGTTGAATATCGTGGAGCGCCGCTGCGATTGTCAACCCATCGGTTGAATCACCTGCAGCCGGGGAAGCGCCTGCTATGCTGCGGCACTTCGAAGGAGGCGCCGATGAAGACCGCCGGAAGCAAGGCCGAAGACCTCGTGCGCGAGGCGGCCCTGGCCTTTCCCGAGGCCTACGAGGAGCGGCCGTGGGGTGAGGTCGCCATCAAGGTCCGCAAGAAGGTCTTCGTCTTCATGGGGACCTCCGAGGGCCGCTTCGGCCTCTCGGTGAAGCTGCCCCACTCGCATCCCGAGGCGCTGCTCCTCCCCTTCGTGGAGCCGACGGGCTACGGCCTCGGCAAGAGCGGCTGGGTCTCTGCCCGTTTTCAGCAAGGGGACGCGCCGCCGATGCCGATGATCCGCGCCTGGCTCGAGGAGAGCTACCGGGCGGTGGCGCCGAAGAAGCTGGCGGCGCTGCTCGACGTACCCGCCGAGCCGCCAGCTACGCCGAAGCGCCCCCGGAAGACCGCCTCGAAGTGAGCTCAGCTCGAAGCGATGATGTGGGCCACCTGCTGCCGATCGCTGGAGAAGGGGAACGCCGCGAAGATCTGGTGGCCGTTCTGGCGGTCGAGGACCTTCGGCCAGAGGATCCGCAGCGCCTCCACCTTGTCGCTGGAATGGGGGAACTCGTCGAGGAGCGCGAGCACCTGCGGCACCACGAAGAAGTTCATCCCCACGGCGGAAGCGACCACGGCGAGCTTGTCGCTGCCGAAGGGGATGCGATCGACCGTGCGGTGCAGGGAGGCGAAGGAGGCGTCGTCCATCGGCAGCAGCGCAGGGGGCTGCGGTGCCGCAGGGGGGCCGATCCGACGCAGGCGGCGCACCTGGCGCTCCATGTGCTGGAGCCTGTCGTCCACGTGGTGCAGGCGGCTCTGGACCCTGTCGCGATCGATCCTGCGGCGGGAGACGTCGCGGTCGATGGCGCGGACTTCCTGCTGCAGCGCCCGGAGCTCCCGGAGCAGCTGCTCGATCTCGTCGGGTCCGCGGCCCCGGGCCTGTGCCGGCGCTGCGGTGAAGAGACCGAAGGCCAGCAGGACTGCAGCCACCCAGCGCCATTTCGTCGTGTCGTTGCGCATCGTTGCCTCCTGCAGCAAGGGACGGCGGGCGGCGCGGGTCGATTCATGCGGGCAGGAGCGGCGAGGGGGCGCCGCCGCTCACCAGCCAGAGCTGGTGGGTGGTGCGGGTCACCGCCACGTGGAGCCTGCGGCGCGCGTCGAAGGTCGCCGGGAAGGTGCGCGCCGAGGCGTCGAGGACCACCACGTAATCCCACTCGAGCCCCTTCGCCTCGTCGACGTCGGTGACGTCGATGCCGGGCTCGAAGGAGAAGCCGCCGTCGAGGACGAGGCGCGCGTCGGGCCTGTCGGCGACGAAGGGGAAGAAGCGCCGCGCGGCCTCCGCCTCGTTGGTGATCACCGCCACCGAGGCGCCTGGTTCCCGGTCGAGCAGATCGCGCAGCGCGCCGGCGACGAAGAGCTGCGCCTGCGCCTGGTCGGCGAAGGTGAAGCGGCCCACCGGCGCGCCCTCGCGGGCGGCGCGGGTCTCCTTCGCCGGCGCCATGCTCCCGAGCAGGTGGCGGGCGAGCTCGGTCACCGGCCGCGGGCAGCGGTAGGAGGTGGAGAGCCTGCAGACCGAGGCATCACCGACGCCCAGCACCTCGAGCGATTCCCTCCAGCCGGCGAAGCTCGAGGCGGTCTGCTGCGCCTCGTCGCCAGCCAGGGTGGCGCCGCGGCTCTGCTCGATCGAACGCCCCAGCACGTGGAGCTCGAAGAGGGAGAAATCCTCCGCCTCGTCGAGGACGAGATGGGAGATCGGCGCTGCCTCGAGGCTGCCTGCCCACGCGCGGAGGCAGAGGAGGAGGGGCAGATCCTCGAGATCGACGGTGCCGCCCAGCTCCTCCGGCGTCCCCTCCCAATAGGCGGCGCCGTCGAGGGCGATCTTCCGCGACTCGTCGGTGATCGATTCCGCCTCCCGCTCCGCCGGGGCGGCGAGCTGGAGCAGGGTGTGGCGCACCGTCTCCTCGATCGCGGTGCGGGGCAGATCGCCTCCTGCGGCGTCGACCACCGCAGCGAGGAAGCCCCGGTCGGTGAAGCGGTCGGCGAGGAAGGCGCGCATCCGTTGCAGCGAGGGGCGCTTGCCGAGGGTGCGGCCCTGATCGCGCAGGGCACGGAAGAGGGCGGGGTGGCGCTTGAAGCTGCTGGTGAGCGCCGGCGGATCGAAGCAGAGCTTCAGCTTCCTGCCGAAGAGCGCCTGCCCCCGCTCGACGAAGAAGGCGTCGAGGGTGGAGATCTGCGCCTCGCCGGCGCCGAGCGGCTCGAGGAGCCGGCGCGAGAGCCGGGCCAGACCCTTCTCCGGCACCACCACCTGCATCTCGTCGAGCGCGTGGGCGCCATCTGCAGCGAGGCGGGCGAGCCGGTGCAAGGCCACGGTGGTCTTGCCGCTGCCGGCGCTACCGAGGACGAGGAGGGGCTGCTCGGGCGGCGCCGCGATCGCCGCGTACTGCTCCTGGTCGAGGAGGGCGGTGACGTCGGTGGTCCGCGCCCGCTGCACCGCACCGACCCCGACGCCCAGGGCGCCGGGGCGCGTCGCCGTGCCGGCACCGCCGCCTGCCAGCGCCAGCGCCGCCGCATCGCCGCCGACCCAGCCGCCGGTGAGCCGCCTGCGCAGGGAGATGCCGTCGCCGACGATACCGACGAGCTCGCCGCGTTCGATGGTGACGATGCGGCGCGCGAGGACGACGCCCTCGGCGAGTCTGCCGGGGAGCTGCTCCTCGTATTCCTCGCCCTCACGGTACCGGTAGAAGATCTTCGCCAGCGCTGCCGACCGCCAATCGATCACGTGGATGCCGGCGGCGCGGTCGATGAAGGTGGCGTGGCCGAGGAGGTAGTCCCGGACCCTGCCGTCCTCCTCGAGGCGCAGGTGGGCGAGGTAGGGCGCGAGGGGATCGGGGAGCTGGGACCCCTGCCTGCCGAGGAGGCGGTGGCGGACCGCCATCTCGAGGAGGACGCCGGGCAGGTCCTCGGGTCTGGCGCAGCGGGTCTCGTCGCGGAGGGCCTGCATCGTCTCCACTTCGGCCTCGGGGCCGGGGCGGGTACCGGTGGCCGCAAGCGCGCCGCGCAGGGCCTCGAGGACCCGGGCGAGCAGCGCCTGCTCCTCCTCGATCACGGTGCGTGCCATCTCCGAGAGGGAGGCGAGCTCTTCCATGTTCGTCTTCAAGCGGCGTGACCCCTTGCCAGGCGCAGCAGCGCAGACCGCATGGGTAACGCCTCTAAACCCACGTGACTACACCGTTTTTCCGCACTTGCGGAGGAGGCCGGACCGATGGATGATCATGGTCGACGCTTGGCCGCTCCGCAGTGGATGGGTAAGGCGGGGTGACCCTGACTCCCCGGAGCTGCCGATGCGCCTTTCCGCCTCTCTTCCGCTGATCCTCGCCGCTGCCTGCGCCCACGGCGACAAGGCACCGGCGCCCCCTGCGCCGCAGCAGCAGGTGCCGCCGCCGGATCTGCCGGCGGTTTTCGCCGGCACCCTGCCCTGTGCGGACTGCCCGGGGATCGAGACGCGCCTCGTCTTCCTCGATCCGGCGCGCTACGTGCTGGCGGAGCGCTTCCTCGAGCGGGAGGTGGAGCCGCGCTTCTCGAGCGGGGCCTGGGTGCTGGAGGGCGAGACGCTGCGCCTCGCGGATCGCGCCTTCCGCTGGGACGGCGAGACGCTCCTCGCCCTCGATGCCGGCGGGAAGCCGATCCCGGTGCAGGGGCGGAACACGCTCTCGCCCGGCGAGGCGCCCACGCTTGCCTTCGGCACCATCCGCCGCACGACCGATGGACTGAAGCTCGAGCCCTGTGGCGGCGGCGCGCGCATCGAGGTGGTGGACGGCACCGCGCATCTTTCGCAAGCGATCGAGGAGCTGCCCGGCTCCTTCGTGGAGCTGGTGGCGCTGCCTGCCGGCGAGCAGCTGTGGGCGGTCGATCTCCAGCGCATCGCGATGGAGGGGCCCGGCTGCGAGCAGCTGCCGACGGGCCTGGTGGCGCGGGCCTCGGGGAACGAGCCGTTCTGGGGACTCGAGATCGACCAGCGCTCCTTGCGCCTGGAGCGGCTCGGGCAGGATCCGGTGGGCACGCCGTGGGCACCCTTCCGCTGGGAGCGGGGGGCGTACCGCTATTTCGCCGATGCGGGCGAGACCAGGCTCGGGGTGGTCCTCACCCCGGGTTTCTGCCCGGACACCATGGCGCCCGTCGCCACCGGCTACCGCGCCGAGGTGGAGGTGAACGGCGAGAAGCTGCAGGGCTGCGCGTGGCTCGGCACCGAGTGGAAGCGGCTCGACGGACCATGACCATGTGAGGTGCAGGAACCCGCACTACTCCGCTCTCTGCCGCTGCGGGATAGCAGCGATCGTCCGGCGGGCGAGGCAGCCCGCCAGCTGCCGGCAGGCCCGGCGACCGGGGGATCGATGCGGAACGCGGGATGGCTGGTTGCGGCGCTGCTCTTCGCCGCTGCTTGTGGCTCGAGTGATGGCGGTGGCAGCGGCGCCGGCGGCAGCGGCGGTTCCGGGGCGGTGGGGGGAAGCGGCGGTACGGGTGGCGTGGGCGGAACGGGCGGAATCGGTGGCACCGGCGGCACCGGTGGCAGCGGCGGTACGGGCTCGGGCGGCACGGGGGGCGTCGGCGGCGCCGGTGGTGCAGGCGGCGAGGGTGGCGCCGGGGGCGCCCCCGCCAGCGAATTCCTGCAGGAGCTCGCCGAGAAGCTCGTCGCCCTGCGCGACGGCGAGGCGGTGGACTTCGACGGCGACGGCCACGCGGAGACCACCCTCGTCGACAACGGCGACGGCACCTCCACCTTCGCCGAGGACACCGATGGCGACGGCTGGTTCGAGTACCTCTCCGTGATCGAAGACGCGGGCAACTCGGTGAGCGAGGTGGACGCCAACGCCGACGGCATCCCCGAGCAGCACCTCGAGGTGACGATCACCGAAAACGCCCAGACCCGCGTGATCGTCGACGACCTGGACGAGGACGGCTACGCGGACCGCCGCATCACCTGGACCGTGCACCGCGACACCGCGGACAAGGTGCAATTCACCGAGGAGAGTGCCGCCGCAGGTGGCGGCTGGGTGCTGCTCCGCACCGAGGAGCAGCTGAAGACCCGGCACGCAGGCGGCAGCTGCGAGGGGATGGACAACTTCCCCGACGAGGGGGAGGACGTCTCCCTCATCCCCGACGGCAGCGACAACGTCACCATGGTCACCGGCAGCCCGACCAACGGCAACTGCAACTTCGCCGACGCGCAGGCGATCCGCGACGCGGTGGAGTGCGCCCTCGACCGCGGGATGAAATGCCTCGCTGACACCAACAGCGCCAACAACAACGCGATGAAGAAGGCCCTCGCCGGCAAATCGGTGATGCCGCTGCGCATCGGCTGCGGCAACGTCTGCGCGGGCGCCATCGCCAGCACGCGCTCCTACGACCGGCCGTGGTTCACCGACTCGAAGATGAACGTGAACATGGACGAGTTCTCGAAGCTCGATGCGGACGGGCAGTGCAGCATCATGCTCCACGAGCTGATGCATTGGGCGGGCAACGGCGGCGACGGCGATCACAACGACGCCGGCGGCGACGGCGGGGACGACGTCTACTCCTGCGGCCGCTACTGCGGCGGCTGCTCCAACGCGGGACACGGCGCCCCGGGAAACAGCGCCATCGACTGCGCCCGCTGCGCCGATACGAAGGCGCGCAAGCTCCAATGCGGCGCGAAGATCGAGCACGAGGAGGCCGATTGCGGCGGCGAGCTCGGCGGCGTCTGCCACGCGGGCCTCGGCTGCATCGCCGGCGATTGCCAGACCTGCGGCGGCCCCGTGACCCGCGACTGCGACGGCAACGTCGTCGAGGCGGAGGCCACCTGCTGCGTCGAGTGCCCCTCCAATTGCAACGCCTCCAACGACGTTCCCTGCGGCGCCGGCGGCAGCTCGAGCGACACCTGCCAGCCGAGCACGCCGCCCCATTGCGGCAACTGAACGGGCTTCGACGAGGCGGCGGGGCGTGGGGGCGCTTGCCAAGCGGTCCGGTGGCGCACAGCTTTCCCATCGCAGCTGCGCACGAACGCCCTGGAATCGAGCCGCGTGCAGGACCTTCCGTCGCCCCGTGCAACCGCCCGTTCGGGAGGCGACGGGCACCTGCCACCTCGACCGCCGGGCCCTCGCCACAGGAGCCGCACATGGGTACGAGAGGAAGGCCGACGTTCGCCAAGCGCCAGAAGGAGCAGGCCCGGGCCGAGAGGCAGAAGCGCAAGGAGGAGCGCAAGGAGCAGCGCCAGGCCGAGAGGGCCGACCGCGGCGACCTCACGCCCGGCGCGGATCCGGACATCGCCCACATCGTCCCGGGCCCCCAGCCGATCTACGAGGAAGAGGAGGCGGTTTAGGCTTCTTTCGTTGCGGCGGGCGCAGCGGCAGCGGAGATTCGGTCCCTGGATGCCGATCCTGCGCCCGCTCGTCGATCTCGTTCGCCTCGCCCCTGCGCGTCCCGCCATCGCGGCGGGCCTGCGCGCCGGGGCCGCAGCGGTCCTGCCGCTGGTGGCGAGCCAGCTGCTCTCTGCAGAGCTCCTCTCCTACGCGGGCATGGGCGGCTTCATGACCGCCCTGGTCGACAAGGGCGGCGCCTATCGGACCCGCGGCGCGGTGATGGCCGCGGTGGTCCTCTTCGGGTGCCTCGCCTCCTTCCTCGGCAGCCTCGCCGCCAACTCGCTCGTCGCCACGCTGCCCCTCGCCTTCCTCTGGCTCCTCGGCGCGGGGCTGGCGCAGGCGGGCGGCGCCGGTGCCGCCAGCGCCGGCACCCTCACCGCGATCATCCTCGTGGTCGCGCTGGCCCGTCCGGTCGATTCGGTGGAGGCCGCTCTCGCCAGCGCGGCCGCAGTGGCTGCTGGCGGCCTCGCGGCGATGGCCATGGCGCTGCTGCTCTGGCCGGTGCGCCTCTACCGGCCCGCCCGCTTCGCCATCGCCCGCTGCTGGGACGCCCTCGCCGAGCACGCGCAAAGCCTGGCCGATCGAACGCCCGGCGGAGAGGAGGAGAGGGCCCGCCTCATCCACGGCCAGCGGGCGGTGGTGCGGGGCCACGTCGAGGAGGCCCGCCGCATCCTCACCGCCACCCGCCGCGGCAGGCAGGCGGAGAGCGAGCGGGGCGAGCGGCTCTTTGCGCTGCTCGAGAACGCCGACCAGGTCCTCGGCGCCTGCATCGCCATCGACGGCTGGCTGGAGGCCGCGCGGGAAGACGAGCTCCCCCCGATTGTCACCGCGCTCCGGACGCTGGAGGGGAGCGCCCACGCGATCGCCCTGCTCCTCCGCACCGACGGCGTGCAGGGGCGCCCCGTCCCGCGGATCACCGAGACCGGGCCCGCCGCAGCCCCGCGGCTCCTGGGCCGGCTCGCCCGCCATCTCGAAGGAGCGGCGGAGGCGGCTGAGGGGCTCGCCGACGCGAGACCCCTCCGTGGCCCGGCGCCCACGCTCGCCTTCCCCAGCGAAAGGCGCGGCCTCGGCGCCACGCTGCGTGGGACGATCGACCCGCGCTCGGTGATCCTGCGCCACGCCCTGCGCCTCGCGCTCGCGGGGACCGCCGCCGCCGCTGCGGTCGGCCTGCTGCGGATCGAGTACGGCTATTGGGTGACGATCACGGTGGTGGCGATCCTCCAGCCCTGGACGGCGGCGACGATCCAGCGGGGGCTGCAGCGGATCGGCGGCACCGTGCTCGGCGCGCTGATCGCCATCGCCGCCGTGGCGTGGGTCGACGATCGCCTCACCTTCGCCGCCATCGTCTTCGTGCTCTGCAGCGCGAGCGTGGCGCTCCTGCCGCTCAACTACGGCGTCTTCTCCGTGCTCCTCACCCCGGCCTTCGTGCTCCTCGCCGAGCTCGGCACCGGCGACTACCAGCTCGCCTGGATCCGCATCCTCGACACGCTGGTCGGCGGGGCGATCGCGCTGGTGGCGGCGCGGCTTCTCTGGCCTGCGTGGGAGAAGCACCGCTTCCCCGAGGAGCTCGCCGCGGCGCTGCGCTCCTCCGCCGGCTGGATGCGGCAGCTGGGCGAGGGGGATCCCGACAGCACGGCGACGGAGCGGGCCCGGCGGCAGGTGGGCATCGCCGTCCTCAACGCGGAGGCCTCGCTGCAGCGCCTCCTCGCCGAGGCCTGGCGGGAGGACCTCGAGCCGCTCATCGCCCTCACCCTCTACCTGCGCCGGGTCCACGCCACCGCGCTGGCGCTCTTCTCCGACCGCAGCCTGCCTGCCGCCACGCGGCGCTCGATCGGCGCTGGCGCCGCGGTCTTCCTCGAGCAGATGGCCGATGCGATCGCCGCTGGACTCCCACCCGCCGCCGGCGACGATCTGCCCGGGCTCGAGGCGCTGGCTGGAACGGCGCAGCCGCTCGCGGAGCGGCTGGTGCGCCAGCTCTTCATCGTCCACGGCGCAGCGGTCCGCGGTTTCGCCGGCGGCGCCTTCCGCTGATCAGCGCGTTCCTGCCGGCGCGCCGGTCAGCGCGGCGGGGCGGCGAAGGCGCGCGAAGATCCAGAGGTGCCCCAGCAGGATCCAGGGGAGCACGAGCACGGGGAGGAGGGTGAAGGGAAAGTCCTGCATCGGGGCGAAGAGCGTGCGCTCGCCGTCGATCCAGATCAGCCGCTGCGCGGTGCCGAGGGCGAGGAGGATGTCGAAGAGCGCGAGGGCGTTCCAGGCGAAGACCAGCCGCCGCGATCCCCTGCCGGCGAGCCACGCCGCAGGCAGGGCCAGCGCGCCTGCCACGACGTCCCCGATGCCGGCGTTCCACGCGAAGGTCGGGTGGAGCTCGCCTGCAGCGCCGAGGGCGAGGAAGGCGGCGCCGTAGCCCACCCGCACGAGGTGGAAGAGGATCGCGGGGCGCAGATCCGCGGTGGCGGTGAAATGCCGGAAGGCCTCCGAGCGGCGATGGACGAGGAGGGCGAGGGTGGTGATCCCGATCACCAGCGCCGGGACGATCGCCGGGAGGCGGATGACGTGGCGCCCGATCACCTCGGAGACGGCGACGACGAGGGCGCCGGCGAGCCAGGCGACGAGGGCGAGGCGGACCTTGCGGGACCGGGGATCGATTGCAACGGAAAGGGTCGACATATTCTCTTCTCCCAATGCGGCGCTTCCCGCGCCGACCGAGCGCCCGGTGGGGCGCTCCAACACACAGCGATTTGCGCGCGCAGCGCGCCTCCCGTCCGACGGGTCCCGCACCAGCGGGGCCGCGTGGACAAGATCGAAGCGCGGCGCACTTCATCTCCCGTGCCACGGGCAAAAGCGCGGCGGGAGCGCCGCTTTCCCCGGATCCGGCCCGACGGGATCGCTCGGCGCGTCGACAGGGGTGTCGGAAAAGCTGACAGCCCCTTCCGCTGCTCCCGGGGGCCTGCGGTATGAGTTCCCCATGCCCGCGGCGACCGACGGCCTTCCCTCGATCCATGCAGCCCGCCTCCGTGAGGTGGGGGCCGCCTTCCTGCGCCTGCGCCCCTGGGTCACCGGGCCGGCGATGGCGGTGGCGCTGGCGGTGCTCTGGTTCACCGAGCTGCCGGCGGTGCAGCGGACCGTGATCCACGCCGGCTTCGCCGCGATGTTCTCCTTCTTCGCGGTGGAGGCCTTCCGCCTCCGCGGCGAGCCGATCGAGGCTGGCGCGCTCTTCCGATCGCTGCTCGCCACCCAGCTCGGCCTCTCCCTCGCCTGCCTGGCCAGCGGCGCCCTGCGCAGCCCCTTCCTGCCCCTCCTCTTTGCCCCCTCGGTCACCGCCTTCGCCGCCTTCGGCCGCAGGCGGGAGAGCACCGTGGCCCTCGTCCTCTTCTTCGCAGCGGTGGCGCTCCTTGCCGCCGATCCGCTGGCGGCGCGCTTCCCGCCGATCCCCTGGCCGCAGCGCGGCTGGCTGCTCGCGCTCTTCACCTGTGTCTCCCTCGTGCTGCTCCGGCTCTCGGTGGCCCGCCTCTCGGACGCCCTCGCCCGCACGGCGGAGCGCCTCGCCCAGGCCCACGAGACCGTGGTCGCCGCGACGGAGGGGCGCGCCCAGGCCCTCGAGGCGGTGGGGGCGAGGGTGGCCCACGAGATCAAGAACCCCCTCGCAGCGGTGAAGGGCCTGGTGGAGCTCCTCGCCAGGGATCCGCGGGACGAGAAGGAGGCGAGGCGCTTCGCGGTGGTGCGCGAGGAGGTGGAGCGGATCGAGGGGCTGGTCCGGGATTACCTCTCCTTCTCCCGCCCGCTCGCTGCGCCGCAGCCTGCGCCCTTCGACCTGGCGGAGCTGGTCCACGGCTGCTGCGCCATCCTCGAGGCCCGTGCCCACCGCGCTTCGGTGGCGCTCGCCGTCGACGGCGCGCCCCTCGTGCTCCGCGCGGATGCGCGGCGGCTGAAGGAGGCGTTGCTCAACCTCGTGGGCAACGCCATCGAGGCTTCGCCCGCAGGCGGCACGGTTCGGATCCGCTTCCGTCGGGACGAGGGGCTGGTGGAGCTCGAGGTCCGCGACGACGGCGCAGGGATGGATGCGCGCACCCTCGCCGCCGCAGGCACGCCCTTCTTCACCACGAGGCCCGAAGGCACCGGCCTCGGCGTCGCCCTCGCCCGCGCGGTGATCGCGCAGCACGGCGGCACCCTGCGCTTCGACTCTTCGCCGGGCGGCGGCACCGCCGCCCTCGTCCAACTGCCCCTGGAGTGCTGATGGCCCGGATCCTTCTGGTCGACGACGAAGCAGGCGTCCGCTTCATGATCGAGCAGGTCCTCGAGGACGCGGGCCACGAGGTCCGCGCCTGTGCCGCAGCGGCGGAGGCGCTGCCCTTCCTCGAGGAGACGGACGTGGTGGTGAGCGATCTGGTGATGCCGGGGATGGACGGCATGGCCCTGCTCCGCACCGTGCGCGAGCGTGCGCCCGAGCTGCCCCTGCTCCTCCTCACCGCCCGCGGCGACGAGCGCATCGCGGTGGCGGCGATGCAGGCCGGCGCCTTCCACTACCTGCCCAAGCCCTTCGCCAACGAGGAGCTCCTGCTGCTGGTGCAGCGTGCAGCGGAGCTGCGGCGGCTGCGCAGCTCGGTGCGGGAGCACGAGGTCGAGGCGATCCTCGGTCGGCCCCTCGTCGGCAGGAGCGCTGCGTTCCGGCAGCTGCTGGCGCAGGCGCGCCTCCTCGCCGCCCGCGACGTCCCGACCCTGGTCCGGGGCGAGACGGGGACCGGCAAGGAGCTCGTCGCCTCGCTCCTCCACGCAGCGGGACCCAGGACGAAGGGGCCGCTCGTCCGCTTCAACTGCGCGGCGATCCCGGCGGAGCTGGCGGAGGCGGAGCTCTTCGGCCACGCGAAGGGCGCCTTCACCGGCGCCGACGGCGCCAGGCCGGGCTTCTTTCGACAGGCCCACGGGGGAACGCTGGTCCTCGACGAGATCGGCGAGTTGCCGCTCGCCCTGCAGGCGAAGCTGCTCCGCGCCGCGCAGGACGGCGAGGTGCAGCCGGTGGGCGCCGGGCGGACCGAACGCGTCGACGTGCGCATCGTCGCCTGCACCCACCGCGATCTCCGGGTCGAGGTCGCCGCCGGCCGCTTCCGGGAGGATCTCTTCTACCGGCTCTCGGTGGTGGAGCTGCACGTGCCGCCCCTGCGCGAGCGCCGCGAGGACGTGCCCCTGCTCGTCGAAGCCTTCCGTCGCAGCTGGAGCCGGCGCTTCGGCCTCGACGACGTCCACTTCACCCCCGAGGTGATCGAGGCGCTCGAGTGCCGCGACTGGCCGGGGAACGTGCGCGAGCTCGAGAACGCGGTGGCGCGCCTCCTCGCCCTCTCCACCGGCGGCGCGGTAGGTCCCGAGGCCCTCGACCGGATGGCGGGCAGCACCGGCGGTGGAAGCCTGCGGGAACGGGTCGCCGCCTTCGAGCGGGCGCGGATCGAGGAGATGCTGGCACAGACCGGCGGCAACCAGAGCGAGGCGGCGCGGCGGCTGGGCCTCACCCGCGTCACGCTCATCGACAAGATGAAGCGCCACGGGCTGCGGCGCTGAAGGATCTGGACGACGCAGCGCCCCCCTGCCCCCGTCACCCTTCGAGCACCTCGAGGTGCGCCATCATCCCCCGGTCCTCGTGCTCGACGATGTGGCAGTGGAACATCGTCAGCCCTGGGTGCTCGCGGAAGGGGACGAGGATCCGCACCACCTCGCCGGGCCGGACGTTGACTACGTCGCGCCAGGCCCGAAAGGGCTCGGGCACGCCGTCCCGGTCGAGGATCTGGAAGGCGTGGGTGTGGAGGTGGAAGGGATGATCCAGATGCATCGGATTGCGGATCTCCCAGATCTCGGTGGTGCCGAGCCGCGCGTGCACGTCGACGCGGTGGGGGTCGAAGGCCCGCCCGTTCACGAAGAAGCGCAAGGGGCGCATCGCGCCGCCCCAGGTGATCCGCCGCGTTCGGTGGGCGGTCGACGCCTCGAGGAGCTCCACTTCGCGCAGCCGGGCCGGCAGGGGCAGGCCCTGCAGGTTGCCGACCTCGATTCGTGCGAGCGGCAGCGCTTCTGCCGCCGCCTTCTTCCCGCCGCGGGCGTAGGGCAGGCCGCGCAGCACGAGGGCGGCGCCGGCGTCGGCGCGGACGAGCACGTCGGCCCGCTCGCCGGGGGCGAGGAGGAGGCGCTCCACCGCCACCGGCGCCTCGAGGATCCCGCCGTCCTGTCCGACCAGGAAGAGCTCGGCCCCCGGCAGATCGAGGTGGAAGTAGCGGGCGGTGGCGGCGTTGACCAACCGGATCCGCGAGAGCGTCGCCGGCAGGTGGAGGGCCGGCTCGACCGCGCCGTTCACGAGCACGAGATCCCCCTCCTGCCCGTGGAGCCAGTCGATGCCGCCGGGCGGCAGGGGCGTGCCGTCCGCCCCGAGGGCGAGGTCGTGGAGGAGCAGCGTCTGCTCGGGGATGCCGGCCAGTACCGTCTCGTCCACCGGCCCCCGCACCACCAGCGCGCCGGCGAGGCCGGCGCCAAGCTGCCGTGCAACCTGGCCGTGGAGATGCGGGTGGTACCAATAGGTGCCGGCGCTCCCCGGCTGCAGGCGGAAGGCGTAGTCGGCGCTCTCGCCCGGCTGCAGCACGCGGTGGGGTGCATCGACCTCCGGCGGCAGGGGGATGCCGTGGAGGTGGAGGTTGGTCGGTTCGTCGAGGCCGTTGCGGAAGCGGATGCGCACCCGCTCGCCCTCGCGCAGCGCGAGGAGCGGGCCGGGAAAGCTGCCGCCGTAGGTGAGGAGGCGCACCTGCCGCCCGCCCACCTCGACTGCCTCCTCCCGTGCTTCGAGCTCGAAGATCCGCTCCGGGTCCATCGCTGCCTCCCTCGCTTTCCCCGGTGGCAGACGCTGGTGGCCCGGGCGGCTTACACCGGCGCCGGGCTCTCCGCCTCCGTGTCGAGGGGCAGCACGACGCGGAAGGTCGTTCCCGATTCCGCGCCGGACTCGACCTCGATCCTGCCGCCGTGGTTCCGGACGATCTCGGAGGCGATGTAGAGCCCCAGCCCGACGTTCCCCGCGCTGCTCGGCGCGCCGGCGCCGCTGCTGAAGGGCTGAAAGAGCCGAGCCCGGAGCTCCTCGGGGATCGGCTCGCCCACGTTGTGGACCGAGACCCGGCCCTCGTCCTCCACCCGCTCCACGGTGAGCGTCACCGTCGTGTCGGCGCGGGAATGCTCGATGGCGTTGCGGGTGAGGTTGGTGAGGACCTGGACGATCCGTCCCGGGTCGTAGCGGCCGCGCAGCCCCCGCTCCCCGATGACCAGCCGGACCGCACGCTCGGGAAAGGCGAGGCAGACCTCTTCGACGGTCTGCGCGGCGAGATCGTCGAGGTCGGACGGCGCCGGCGATCGCCTGATCGATGCCGCCGTGCAGGAGCCCGAGTGCATCTCGCTCGGCCGCGCCGTGCTCCTCGGCGATCTCGACGAGCACCCGCCGCAGCAGGGCGAATTCCTGGACGAGGTCGGCGAGCCGGAAGGCACGGCTGCGGCGGTGGAGCGCGTGGCCCGTGGTGTGGACCAGCGGCTGCAGCCGGACGAGATGGGGCACCCCCTCGTCGATGCGCCCGGCGAGCTCGTCGAGGATCAGCGGCAGCTCGTTCACCACCTCCTCGTCGGGGAGCCGGGCAGCCGCTTCGCTCGCAGCCCTCGCGAGCCGTTTCCAGCGCGCGAGGATCTCCTCGTGCTGGCTGCGGAGCAGATCCGCGAGGGCTTCGCTCACGTATCACTCCTCGCGAGTTGCTCGCGGACCGCGCCGAGCAGGGCGTCGAGGTGCAGCGGCTTCTGCAGCAGCTTCGCGCCGGGGTGCGTGCCGACCGCGCCGGGATGGGCCGAGGTGACGATGAGCACCGGCACCTCGTAGCCCTCCTCGGAGAGGAGCTCGTAGAGCGTGCCGGCGAGGGTCTCCTCGTCCTCCACCACGAGGATGCGGCTCATCTCCTGCCACCGCCCTTTGCGGATGCACGGGGCGGCTGTCCGGTCGCCACCGCCGCCACGGAGCGGAAGCTGTCGCCCACCGCGAGCCCCTCGTCGCTGATCTCGAGGATGCGGAGGTTCGGATCGTTGTCGCTGTCGCCATCTTCAGGACCGTGAGGACGCGAAGCAGCCTGCCCTCCAGCTCGGAATAGCGGAGGAGGAGGTTGTCGGTGATGGCCTCCACGCCCTGCACCGGCGCGTGGAGCTCGGGCCCGATCATCGCGTTGACCTGCAGGCTCGCCACCACGGTGACGTGGTGATCCCGTAGCACGTTGGCGATCGCAGCCCTCCTTCTCGACGATCTCGAGGAGCTCCTGGGCCACGCCGTCGGGCAGGGTCTCCACCGGCGCCCGCGACTCCATCCGCAGCAGGCCCGCGTCGACGGGCGGCTGGAGATCGAGACCCACGCCGCGGGACTTCCGGACCAGCTGCTCCCGTCCCTCGGCGAAGCCGAAGTAGAGCGCCTTTTCGCCCCGCCGCGCGCCGTCCGCCAGGAAGTTGAGGCCGATGAGGGTCTTGCCGCTGCCCGGGCTGCCGAGGAGCATCGTCGACGCATTCCGGATCAGGCCGCCGCCGCACATCTGGTCGAGGCTGGGGATGCCCGAGCTCACCCGATCGTCCGGGTCGGCGACCACCGCGGAGTTGGTGGCGTGCTGCGCCTCCCAGCGCGGGTAGATCTGCAGGCCGGCGTGGTTGATCCGGAAGGTGTGCTTGCCCTGCAGGTGCTCGCTGCCGCGAAATTTGAGCAGCTCGAGGCTGCGGATCGCCTTGAGGCCCCGCAGCTCGGCGCTCAGCACGAGGATGCCGTCCGCCATCGCCAGGGCCACGTCGTTCCCGGCGCCGGACCTGGATCCGAGGAGAAGGGCCGTGCAGTCGTGCATCGTCATCCGGACCGCGAGGCCCTGCAGGAAGGAGCGGAGGATGATCCCGGAGGGGGCCGCCTCCTCGAGCACCGGCAGCCCGTCGACGATCAGCACCCGGGCATCGTGCTCGCGGACCAGCTTGCCGAGGAAGCTGAGGAGGGCGTCGAGGCCGCCGTCCCGCAGCAAGGGATGCGCCGCTGTAGAAGAAGAGCCCCTTGCCGACCTGCGCCGGGTCGAAGAAGTCGAGCGAGCGCAGATGCAGCAGCATGCGGTCGTGGGACTCCGCCAGCATGGTGACGAAGACCGCCTTCTCGCCCCGTTTCGCTGCCGCGAAGGCGAACTCGTTGCCGAGGGTGGTCTTGCCGGTGCCCGGCGCGCCGACCACGGCGTAGATGCCGCCGCGGATCCAGCCGCCGGCGAGGATCTTGTCGAGGTGGGGAGTGCCGCTGGAGATCCGGGGGATCTCCCGCGAGGTATCGTCCATCGAGTGCTCCCGGCGCCTACGCGCTGCCGCGGCACTCGAATTTGCTGCTGCGCCGCGTTGCGCGCAGCCCCCGCCTCAGGGCTTGCAGGTGCAGTCGAGGCAGCCGTGGCTGGCGCAGCTGCCGCAGGAGGTGACCACCCGCTTGCGCAGCGCCTCCCGGGCCCGGTGCACCCGCACCGCCGCGTTGTTGGCGGTGATCCCCGCCGTCTCGGCGAATTCCTTGACCGCCAGTCCCTCCACCTCGACCCGCTTGATCGCCTCCGCGTACT
This sequence comes from Vulgatibacter sp., assembly GCF_041687135.1. Lineage (NCBI taxonomy): Bacteria > Pseudomonadati > Myxococcota > Myxococcia > Myxococcales > Vulgatibacteraceae > Vulgatibacter > Vulgatibacter sp. The sequence goes on along the minus strand of NZ_JAWLCN010000003.1, from coordinate 532,096 downwards.
CCGGCTTCAGCGTGTCGGCGAGGCGCGCGATGCAGCCGCAGACGGCGCTGGCCAGCTCCGCGTCCGGCTCCACCGCCTCGTCCATCTCCGCGGCCACGCGCTCGAGGGCCTTCTCGGAGGTGCCGCGCCGCCGGTAGTGGTCGACCACCGCGTTGCGGAGCGTCCGGTAGAACCAGGCGCGGACCGACTCCTCGCTGCGCAGATCCTCGGCCTTGCCGATGCTGCGGACGAAGGCCTCCTGGAGGATGTCCTCGGCCAGGGCGCGGTCGCCGACCCGCCGCTCGAGGAAGGAGAGGAACTCGCGGTGCCCCGCGACGAGGGTGTCGATGACCGGGCGGCTGGTGGGGAGTTCGATGTCGTGCTCGTTCATGGGGGAATCCTATCTGGCGGTCCGGACCCGTGACAGCGGCTGACGCAGGACCGGCACCGGCATTACAGGAACAATCGCTGCATCAGCCGGAGGTCACCTTCAGCCCCACGATGGAGACGAGGAGCAGGCCGAGGAAGAAGAGCCTGCCGGCGGAGGCGGGCTCGCCGAAGATGACGATCCCGCCGATGGCGGCGCCGAGGGCGCCGATCCCCACCCAGACGCCGTAGGCGGTGCCGATGGGCAGCTGCTTCGCCGCGAGGCCGAGCAGGCCCATGCTCGCCACCAGGGCGACGATGGTGAAGAGGGTGGGGAGGGGCCTGCTGAAGCCGTCGCTCCACTTCAGGCCGAGGGACCAGCCGACCTCGAGCAGGCCGGCGACGACGAGAAGCAACCAGGACAGGGGAGACCTCGCTGCGTCGTCTTCGCTTTCCGGGTACGGCGCGTCTCGTCCGGGCCGGCTCCGTTGCCGGCAATGGGGCCAACTACCGGACCGCCGCCTCGATTTCCACCCCGGCGCGCGAGAGGAAGAAACTGCGGAGCTCGGGCCAGAGCGTCTCGCGGAAGGTGGGGCGGAACGGGCCGAAATGGCCGATCCGCGGGACGCCCAGCGCTGCCGGCTCGACCACGCGGAGCTCGCCTGCTGCATGGGGGAAGAAGCCGTGGAGCCGCTCCACCGTGCGCGGCGGGGCATAGGGGTCGTCCGCGATTGCATAGAAGCGCATCGGGCCCCGGTAGTCGAAGTGCTCGAGCCCGCGGGTGCGGCGGGCGTGGCCGAGGACGTAGTCGGGGTCGCGGCCCCAGGCCGCCCATTGGCGCGCCACCCCTGCGGGAAGATCCTCGCCCTGCCCGAGCAGGCGCATCGGCAGCTTGCCCAGCAGCAGGGTGAGAGCGGGGACGAGGCCCCAGAAGAAGGCGAAGATGGCGAGCCTGCCCCGGGGCGTCTCCCAATTGCGCCAATAGCCGCTCTGGCTGGCGACGAAGAGCGCGCCCCGTACGTCGAGGCCCTCGGTGAGCCCGAAGAGCTGGCCGCCGACGCTGTGCCCCAGCCAGAAGAGCGGCGCGTCGCCGTGGCGGCGCAGCTCCGCCGCTGCTGCGGGGAGGTCGAGGGTGGCCCAGTCCTCGAGGCGTGCGGGAAAGCCCCGGAGCCGGGGTGGGGCGGAGCCGCCGATGCCGCGGTAGTCGAAGGCGAGGGTCTGCAGCCCCGCCTCCGCGAGGAAGGTGGCGAAGGGGCCGTAGTAGCGCCGGGGGACGCCCATCGCCGCAGCCACCAGCACCTGCCCCACCGGGCGCCCCGGCGGGAGGAAGAGCTCGCCTGCCAGCTCGTAGCCGTCGGCGGCGGAGAAACGGATCGGGCGGGTGGAGACGCTCATCCCCCATCGGTAGCGCATCGGCCACCCGCGCGGGAGCGCAGGATCCCGCCCTACCCGGGAGGGGCGGAGGGACTCACCGCTCCGTGCACGGGGTGCCCACCCTCAGGGAGGAGCATCGGGGGCGGAGGTGGTGGAGGCCTGGTGAGCAGCGGAGCCGAGTGCGTGAACGGTGCAGGCGAGCGGCGGCGGGACACCGATGCCAGGAAAGGCGGCTCGCTCTTCTGGCGCGTCTTCTTCGGCGTGGTGGTGCTCCTCGGCCTCGCCTGGCTGGTGGCGAACCGCAGCGAGGGGGCCGAGTTCCTCGCCATCCTGCAGAACGCCCAGCCCTGGTGGCTGCTGGTGGCGGCGGCGCTGCAGGTCTTCACCTACCCGGTGGACGGCATCGTCTGGCAGCGGGTGCTGGCGCGCCTCCCCAGCGAGCGGAACCTCCGCATCGGGACCGTCACCCGACTCGCCCTGGCGAAGTTCTTCGTCGATCAATTCGTTCCCGGCGGCGGCGTCGGCGGCACCGTGCTGGTGATGCGCTCGATGGAGAAGCGGGGCGTGAGCCGCGACGGGTCGATGGTCGGCCTCCTCGCTCGCCTCGTCTCCTATTACTTCGCCTACGCCGTGGCCCTGGCAGCTGCGGTGGGCATCGCCTGGTGGGTCGCCGACAAGGTGCCCCGCGTGATCCTCGGCGCCGCCAGCGGCCTCGCCCTGATCTTCCTCCTCGTGCCGGGCCTTTTGCTCTGGGGGCTGCGCCACCGGGAGCGGCGGCTGCCCCAATACCTCCTCCGCACGCGCCTGCTGAAGAAGGCCCGCCCCACCATCGACTCGATGACCCGCGTCGCCCCGGCGGTGGGCCGGGATCGCGGCATGCTGCTCGAGAGCACCGCCTGGCAATTCGTGATCTTCGTCCTCGACGGCGCCACGCTCTGGGCGATGCTCCACGCGGTGGGCATCGAGGCCTCGCTGCCGGTGGCCTACGCGAGTTTCCTCCTCGGCTTCCTCGCGGGCTCGCTGGGCTTCGTCCCTGCAGGCGTCGGCATCTTCGAGGCGGGCACGGTGGCGTCGCTCACCCTCCTCGGCGTCCCCGGCCCTGCGGCGCTCACCGCCACGCTCCTCTTCCGCGGCTTCAGCCTCTGGCTCCCGCTGGCCCCCGGCGCCTTCTACGCCCGCCGGGAGAGCTGGCGGTAGGGGACCGATCCGCCGTAGAAGCGGCGGCATGATGCCCGAGACGGAAGCACGGCGGCTCCTGCAGGAGCTCCTCGACGCGGAGAGCACGCTCGTCCTCTCCACTGCGGGGGAGGAGGCGGGCGTCCTCTCCGCGCCGCTCTTCTACGTGCCCGGGGCGGACGGGACGCTCTACTGGCTCTCCGCGCCGACGAGCCGGCACAGCGTGGCCCTCGCAGCCACGCCGCAGGTGGCGGTCTCGATCTTCGCGCGGACCTTCGATTGGGAGGCGATCCGCGGGGCGCAGCTCGAGGGCGAAGCGGCGGTCGTCGGGGACGAGGCCGAGCGCGCCGGCGTGCTCGCGCGCTACCGCGAGCGCTTCGCGCTGCCCGCCTCCTTCGAGGGAGCGATCGCCCGCAGCGCGCTCTACGTCTTCCGGCCGCGGTGGGCCCGCTATCTCGACAACGCCAGGGGCTTCGGCTTCCGGGCGGAGGTCGATTTCGGCGCGGCGCGCTCGGGGCGTCGTGTCTCGTGATGGGACGATCCGTTCCGCGGTGGTGACGAAAAGCGTTGGCAGGGGGGATGCAATCGATCCGCGGCAAGGAGGCATACCCGCCATGATCGACCGTACCGCCACCATCGCCCGGATCGTCCTCGACCACCCGGCCAGCGCCCGGGTCTTCCAGGCCAACCGCATCGACTTCTGCTGCGGCGGCAACGTCACCGTCGACGAGATCTGCGCGAAGAAGGCGCTCGACCCAGCGGCGATCTGGGCTGCTCTCGAGGAGGCGCTCGCCGAGCGGAGCGGCGACGGAACGGACGGGGACGTCCGCGAGCTCGGCACCGACGCGCTGATCGCGCGGATCGTCGATCGCCACCACGGCTACCTGCGCAAGGCGCTGCCCTGGCTCGTGCCGCTGGCCACCAAGGTGGCGCGGGTCCACGGGGTGAAGGAGCCGCGCCTCGTCGAGATCCGGGACCTGGTGGTGGAGCTCCACGATCTGCTCCTCGTCCATCTAGAGGAGGAGGAGCAGGAGCTCTTCCCGGCCCTCGTCCGCGAGGCGCGGGACCCGGCCTTCGTCGCGGCGGAGCTGGAGCAGATGCAGGCCGAACATCTGGAGGTGGGCAGCCGCCTCGAGCGGCTTCGCCAGCTCACCGACGACTACGAGGCGCCGGCCTGGGGCTGCAGCAGCTACCGCACGCTCTTCGCGGAGTTGGGGGATCTCGAGGGCGACGTGCTCCGCCACGTGCACCTCGAGAACCACGTGCTCCTGCCGCGCTTCATCTGATCAGGCGGCGGGTTTGCCGAGGATCACCCGGGCGCGACCGTCCATCGGCAGCACGGCCTCCGCCACCTCGAGGCCCTGCTCCCGCCCGAGCTCGGCGAGGTGGCGCATCCACGGCTTGTAGGGCATCCCGTTGTCGGAGCAGCAGGGCACCACCGCGAAGGGGATGCGGTGGCGCCCGGCGTATTCGACGATGACGCGGGTGGCGCCGTCGGGGTGCATGCCCACCACCAGATCCGCCTCGCAGGGCTCGTCGAGGGTGAAGATCCGCTCGGCGAAGCGCACCGGCAGGTGCTTGTGGCGCACGTCGAAGGTGGTCGCCTCGCGGCCGAGCTTCACGAGCGCCTCGTTGAGGCGGCCCATCCCACCGGCGATGTCGTAGACCCGCCGGGCGTCGGGGAAGCGCTCCACGAGGAGCTGGGCGAAGAGATCGAAGCGGCGCTTGTCAGCCATGGCGTGGCTTCTACCACGGCGCCGCCCCGATCCCGTTTCAGAGCGCGCTGCAGCCGAGCTGCGCGCCGTCCGCCCAGGACCCGAGCCGCAGCTTCAGCGAGGTGACCACCTCGCCGGAGGCGGCGCAGAGGTCGTACCAGGGGGCGATCCAGACGTTGAAGTCGGGGTGGTGGAGCGCCCACGAGGCGCCGCCGGCCCGGGGCGCGCAGATCACGCCGAAGTCCACCAGGTAGCCCTGCTCCCTGGCGAACTGCCCCACGACCACGCCGTCCACCCCGCCCTCGTCGCAGCGGTAGACGTGGACCGGCGCGCTCGGCCCCACCTCGCCGCCGAACTGGCCCGGCCGCTCGGCGAGTTCGTTGCCGCTCGCGTCCGCGCAGATCAGCTTCACGCCACCGACGTAGCCCCAGAGGCGCGCCACCTCGACGCCCACCGCGGAGCTGCCGGCGGGGCAGGCGAAGGGGCCCGCGGCGCCGCCGCCCATGCCGCCGCGGTAGCGCAGGTAGTTGCAGCCCGGGTCGAGATCGTCGAAGTCGGCGCAGGCGTCGCTCGTGTCGCAGACGCCGTCGGCGTCGGCGTCGCCGCTGCCGTCGTCGCCGAGGCAGGCGTCGCAGGCGTCGCCGTAGCCGTCGAAGTCGAAGTCGATCCGGTCGTCGGTCCCGGGGCAGAGGTCGCAGCCGTCGGCGAAGCCGTCGCCGTCCGCGTCCGCCGCGTCGTCGAAGCCCGGGCAGGCGTCCACGTCGCCGCAGACCCCGTCGCCGTCCTCGTCGTTCTGCGCGTCGGCGGGGCAGGCGTCGAGGCAGTCGGGGATCCCGTCGTCGTCGGCGTCCGCGCCGTCGTCCTCGCCGGGGCAGAGGTCGGCCTCGTCGCAGGCGCCGTCGCCATCCGCGTCGGCGCAGCGGTTGGCGCAGGCGTCGCCGATGCCGTCGAAGGCGCCGCCGGTGGTGTAGCGGGCGGCGCTCTCCACCAGCGCCACCGCCTCGAAGTTCTCGCCGGGGAGGGTGAGGCCCAGCAGGCCGTCGGACCGCTCGACGCCGCGGGTGATCTCCCAATCCGCCGGATCCACACCCGCCGGCATCGGCGCGTCGGTGTGGATCTCGATGGCGCCGTCCTCGTGGAGGACGACCTGGGCGAAGAGGGGCGCGGTCTCCGCCACGCCGGTGGCGCCGAAGTGCCTGTCGTAGAAGGCCTCACGCTCGAAGTTCTGGAAGGTGATCACCTGCCGGCGATCGGGCGCCTCGCCGACGAGCTCGCTGGTGACGAGGCTGGTCTCCGTCTCGGTGATCCCGGTCCACGCAGCGGCGACGAGGCCGTTGGCTGCGAGGCTGTCGAGAGCATAGGGGATCGGCTGGGGCCGCCAGCTGGCCCAGGCGCTCTCGAGGTCGAAGGTGACCACGGCGCCGCGGAACCAGAAGCGCTCCTTCTCCTCGCCGAAGAAGACGAAGGGGAAGCCGATCTCGAAGCCGGGGTCCTCGGCGCCGAGCGCTGGAACCTGGGCGGCGGCATCGTAGAGCACGACGGCGTCGTCGCCCACGGGAAGCGGGGCGTAGTCGATCGCCACCGCCGCAGCGCCGTCGCTGTCGGCCTGGTCGAGGTTCGGGATCGCGGGGCAATTGTCGCAGGCGTCCGCGATGCCGTCGTCGTCGTGATCGATGCGGTCGTCGCCAGCGGGGCAGGTGTCCTCGTCGTCGCAGACGGTGTCGCCGTCGGCGTCGTCGCAGGCAGCGCCGCCGCTTCCGCCGGTGCCACCCGAGCCGCCGGTGCCGCCGGTTCCACCAGCGCCACCCGTGCCGCCCGCGCCACCGGTCCCGCCGCTGCCGCCGCTCGCGCCGGTGCCGCCGCCGTCGTCACCACCACAGGCCACCAGCCCCGCGGCGAGCACCGCCACCAGAATCGCTGCACGCATCCCTGTTCCCCCTCGCGGCGATCAGGCCGCGGTGCCAGCCCCCCCGGGGCGGCAGTCGGCGTGCTTCTTCCACACCGGGCGGGCGGGAGAACAGTGATCGAACTTCCCTCTTGACAGCGGTGCGATCAGGGAGCGCCGCAGGCGAGCCACTCGCCGAGGAGGCGCCGCTCCTCGGCGCCGGGGCCGCCCGCCGGCGGCATCGTCTCGTTGCCGTCCGCCGCCCGCGCCCAGATCCGCGCTGCGTGGTGGCGGGCGGAGGCGGGGGTCTCGAGATCGATCCCTGGCGGCGCGCCGTAACGGGCGGGGCCCGCGACGTCGGCGCTGTGGCAGCCGGTGCACCAATTCTGGAGGAAGGGCGCGCCGAAATTCTCCCAGTCGAGCACGCTGCCCTCGGGACAGGGCCGCTCCTGGAGCGAGCTCCATTCGCTCGCCGGGCCCTCCTCCTCCCCGCCGCAGGCGGCGAGGGCAACCGCCACCACCAGAAGCCACCTACGCATGGAGGGCTCGCAGCGGCTGCACGCCGTGCAGCCAGATGGAAGGTTCGACGCCGACGAGCTCGAGCACGCCTGCCACCAGGTTCTCGGCGAGGAGCGAGACCCCGCCAGGCTCGACGGCGCCGGTGGCCAGATCGATCTGCTGCCCCTCGAGCCTGTCGTCGGTGCCGCCGTAGGTCCTGCCGCCGGCGACGCCGCCGCCGATCACCATCGCCGAGGTGAAAGGCCAGTGGTCCTTGCCGGCGGTGACGTTGAAGCGCGGCGTCCGGCTCATCTCCGAGACCACCAGCACCACCGTCTCGTCGATCATCCGTGCCCCGCTCGCCCGACCCGGGCGCGCCACCAGCTCGTCGACCAGGGTGCCGAGGCCGGCGAAGAGCAGCTCGTGGAGCACGCCCTGCACCGCGTTGTTCGCGTGGCTGTCCCAGGGGAAGCGCGTGTCGAGGAGCACGCTGTGGGCCACGTCGCCGGCGATGGCGTCGAGGGCCACGCCGATCTGCTGCTCGAGCCCCAGGGTGATCCCCCGCTCACCGAAGGCGCCGGCGTGGGCCTTGAGCGCCTCGCCCCGCTCCAGCGACTCGAGGTAGTCGATCACCCGATCCCGGTTGGCGCCGCGCTGCGCCCTGGTGGCCAGCGCCCGCTCGCTCCGGGCCTCGAGCCATCTGCGCACCAGGTCCTCGTCGGCAGCGTCCGGGACGAAGCGCGATCCCGTCGAACCGTCGGAGAAGTCGGCCTGCGGATCGAGGAGCGCCTGGAGCTGGTTGGTGGTGCCGACCCTGCCGCTGCTCGCGGCGAGGGGGCCCGGGAAGGCGGTGTCGCCGAGGACGAGGTAGGGCAGCGGGAGCTCGCGCCCCAGCGCGTGGGCCACCGCGGCGCCGACGTCGGGGGCCTCGGTGGAGGCGCTTCCGGTGAGGATGCGGCGGCGGCAGGTGGGGTGGGCCACGCTGCGCACCTGCACCCCGGAGACGACCGCGGTGAGTGGGCCGTGCCGCTCGAAGAAGGCCTCGATCGCCGGGCGGCTCGGGTCGATCAGGATCGGTGATTCACCGAAGCGCCGCACCTCGCCGCCCGGCGCGTCGACCGTCGGCACGCCGGGCTTCGGATCGAGGGCCCAGGTCACGTCCCAGCCACCGGCGGCGAGGACGATGAGGAGGTTGCGCCCGCCTGCGGGCGCGATCGCCCTGGCCAGGCGATCGCCCAGGGGAAGGGTGGCGCCCGCCAGGAGGGCGGCGCCGCCGAGGAGGAAATCTCTGCGTTTCATCGTCGATCTCCCGCGGGTCAGTAGTAGGCGATCTTCAGGTCCTGGAGCATCGCGGTGAGGAGCGTCTTCCAGGCGTGGCGCACGTCGCCCGTGCGCTGGAGCACGCCGCGGAAGATCGACCAGCTCTCGGTGATCGGCACGTCGCCCGGCTCGAGCACCTCGCCGTAGAGCCGCAGGTGCAGGTCCACCAGCTGCGCCCGCACCGAAGCCTCGTCGCTGGTCTCCGCCTCCACCCTGCGGAGCAGCTTGCGCGCATCGGCTGCAGCGGCGAAGTCCGCCTCCACCACGTGGCCCGCTGCCCGCGCGGCGTAGCGGCGGAGGAAGAGACTCGCCGAGGTGCTCATCGTCCGGGTCGGCGTGGTGACGTAGTAGCTGTCGATGCCGCCTGCCAGCGAGCGGAAGCCGAATAGATCGCTGCTGGCGAGATCGACCTTGCCGAAGGGAGCGCCGTCCAGCTCGAAGGGGATCGTCGCCTCCCAGCGAAAACCCGTGAGATCGGCGAAGAGCCTGGCGAGCTGCTCGGGCCTGGCCTTCTTGTAGCCGGGCAGCGCCGCTGCGCTCGCCTCGTCCGTTGCGTGCGAGGCGCGGAAGGCCTCGGAGAGCACCACCGCCCGGGCCAGCGCTTTGGCCGAGAAGCCGCTCTCCACGAAGCGCTGCTGGAGCGGCGCGAGGATCTCGATCGAGACGGAGGCGGGATCGACGCCGGCGAGGTAGCCGTAGAAGCGCCTGGCGGCGCAGAGGCTGAAGCGCGGATCGGCGGCGATCTTGCGCCCGAGCGCCGCCACGTCGCCGCCCTGGTCGCCGAAATAGCCGGGAGGCCTGCCGGTGGTCTCGATCCACTCGTCGGCGTTCTCGGGCTGGTACATCGCGACCGGGTAGCTCGTGATCAGCTGCTCGAGGAGGAAGGGGCGGAAGCTGGAGAAATAGCCCGCCAGCGGATCGAGGGTGACGTGGCAGGAGGCGCAGTCCTCGTTGATCACCACCGCGTGGGCCACCGCCTTCGGATCGGAGAGGTCGATGCTCCCGTCGATGGGCAGCTCCCTGGCGAGGAAGTCCCAGCAGAGGAGCGCCTTGGAGACGAGGTTGGCCCGCTCCCGGTGGAGGTTGAAACCAGCGGAGCGGTGGCGGTACCAGAGCGCCGAGGTGGAGAGGATCCCCGCTGCGGGCCTGCCGTCCTCCCAGGGGAGCTCCTGCCAGCCGCCGGCGCCCTCGTCGTAGTCGAGGCCCCAGACATCTGCCACCACCTGGTCGGCCATGGTGGTGCCGGTGGTGACGATCTCGGTGTAGGGCCGGTCCTCGACCACCACCTGCTCGATCAGCCGGAGCGGCTCCTCCATCACCGAGCGGTTCACCTCCGCCCGCGTGTAGCCGCGCTCGGCGAGGTCGTCGACGTGGGGCAGGAGCTGCAGATCGAAGCGCATCAGCAGCGCGTCGTTGTGCAGATCTCGGATCGTCTCGCCGAATTGCTGCATCTCGAGGAGGCGATCGATCGAAGGCTCCAGCGCGGCGGGATCCGCGGCGACAACCTGCAGCGCGGCGAGCGGCGGCCTCGTGCCGGTGAGGGCCATCGCGGCGCGGACCAGGTGCTCGGTGGGCGTGAGCGGGATCACCTGCGCCGCGGGTGCGGCCGGTGCCGCCTCCTCCGCGCAGGCGGTGAAGAGGAGCGGGAGCGCCAGCAGGCCGAGGCGTCGCATCACGCGCCCTCCGCTTCGCCGACGCAGATGCCGAGCCGCGGGCTCTCGCCCACCTGGGTGCAGCTCCCCGCGGCGCAGGCGCCGGCAGCACCGGCGGCGGCCTCCACGTCGCAGAGCGGCTCGCAGATCGACGCGGCGCCTGCAGCGCCGTCCTCCGGCACGCAGAGGCTCTCCTCCACACAGGCGAGCTGCGCGCCCACCTGGTTGCAGCGCTCGCCCGGCGCAGCCGGGCTGGCGACGGTGGGGATACAGGCGCCGCCCATGCCCCAGATCGGATAACAGGCGGTGGCGATCGTGCCGAGGGTGGGGCAGCTCTCGCCGTCGAAGAGCGTGCACCAGGGCAGGCAATTGCCGATGCCGTCGTCCTCGGCGCCTGCGCAGAGGCCGCCATCGCAGGCGGCCGGCTCGCCGTGGGTCGCGTCGCTCCTGCACGAGGCGCCGGCCTGCGCAGCGCCGCGCCCCATGCAGATGCCGCTCGGCTCGTCGCCACCTGCGGTGGGGCCGACGCAGATCCCGTCGCCGGCGCCGGCGGCGTCGCAGGGGCCCATGAATTGCGCGTCCTGGTAGAAGCCGTAGAGGTCGCCGCCGGGCCTGCAGAGGTTCGGCAGGCAGTGGCCGGCGAAGGCGCCGGCGCTCTCGTCGGCGCAGCGATCGCTGATCTGGCAATCGGCTGCAGCGGCGCAGGCCTCGGTGCAGAGCGCGATCATGCCGTTGCCCACGCACGAGAGCCCTGCGGCGCAGGCCTGCCCGCCCTCGCAGCGCGCGAAACGGGCGCCGACGCAGATCCCGCTCTCGCAGAGCTTGCCGCCGGTGCAATCGGCGGTGCTGCCGCAGGTGCTGCCGCCGACGCAGTTGCCGGTGCCGGGCTCGCACACCTGGCCCGCGTCGAAGTCGCAGACCACGTCGCGGCACTTCGACACGCAGACCCCGTCGGCGCAGCGCATCGTCTCGTCGTCGCAATCGGGGTCTGCAGCGCAGGCGCGATCGGGATCGGCGACGCAGTCGCCGGTCGCCGGATCGCACACCTGGCCGGTGGCGCAGATCACGCCGAAGCAGCGGGAGAGCACAGGTTCCTGCTCGTCCGCCCCCTCCTCGCCACCGCAGGCGGCGCAGAGGAGCAGCAGGGGCACGAGCAGCCGCAGGGTTCTGGGCATCGGATCTCCCGGGACATGAAGCGAAGCGTCGGTCTCGCCGGGAGATCGACACGGCCGGCGGGGCAAAGGGGAAAAGCCACCCTACCAAGCTTTGCTCGTTCCTCGCCGCCGCCGCCGTGGGCGCACCATGTGTGCAAAGAGCGCCAGGCGCCCGCTTTCTTGCCTGCCCCCCGAGAGGTCGTGTTAGCTTCCAAATTCTCCCAAGGCTGCTCGAGAGAAGAAGGAGCCACCCATGCGCTGGCGTTTGCCGCTGCTCGCCGCACTCGTCGCCTCCGCGACCGCCTGCGGTTCCTCCGAGGAGGCGTCGAAGGCCGAGGACGCCTCGAGCTGCGTCCCCACCGACAAATTCTTCTCGCAGCAGGTCTGGCAGCCCTTCATGGGCCAGCAGTGCTACGCCTGCCACAACGCGCAGGGCACCGCCCGCGACAGCGATCTGGTCCTCCAGCCCTCGACGGTGCCGGACTACCTGCGCATCAACCTGGAGACGGTGAAGAACATCGCCCGGGTCGAGGTGGGCGGCACCTCCGTCCTGCTCCTCAAGCCCTCCGCGCAGATCGAGCACGGCGGCGGGGTGCAGATCCAGACGGGCGACGAGAAGTACGAGGCCCTCGAGGAGCTCGTCTCCCGCTTCCGCACGCCGGTCGATTGCGGCGACCAGGGCAACGGCGACGGTCTCGCCGGGCTCACCACCAAAGGCGCCGCCGAGACGCTGCGCAAGGCGAGCCTCTCGCTGGTGGGGCGGCTCCCGACGCCGGAGGAGGAGGCCCGGGTCGAGGACGGCGGGGAGGAGGCGCTCTCCACCATCCTCGACGAGATGATGGTGGAGGAGGCCTTCTACGAGCGGGTGGAGGAGGCGTGGAACGATCTCTTCCTCACCGATCGCTACCTGCCCGGCAGCCGCGCCATCGATCTCCTCGACACCGCCGACTACCCCACCCGCACCTGGTACCAGCCGCCGGAGGGGACGGTCGTCGACGAGGCCGAGGTGCGCCGCCTCCGCGACCTGTCCAACCGCGCGGTGGCCCGGGAGGCGGTGCGGCTCGTCTCCCACGTGATCCGCAACGACCGGCCCTTCACCGAGATCCTCACCGCCGACTACCGGCTGGTGAACCCCTTCTCGGCGAAGACCTACGGCCTCGACCTCTCCTTCGCCGACGAGACCGACGCGAGCGAGTGGAAGGAGGCGAAGGTGCAGGGGATGGAGCACGCCGGCGTGCTCACCTCCCACATGTTCCTGAACCGCTTCCCCACCACGGCAACCAACCGCAACCGGCACCGGGCGCGGATGGTCTTCCGCTTCTTTCTCGCCACCGACATCCTCAAGCTCGCCGAGCGGCCGGTGGATTCCACCACCATCGAGGGGCACAACCCCACGATGAACAACCCCGAGTGCACCGTCTGCCACGGGCCGATGGATCCGGTGGCGGGCGCCTTCATGAATTGGGACGCCCGGGGACGCTACCGGGCGCCCGAGGAGGGGTGGCACAGCGACATGCGGCCGCCGGGCTACGGCGAGGCCACCGTCCCCAACGATCGCCGCGGGGAGAGCCTGCGCTGGCTCGCCGAGGCGATCGTCGCCGACCCGCTCTTCGTCACCGCCACGGTGCAGAACACCTGGACGATGCTCACCGGCAGGGCGCCGCTGGCGCCGCCGCAGGATCCCGGCGCGCCGGACGCAGCGGCGCGGCAGGAGGCCTACGAGACCCAGAACGATTTCTTCACCAGGGTCGGCGAGGATTTCGTCGCGGACGGCTACGACTTCAAGACCGTGGTGAAGCGCCTCGTCCTCGGCCCCTACTACCGGGCCGAGAACGTGGAGGAGGGGACGAAGAATGCGGAGCGTTTCGCCGATCTCGGCCCCGCGCGCTTCCTCACCCCCGAGATGCTCGACCGGAAGATCGAGGCGGTCACCGGCTATCCGTGGAATTCCGGCGGCGACGGCGTCGGCTTCCTGGCGGACGTGAACCAGTACCGGATCTTCTACGGCGGCATCGACTCCGACTCGATCGTCGATCGGATCACCGCGCCCAACGGCGTGATGGCCAACGTCGGCGCCCGCATGGCCAACGAGATGGCCTGCAGGGCCGTGCCGCGGGACTTCGTCCTCGACGCGGCGGACCGGCGCCTCTTCCCGGCGGTCGAACTCTCCTACGAGCCCGAGGACGAGAACGGCTTCGAGGTCCCCGGCGCGGAGGAGGCGATCCGCGCCAACATCGCCCACCTGCACCGGCACGTGCTCGGCGAGATCCTCTACCCCGGCGACCCGGAGCTGGAGCGGACCTGGCAGCTCTTCTACGAGACGTGGAAGGAGGGCAAGGCGGGCATCGCCGCTGGCACCCTCGACCAGTACCTCCAGTGGAGCTGCCGCGCCCGCACCGATTTCTACTCGGGCGAGGAGCTCCCCGAGGCGCTGCGCGTGGAGCGCGACGCCAACTACACCGCCCGGGCGTGGATGGCCGTGATGACCTACCTGCTGCTCGACTACCGCTTCCTGTACGAGTGAGGCCCGCCATGGATCGTCGCGATTTCCTCAAGCTCGCATCGTACGCAGGCCTCTCCCTGGGCTTTCCGGCGGTGCTTCCCCGCAGCGCTTCCGCGCAGGCCCCCTACGACGGGCCGCTCTGGGTCATGGTCCACGCAGGCGGCGGCTGGGATCCCACCAGCCTCTGCGATCCGAAGGGCATGCTCTTCGCCGACGATCCGGAGGCGATGAACCGGTCGTACCTGGCAGCGGACATCGGCACCGCCGGCAACCTTCGCTACGCGCCGGTTGGCGGCAACCAGCTCTTCTTCGAGAAGTACGCGAGCCGGCTCCTCGTGCTGAACGGCGTCGACACCGAGACCAACAGCCACGATAGCGGCACCCGCAACGTCTGGAGCGGCAAGCTCGCCGAGGGGCACCCGTGCTTCGCGGCCCTGGTCGCTGCGGCGGTGGGCCCCGAGAAGCCGATGTCCTTCCTCACCTCGGGGGGCTACGACTTCACGTCGGGGCTGGTGGCGCCGACCCGCACCGGCAACATGGGGGCGCTCACCCGGATCGCCTTCCCGGACCTCATGGATCCCGCCAACGCCGAGAGCCGCTTCCACACCGCGGCCACCGCGGAGCGGATCGCTGCAGCGCAGCGGGCCCGCCTCGAGGCCCTGATGGCGAAGCAGCAGCTGCCGCTGGTGCGCAACGAGATGAACATGCTCTTCAACGCCCGCGCCGGCGAGAACGAGCTGCGGATGCTCACCGAGTTCCTCCCGGCGACCCTCGACACCAGCAACAACCCGCTCAAGCGCCAGGCGCAGGTGGCGATCGCCGGCTACCGGGCCGGGATCACCGTGGCGGCGAACCTCACCCTGGGCGGCTTCGACACCCACGGCAACCACGACGCCGCCCACATCCCGCGGCTGCAGCTGCTGCTCGAGGGCGTGGATTTCCTCATGACCGAGGCGGAAGCGGCTGGCGTCGGCGACCGGGTGGTGGTCGTGGTCGGCTCCGACTTCGGCCGCACCCCCGGCTACAACGAGGGCAACGGCAAGGACCATTGGTCGGTGACGAGCCTGATGCTCATGGGCCCCGGGATCCGCGGCAACCGCGTGATCGGCTCCACCGACGAGCGGCACCGCCCGCTGGCCGTGAACCCCGAGACCCTGCAGACCGATCCGGACGGCGTGCGGATCAAGCCGGCCCACGTGCACCGCGCGCTGCGGCGGCTGGCGGGGATCGAGGGGGCCGACGGCAGCTACGGCTTCCCGCTGCCTGGCGAGGATCTGCCGCTCTTCTCCTGAGGCAAGCCGGGCCACAGTGGCCCGGCTTCCCGAAGCGCCTACTGCTCGATCTTCGGAAGCTCGGGCACCAGCGCCTTCGCCTCCTCGGGACGGCCGAGTTGGAGGAGGATCGAGGCGCGCAGCGCCTTCGCCACCTCGGCTACCTGTTCGTCCGCCTCCGCCGGCTGCACCACCGCCATCGCCTCCTCGAGCCTGCCCTGGCTCGCAAGGGCCCTGGCGTGGAGCACCTTCGGCAGGCCGAGCGTCGGAGCGAGCTCCGCCGCTGCCTTCGCGTGCTCGAGGGCGTCGTCGTGGTGGGCCAGCGCCGTCGCCCCCTGGGCGAGGAGCAGGCGGGCGTCGAGCCTGTCGCCGTCCCGCAGCGCCGCGTGGGCGAGGGTGAGCGCCGCCTCGTGGGCACCGATGCGCAGCGCCCGGCCCGCAGCGGCGACGAGGTGCACGGGGTCGCCGTCCGCCAACTCGATCGCGTCGGCGATCGGCACCACGAAGCGGGCGGGGACCTCCGCCTTCGTCGCCTGCGCGGTGAAGAGATGGCGCAGCGCCAGGGCGCGATCCGGCGCCAGCTTCAGGCTCTCCCGGGCCTGGACGATCACGTCGTCCCAGCGGCCGCCTTCGCCGTAGGCGGCGGCGAGGTTGAGGCGCGCGTCGACCAGCGAGGGATCCCGCGCCACGTCCGCCTCCCAGAGAGCGATCGAGTCCCGCCACTGCGCCTGCCGCGCGATGCTGGCGGCGCCCAGGGCCACCACCGCCACCGAGGCGACGACCGCTGCTGCCACGCGGGCAGCGGGCTTCTTCGCCAGCGCCGCAGCGCCGAGGATCACCAGCGCCGAGACCGCCAGGGAGGAGAGGAGCGCGTAGCGATCCGCCACCGGGAAGAGGAGCGGCACCAGCCCGGTCACCGCGGCGAAGGGCAGCGCCCAGGCGGCGAGGGCCGTGAGGCCCCCGCGCCACCTGCGCGCGAGAACGAGGGCAGCGCCCCAGAGCAGCAGCGCAGCGGCGAAGCGCCAGTCGACGAGGCCCACCGGATCGAAGGTGTAGATCGCCTGCGAGGGCTGCGGGAGGAGGATGCGGCCGAGGTACCACCAGGGGAGCCAGAGCGCCGAGGGGATCGCTGCGAGCAGGCCGCCGCCCGGCTGGCTGCGCCCGGGGGCCGCAGGCTCGAGGACGTGGAGCCAGGCGGCGATGGCCAGGACGATCGCGGCGGGCGCGAGCCAGGGCAGGGCCCGGCGCAGCGCCGCCGGGAGCCGGACCTCCCGCGCCTCGAGGAGGACGAAGATCGGTGCGAGCGGCGCCACCGTCGACTTGGCGAGGAGCGCCGCGGCGAAGGCCAGCGCCGAGCCCTTGCGCCGGCCGGCGCCGTGGAGGGCGACGGCAGCGATCACGCCCAGGGCGGAGAGCGCGTCCTTGAGGTTCGCCGCCCAGCTCACCGACTCGACCCGGAGCGGATGGGCCGCCCAGAGGAGCGCCGCCCAGAAGCCGAGCGCGGTGGGCACGCCGAAGGCGGCAAGCGCCGCCGGGACCAGCGCCACCGAGGCGGCGAAGACCAGCGCCTGCACCAGGTGGTGGGCGAGGGCGGAGGGGCCCGCCACCGCCTGCACCACGGCGTAGAGCGCGTGGGTGAGCGGGTACCAGGCGTCGTCCCAGGTCTGGGTGAAGGCGGCGGCGATCCCGGCGAACCCCTGGGTGGCGATGGGGTTGGCGGTGACGTAGCGCGGATCGTCCCAGTTGGTGAGCCCGTTGCCGAGCGAGGGCAGGTAGAGGGCGAAGGCGAGGGCGGCCAGAAGCCAGGGCGCGACCTTGCGCGGCGGGGCGGGAAGCGTGGTGTTCTCCATGGGGAGAACGAGTGTACCGGAGAGTGGCTCCCGGATCAGTGGACGAGCGGGCCCTCGTCGTGCAGCTCGGTGCGCAGCATCCCGCCTGCCTCCAGCCAGCCGAGCCGCCGCTCGAGGAGGAGGCGGTCGACCGGGCGCATCTTCTCGCCCCCGCCGAGGAGGAAGAGGCGCCTGCCCTCCGCCTGCAGCGCGTGTCGGAGCTCCTGCCGCGGCGCCTGCTCCGCCACCTCGCCGAGGAGCTCGAGGATCCGGGCGGTGATCCGGGGGTGCTCGCCTGCAGCCTCGACGATCTCGGTGAAGGAATGCGCGAGGTAGTCTTCGAGCCCGAGCGCCGGCACGAGGACGCGGGTCTCGCCCGACGCGACGCAGCGGTAGCCGCTTCGAACCGGCGGGGCCTGCCGCACCACGTCGCGCAGGAGGCTCCCCAGCTCGTTGACCGCCATCACCGCCGTGGTGGGATCGTTGATGCCGGGCGAGAGCCCCTTCAGCGCGACGTCGACGAGCTGCCGCACCGAGAAGAGGAGATCCTGCCGGGTCGACCGCTCGCGCCCCAGGGCGAAGGCTGCCCGGACGTGGCGGCGGGTCGCCGGCTCCAGCGCCGAGAGCGGCCAGATCGACGCGAGCGGCATCCCCTCGAGGACGAAGTCGCCGGTATGCGCCTCGATCCGGATCACGCAGCCCTCCGGCGCGACCTCGCAGAGCTGCTCCTCGTCCACGAGCATGAGGTAGCCCGAGCTGCGGGCCCGGACCAGCGCCGGGGGGCCCTTCGGCAGCTCCACCGGCGGATCCGCCCGGAGCTCGATGGAGCGCAGATCCGCCCGGGCGCCTTCGCCGATCGCGGAGCAGAGCTTGCTCGCCTGGATCGATTCGCTCAGGTGGTGGACGAAATAGGCCACGAGCGCGAGGTTGGCGATGGCCAGCACGATCCCGAAGGAGAGGGAGAAGGCGGGCACGAAGCCGGGGTCGTCGTCGGTCGAGGTCTCCACCGCGCGGAGCACGAGGAGGAGGTAGGCCACGCTGCCGACGAAGATGCCGAGGATCAGCTGCGTGGTCCGGTCGGCCATGAAGCGCCGCAGCACCCGGGGCGTGTATTGCCGCGAGGCGAGCTGCAGCGTCACCACGGTGAGCGAGAAGACGACGCCGAGGATGGTGGAGAGCGCACCTGCCGCCGTGCCGAGGATCTCGTGGGCACCTTCGGGGGTCGAGGCGACGAGGGCCTCCACGAAGGGTTGCTCCGCTGCCCGCAGCACCGCAGGCTGCCGGTCGAGCCAGGGCAGCAGGAGCCCCAGGGCGATGCCGAGGCAGGCGAGCACCACCGGGAGCAGCCAGAGGCTGCCCGACATCCGTTCGAAGAACCTGGTGGTGCGCACGCCCACGCCACCAAGGTAGGGGCGCCTCCGGCCCATCCGCCTGCTCGCCCGCTCGTGGGTTGAAGGCCGAGGGCGGCGCCCCCAGATCCACCGGGTGAGGGTTCGGATGGATCGCAGGCGTTTCCTCGGTGCAGCTTGCCTCGCGGTGGCGGGCGCCGCCCTTCCCGCCAGGGCGGGCGAGGGCCTGCAGGTCCGCCTCGGCGACGGCTGGGACGAGGTGCGGGCGCTCTTCGATCTCGACCCGGCCCTCGTCCACCTGGGCGGGCTCTTGATCGCCTCCCATCCCTTGCCGGTGCGGGAAGCGATCGAGCGCCACCGCAAGGGGCTCGATCGGGATCCGGTGGGCTACGTCTTCGCCTGGGACACGAAGGAGCGGGTCCGGGCGGTGGAGGCAGCCGCCGCCTACTTCGGCACCAGCTCCCGGAGCGTCGCCCTCACCGACAGCACCACCATGGGCCTCTCGCTCCTCTACCACGGCATGCGCCTGCAGCCCGGCGACGAGGTGGTGCGCACCGAGCACGACCACTACGCCACCTGGTACTCCCTCGACCTCGTGGCCGCGGCCACCGGCGCCGCCGTGCGCGCGGTGCGCCTCTACGACGAGAGCGCCGCCGCCGTGCGGGAGGAGGAGCTGGTCGAGCGGATCGTGGGCGCGGTGGGGCAGAAGACGCGGGTCCTCGCGCTCACCTGGGTCCACTCGAGCAGCGGCCTCGTGCTCCCCATCGGCGCCATCGACGCGGAGCTCCGGCGCCGCGGCCTGCGGGAGGGGCTCCGCCTCTGTGTCGACGGCGTCCACGGCTTCGGCGCGCTGAACGCCGCGATGGGCGATCTCGGCTGCGACTTCTTCGTCGCCGGCTGCCACAAATGGCTGCACGGCCCCAGGGGAACCGGCGTGGTCTACGCCGCGCGGCCGGAGCTCTTCGAGGAGATCGCGCCGGTGATCCCGCCCTTCGGCGTGAAGCACACCGAGGGGCTCTTCCGCTCGCCCGGTGGTTTCCACGCCTTCGAGCATCGATGGGCGCTGGCCGAGGCCTTCGAGCTCCACCGGTCGATCGGCAAGCCGCGGATCGCCGCCCGGATCACGCAGCTGGCGAGCGAGCTCAAGGCGGGCCTCGCGGAGATCCGCCGCGTCCGCCTCCACACGCCGATCGATCCGGCGCTCTCCGCCGGGATCGTCAGCTTCGACGTCGACGGCGTCCATCCGGCGCAGGTGGTCGCGAGGCTGCGGGAGGAGCACGGCATCGTGGTCACCCGCTCGCCCTACGGCAGCAGAAGCGTGCGGGTGAGCCCCGGCATCATGAATGGCAGCGCGGAGATCGAGCGGCTGCTGCAGGCGCTGCACGCGCTGGCGTGACTCCCCCGCCGGGTCCGCCCGTGATCACCTTCTCCGAAAGGAGGCGCTCCATGAAGCTGCCGGGCAAGGGCATGTCCTGGAAGGATTTCGGGAAGAAGCTGAAGAACGAGTACAAGCGGGACAACATCAACGACTCCGCTGCGGCGCTCACCTATTTCTTCGTGCTGGCGCTCTTCCCCTTCCTGCTCTTCCTCGTGGCGCTCACCGGCGTGGTGATGCGGCCGGAACAGGTGACGGGGCTGGTGACCGAGCTCGCCACGGTGGCGCCGGAGGATGCGGTCGGCCTGATCGAGGGGCAGCTGCAGAGCGTGGTGCAGAGCTCGAGCGGTGGCCTGCTCACCTTCGGTATCGTCGCCGCCCTCTGGGCTGCGTCCGGCGGGATCAACGCGCTGATCCGCGCGCTCAACACCGTCTACGACGTGGAGGAGACCCGGCCCTTCTGGAAGGTCCGTCCCCTCGCCATCGGCATGACCATCGTCACCGCGGTGATCGCGGTCGCCGCGGCGCTCATCGCCGTGGCGGCGCCGGCTGCGGCTGCAGCGGTGGGCGGTCCCCTCGGCACCGCGATCACCTGGCTGCGCCTGCCGGTCGCCGGCCTGCTCATGATGTTCGTCTGGGCGCTGCTCTACTGGGCGCTCCCCGACGTGGAGCAGAAGTTCAAGTTCCTCTCCCCCGGCGCGATCGTCGGCGTGGTGATCTGGGTGATCGCCTCGTGGGCCTTCTCCCTCTACGTGAAGAACTTCGGCTCCTACGACGCGACCTACGGCGCCCTCGGCGGCGTGATCGTGATGCTGCTCTGGATGTGGATCAGCTCGCAGGTGCTCCTGCTCGGCGCGGAGATCAACGCGATCCTCGAGCACGAGTCGGAGGAGGGAAAGCGCGCCGGCGCGAAGAAGCAGTCGGATACCGGCGCCTCGCGCAAGGGCGAGGAGGGCCGGATGCCGAGGCAGCCGCCGCCTGCACGGCCGCCGTCCGAGGAGCCCCGGCACCTGCACTGACCGGGGGGCGTGCCCACCTTTTCCCGTGATGCGAGCCATCGACGAAAGCACGCAGGCCCCCCTCGCACCCGCGGCGCTGCAGCTGCGGCTGACCCGGTTCAACCGCGGCCGGCTGCTGCCGGCCCGTCCCGACGAGGTGGATCCCCTCGCGCGGATCGAGGACGAGCTGGTGATGCGGCAGCTCGAAGCGATCTGGCTGGAGCAGGAGCGGGCGGCGGTGGCCAGGCGGGCCGCTGCCGCCCCGACCGACGCGCGGGCCTTCCTCGCCTGGTTCGAGCAGTTGAAGGAGCAGGGACCGGGACAGGGGGATCCGCTCTTCCCGTGGCTCGCCGCGCGGGCGGGCGCGGAAGCGATGACGTGGTTCCTCACCCAGGAGGTCGCCGGCGAGGCGGGCTTCGACGACCTCGTGGCCCTCACCCAGCTGCGCATGCCGAAGCGGGCGAAGCTCGAGCTGGCGCGCAACTACTGGGACGAGATGGGCAACGGCAAGGCGGTGGGCATGCACGGGCCGATGCTCGAGGCGCTCGTGCAGGAGCTCGACCTCGATCCGGATCCGGAGCGGGTCTGCTGGGAGGCGCTCGCGGTCGGCAACCTGCTCGCCGGCCTCGCCTTCGACCGGCGCTTCGCCTACCACGCCGTCGGCGCGCTGGGGGCGGTGGAGCTCACCGCGCCGGGCCGCACCGCGCAGGTGGAGCGGGGCCTGCGGCGGCTCGGGATCTCGCCGGCGGGGCGGCGCTATTTCCAGGTGCACGCGGTCCTCGACGTGAAACACGCCGAGGCCTGGAACCGCGAGGTGATCGAGCCGCTGGTCCGGTCCGATCCACGCAACGCCAGGCCCATTGCGGAAGGGGCGCTGATGCGGCTGCGCGCCGGCGCCCGTTGCTTCGAACGGTACCGCGAGGTCCTCGGGGTGTAGCCATGCGCGAGCTGGGGGGAGAGCGGGTCCTGATCACCGGCGCCGCACGGGGCATCGGGGAGCGGCTCGCCTGGCGCTTTGCCAGGGAGGGTGCGGTGCCTCTCGTCGTCGATGTGCGCGCCGTGGCGGCGGAGGAGGTCGCAGGCGCGCTCCGCAGCGCGGGGCACGAGGCCCATGCCTTCGCCTGCGACGTCTCCGATCCCGACGCGGTGGCGGCGCTGCGCGACGAGGTCCACGCGCAGGGCGGGCCGGTCCAGATCCTCGTGAACAACGCGGGCGTGGTGATCGGGGGGGCCTACGAGGCGATCCCCCGCAGCGGCGACGAGCGGATGCTCGCCGTGAACGTCGCCGGCTGCCATTGGGTGGCCAAGACCTTCCTGCCCGATCTGGTGCGGAGCGGGCGCGCCCATCTCGTCTGGATGGCCAGCGCCGCGGGTCTCGTCGGCGTTCCCGACCAGGTGGTCTACGCAGCGAGCAAATGGTTCGTCGTCGGCATGGCGGAATCGCTGCGCGCCGAGCTGATCGCCGGCGGCCACCGCCACGTGGGAACCACCATCGTCTGCCCGAGCTTCGTCAGCACCGGGATGTTCGAGGGGGTGGCACCGCCGCGCCTCACCCGCTGGCTCCACCCCGACGAGATCGCGGCGAAGGTCGTGCGCGCGGTGCAGCACGACCGGCTCTGGGTCCGCGAGCCCTGGCTGGTGAAGGCCACCCCGCCGCTGCGGGCGCTCCTGCCCCGGCCGCTCTTCGACCGGCTCACCTCGCTGCTCGGCGTGACCACCGCCATGCGCTCGTGGCGCGGCCACGGCGCCTGATCAATCGCGATCCGGATCGATGGGCCGGCTCTCGATCACCCGATCCGACGCCCGCCGCTGATCCTGCGCGCCGCGGTAGGAGACCACCCGGATCGCGCCCGAGCGGATCCGGCGCTCCAGCTCCCTGCGGACCAGGCCCGCAGCGATCCGCCGGGTCGCGGGTACGAGGAGCAGGAGGCCGACCACGTCGGTGAGCACCCCGGGGGCGACGAGCAGCACGCCGCCCACCAGCACGAGCAGGCTGCCGAGGAGCCCCTCCTCGGGAAGCCTGCCCGCAGCCAGGGCGCCGCGCCAACGCTGGAAGGTCTTGAGCCCCTCGCGCTGGGCCAGGTGCGCGCCCAGCGCCGCGGTGACGATCACCCCGAGGACCGTGGGCCAGAAGCCCACGAGCCTGCCGATCTGCAGGAGCAGGAAGAGCTCGAGGAGCGGCACGATGGTGAAGAGCAGGAAGAGACGAGGCATACACCTCTCCAACACGCGGCACGTCCCCGGTCAACCACACCCGGATCCGATCCGCGCGGCGCCGATCAATCCATCGGGTAGGGCTCGCGCTCGCGGGCGCGCTCCCCCCGGCGGTGGTCCTCCAGCTCGTCGATCACCGTCTGCAGCGCCATCGGCTCCCGCCGCCGGTGGGCTGCACGGGCGGAGGCAAAGGTGGCCACCGGCGTGGTGAGGAAGAGGAAGAGGGTGATGGCGATGGCCCGCAGGCCGATGGGGAGGGGGGCGAGGAAGGCGACCGCGACCAGGATCATCGAGGCGCCCAGGGTCACCGCCTTCGAGCCGGCGTGCATGCGGGTGTAGACGTCCGGCATCCGGAAGAGCCCGAAGACGCCGAGGGCGGTGAAGCAGAGCCCGCCTGCGAGGAGGGCGAGCCCGATCGCGTCGCGGAGCCACGCCAGGTTCATCGGAACACCCGTCCCGTCTCGAGCTGCCGCGCCACCACCACCGTCACCAGGAACGAGATGATCGCGATGATCAGCGCCGCGTCCATGTAGTTGGGCGTCTGCTCCTCCGCAGAGAAGAGCGCCAGATCGACGGCGATCAGCACCAGGCCGAGGTCGGTGGCGACCAGGCGGTCGATGTTCCCGGGGCCGAGGATCACCACCACCATGCACGCGGCGACGAGCACGAGGCAGGACCAGAAGCCGATCTCGAGGGCGAGGGTGACGGTCTGTGGATTCATCGGTAGAGCCTCAGGAGCGCCTTGCGGTGGACCGCCTGCACGTCGCGCCGGATCCGGTCGGGGTCGTGGGCATCGATGGCGTGCACGTAGAGGATCCCCCGCTCCTCGTCGATGTCGATGACCAGCTGCCCCGGGGTGAGGGTGACGTCGTTGGTGAGGAAGAGGGCGTCGGCGTTCCCGCGGAAGCGCAGGGGGACCGCGATGACGCCGGGCCGCATCGGCACCACCGGCTGCACCACCCGGCGGGACATGTCGAGGGTGGAGCGGATCGCGTCGGGGACGAAATCGACCACGAAGAAGCGGAAGCCCCCGAAGATGCCGTGGGCCAGCGCGCCCGCGTCGTAGGCACGGTGGAGGTCGAAGATCCGCCAGGAGAGCGGCAGGGTGACGAGGCCGACGACGAGCCCCCAGCCCAATTGCACCGGATGGAAGCTCCCCGCCGCCACCACCCAGAGGGGAAGGAGGGCGAGGAGGTAGATCAGCCATCCCGGGATCCGGATCAAGGCAGCACCTCCGTGCTCGTGGGCAGGCCCAGCACCGCGGAGCGGTAGGCCTCGCCGAGGAAGAGATCGGCTGCGGCGGCCCGTGCCACCAGCAGGAGCGGGCCCGTCGCGAGCCCGGCGATCACGACGAAGAGCGCCATCACGCCCACCACCGCGACTTTGGCAGCCGGCGGCCTGGTCGGCGGAAACGCCGGCTTGCCGCCGAAGAGCGCGAGCCAGATCCGGACCGCGAGGTAGATCATCAGCGCCGAGGCGAAGAGCAGGCAGAGCAGCGTCACCCACGCCCGCGCCTCGATCAACGCGGCGAAGATCGCGAGCTTGCCGGAGAAGCCGGCGAGCGGCGGGATGCCGGCGAGGGAGAGGAAGGCGACGAGCAGCGCCGCCGCCAGGAGCGGGGAGCACGCGAGCAGGCCGCCCATCCGATCCCAGCGCCGCTCGCCGCTGGCGCCGATAGCTGCGCCGGCCCCGAGAAAGAGCGTGCTCTTCATCAGCGCGTGGGCAACGGCGTGGGTGAGCGCTGCAGCGACGCCGGCGCTGCTGCCCAGCGCTGCCGCGGCTACGATGTAGCCCATCTGCGATGCCGTCGACCAGGCGAGCAGGCGCTTGAGATCCCGCTGCGAGACGGCGGCGAGGGCCGCGATCACCGCCGTGAGGGCGCCGATGGGCAGGAGCACCGTTCCCACCGCGGTCCAGACCCACGGGGCGTTGCTGCCCAGCAGCCGCACGATGCCGTAGAGGCCGAGCTTCACCACGGTGCCGGAGAGGAGGACCGAGACCGCGGTGGGGGCGATCGAGTGGGCGTCGGGGAGCCAGAAATGGAGCGGCACCAGCGCGCATTTGAGGCAGAGCGAGACCAGGACCAGCGCGACCGCGAAGAGGAAGAGCGGGCGGGAGCGCACCACCTCCGAGGCCTCCTGGAGTCCGGCGAAGGCGAGGGTGCCGGTCTGCGCGTAGATCGCGCCGACGCCGAGGAGCATCAGGGTGGATCCCGCCAGCGAGAGGGCGGCGTATTTGATCGCCGCCTCCACGTGGGCCGGGCTCCGCCGGTAGCCGACGAGGCCGTAGGAGGCGAGCCCCATCAGCTCGAAGAAGACGTAGAAGTCGAAGAGGTCGCCGGTGAGGAGCCCGCCGACGATGCCCATCTCGAGGAGGAAGATCAGCGCCAGCGCGCTGGCACGGCTGCGGGGCTCGCGGTCGAGGAAGAAGTAGACCGTCGCCGCGGAGAAGACGACGAGCACGAGGAGCAGCAGCAGCGCCGCGAGCCTGTCGGCGACGAAGACGATGCCGACAGGCGCCTGCCAGCCACCGAGGGGGTGGACGAGGAGCGTGTCCTCCTGCGCGTGGGCGAAGAGCACGAAGCCGATGCCGAGGAGCGCGAGCTGCGCCACCATCCCCACCAGCGCGAGGGCACGTGTGCGGTCGCCGGCCACCAGGCAGGCGAGCACCGCTGCGAGGCAGAGCGAAGGCGGCAAGATCGGCAGGATCGAAATCAACTCATCTCCGGAGCCGCGAGACGTTGTCGAGATCGAGGCTGCGCAGCTTCCAGGCCACGGCGAGGACCAGGGCGGCGAGCAGGCTCAAGACACCGAATCCGATCACGATCGCGGTGAGCACCAGCGCCTGCGGCAGCGGGTCGACGGCGTTGGCGGCGGTCTCCACGTAGGGCGCCTCGCCGCCGCGGAAGGTGCTGCAGCCGAGGAGGAAGAGGTTGGCGGCGCCGAGAACCAGCGAGAAGCCGAGGATCAGCTTGATCGCGTCACGCTGGAGCAGCAGGTAGACGCCGACGCCGAAGATCGCGCCGGTGGTCAGTGCGAGGAGCCAGGTCACGGTACCTCCCCCCGGGCGCCCAGGGCCCGGAAGATGTTGAGGGCGCCGCTGGAGACGGTGAAGAAGATCGCAAGATCGAAGAGCCCGTGGGTGGTCAGGTAGATCGTCTCGCCGAGGAGCTTGGGGTGGGGCCCGCCGCTCGCGAGGAAGGCGCCGCGATCGGTGAAGAGGCCGAGGAGCGCCGTGCCCAGGGCGAGGGCGATGCCGGCGACGAGGCCCCAGCGTCCGAAGAGCGGGAGGAGCTGCTCGGTGCGCCGGTAACCGAGCCCGACGTAGAGCAGGAGGATCGACATCGCGGTGAGCAGGCCACCGGAGAATCCCTCGCCAGGCGCCGTGGCGGCGTTGATGATGTGCTCGGCGGCGAAGACCAGCACCACCGGGAAGGTGAGACGGGTGGTGATGGTCACGATGCCGCAGTGGTGGGACCTCTCAGCCATCGCGCTCCTCCTCTTCGCGGGTGCTTCCCTCGAGGAGCAGCACCGCGCCGATCGCGGCAGCGGCGAAGACGGTGATCTCGCCCAGGGTGTCGAGGCCGCGGAAGTCGACGAGGATGGCGGTCACCACCGCGTCGACCTCCAGCTCCGCGGCGAGGGGGAAGAAGCCCCTGCCGAGGGCCTCCGGCCCGAGGTTGGGCTGCAGGGCGAGGACGGTGGCGCTCACCAGGACGCCGAGGGCGGTTGCCGTGACGACGGTGGCGGTGCGCGCCGCCCTGCCGCGCTGGTGCGCGGGCCCCATCGCCTTCTCCCGCACCGTCATCTTGATCCGGCTCAAGGCGATGAGGAGGAGCAGCGCCGTCACCGTCTCCACCGCCACCTGCACCAGCGCCACGTCGGGGGCCCGGAGCAGCGAGAAGATCAGGGCGAGGAGGAAGCCGACCCCGCCGACCATCAGGATCGCGGCGATGTGGCTGTGCACCAGCGCCGCCGCGATCGCGAGGCCCACGGCGGCGATCGCGAGGGCGGCGAAGGCGAGGCTCGCCTGGTTGAGCGACTCGGGCTGCGCGAGCTCCGGCCAGTCCTCCACCTGCGGCAGGAGCGCCAGGGCGAGGCCCACCGGCACCGCGGAGAGCCAGAGCAGGTAGTGCACCAGCTTGCCGCTCTGCAGCCTGGCGACGAAGCCGCCGAGGGCGTCGAGGGAGGGCAGCAGCCACCCCCAGAAGCTGCTCGGCCCGATGTGGCGCAGCACCGAGCCGGCAAGGTGCGCCGGCGAGAGGACCCGGGCTGCGAGGGGCGGCGCCGCCGCCGGCTGCGCGAGACGCCCGCGTTCGCGGCTCTCCAGCCAGCCGAAGAGGCCGCCGCCGATGGCGAAGGTCGCCGCCGTGAGCTCGAGCACCGTGTCCGGCGGCCAGTGGATGGTGAAATCCGTCGCCACCGCCGCGCCGGCGGAGACCGCCGCCGCGGGATCGGAGAGCGCGGCGCCCAGGGAGGGGAAGATGCCGACCAGCAACACCACCCCTGCGAGCAGCGCCGCCGGCAGGAGCATCGGCAGCATCCCTGCCTCGGGCTCGTGGCGCGCCGGGAGCGGCCCCGCGACGAAGGTGCGCCAGAAGAAGCGGAGCATGTAGACGAGGGTGAGGATCCCCGCAGCGAGTGCGAAGCCGTCGAGCCAGGGCAGGCCCTCCGCCACCACCTTCTTGTAGAGCAGCTCCTTCATCCAGAAGCCGCTGGTGAGGGGCAGGCCCGCGAGGCCCAGGGCGAGGATCCCCGCGACGGCGGTGGTGATCGGGTGGGTGCGCCAGAGGCCGCCGAGCCGGCGCACGTCGTTCTCGCCGGTGGCGTAGTTGACGATCCCCGCACAGAGGAAGAGCCCGGCCTTGATCACGGCGTGGTTGGCGATGAGGAAGAGCGCCGCGCCCCACGCCTCGAGGCCGAGGAGCAGGGTGATGTAGCCGTATTGGGAGATCGTCGACCAGGCGAGGATCTCCTTGAGGCCGTGCCGCAGGGTCGCCACCATTCCCGCGGCGATCATCGTCACCGTGCCCAGGGTGACGAGAGCGCCCTCGAAGCCGGGGACCGGCGCCAGGAAGGGCGCGAGGCGGGCGACGAGGAAGACGCCGGCGGCGACCATGGTGGCGGAGTGGAGGTAGGCGCTCACCGGCGTTGGCGCCGCCATCGCGTTGGGAAGCCAGACGTGCAGCGGCACCTGCGCGCTCTTCGCCGCTGCGCCGATCACCACGCCACCGACGATCATCGGCGCGTACCGGCTCGCAGTGATCCGCTCCCCAGCGCCGGCGAGGTCGGCGATCGAGGTGGTCTCCAGCTCGGCGGCGACGAGCAGGATGGCGACGAAGAGGAGGAGGCCCGCTGCGGCGGTGATGGTGAAGGCCTGGATCGCCGCTGCGCGGGATCGCTCCTCGGCCAGGTAGATGCCGATGAGCAGGAAGGAGCTGACGCTCGTCGCCTCCCAGAAGACGTAGAGCGTGAGGAGCTCGTCGGCGCAGACGAGCCCGAGCATCGAGCCCATGAAGAAGAGCACGTAAGCGTAGAAGGTGGAGAGCTTCCGGTCGGTGTGGTGGTCGTGGAAATCGTGCGGCACGTAGCGCGCCGAGAAGACGAGGATGAGCAGGCCGATGCCGGTGACCAGCAGGGTGAAGAGGAAGGCGAGCGGGTCGAGGCGCAGGGAGAAGTCGGCGCCGAAGGTGCCGATCCACGGGAGGGAGAAGGCGACCTCGTCGTGGAGCAGACCGAGCCAGAGGAAGCCCGCGGCGCAGGCGAGCGCCGTCGCGACAGCAGGCAGCCAGGGCAGGCGCCGGAGCGCGGGCCACCGCGCGAGGATCGGCGTCACCGCCGCCACGAGGAGCGGCAGGGCGACCAGCGCAACGAGGAGCCAGCCGGCGCCTGGATGGAAGGAATCGACCACGGCAGGCGAAGTTGGTGCCGCCTGCCCGTTCAGGCAACGATGGGTCGGTCGTGCACGCCCCGATCGCAGCGTTCCGCCAGCAGGCCTCGCCATCGAGGTGGAGCGGGACCCGTCTCGCCCCACGGGGGCCGAAGCGCTTTTGCTGCAGCCGGTTGCCGGGGCGGCAGCCGCAGTTAGGTTCCCCCGAAGCCGACGGAAAGGGGGGGAGCATGCGCGAGCCGCTGGGGCGCAGGCGGTGGGCCATCGCCGAGGGCTACATCCCGGCGTGGAGCCACGGCCCGGAGCCGGACTTCACCAGCCACGAGACCGCCTGCATCCTCAACGCCGGGGAGCGGGAGGCGAACGTCGAGCTCACCATCTTCTTCTCGGATCGCGAGCCCGCAGGTCCCTACCGGGTGCGGGTGCCGGCACGGCGCACCCTCCACCTGCGCTTCAACGACCTCTCCGATCCCGAGCCGATCCCGAGGGGTCGCGACTTCGCCAGCGTCATCGAATCGGACGTGCCCATCGTGGTGCAGCACACGCGGCTCGATTCCCGGCAGGCAGAGAACGCGCTCCTCTCGACCATCGCCTTCGCCGGCGCGGAGTGATCCATGCGGCCCCTCGGCTTCGACGTCTACCAGCCCGACCTCGAGGGGATCGACGATCTCGGCCCCGAGGACGGCTACCAGCTCCGCCGGATCCGCACCCTCCGCGGGCCGGTGGAGACGCGGCTCTACCAGGCCCCCGGCGCGACGGCGGGGGTGATCCTGGTCGGCGGCGTCGGCGGCGGCTTCGACAGCCCCGCGCGGAATCTCTACGCCCGTCTCGGCGAGGAGCTCGCCGCAGCGGGGATCAAGGTGCTCCGGGTGCGCTTCCGGGAACCGACCCACCTCGCCGAGTCGATCCACGACGTGCTCGCCGGCGTGGCGCTGCTCCGGGCCCATGGCGTGGAGCGGGTGGGGCTCGTGGGCCATTCCTTCGGCGGCGCGGCGGTGATCGCCGCGGGGGTGGCCTCGCCGGTGGTCGCCACCGTGGTCTGCCTCGCCACCCAGAGCTACGGCGCCGAATGCGTGGGGCAGCTCGGCCCGCGGCCGCTCCTCCTCGTCCACGGCACCGCCGACGAGGTGCTGCCCCCGGTGAGCACCACGACCGTCGCCGCCAACGCCGGCGAGCCGAAGGAGGTGGTCTACCTCGACGGCGCGGGCCACGTCCTCGACGAGGCGGCGGAGGAGGTCCACCGGCGCACGAAGCGCTGGCTCGAGCAGCACCTGGCGGCGCCTGCAGGGGGATAAGGGTTTGTGAAACAAACTCTCCAGCGAAGCCGAAGGCGAAGCGAACGCAGGAAGGAGCGCCTCTCGCGCGGAGCGCGAGCGAAGAAAGCGGGCCGGCGTTTGCCGGACCGATTTCTTCAAACGCTCGAAGGCGGGGCGGGAGCACCATGCGCCGGATCCTCGTCCTCCTGCTCGTCTTCTCCCCGGCGGTGGGCGCTGCCGTCGAGGCTTCTGCCGATGCCGGTGGCCACGCCGATCCCGTCGCCCACGAGGTGGCGGTCCTCGCCATCGTCCTCGCCGCTGCGGTCCTCGGCGGCGACCTCGCCACCCGCTTCAAGCAGCCGGCGGTCCTCGGCGAGCTCCTCGCCGGCGTCGTCCTCGGCAACCTCGACCTGCTCGGCATCGGCCTCTTCGAGCCGATCGCCTCCGACGCCTTCGTCGACATGCTGGCGCGGCTCGGCGTGCTCTTCCTCCTCTTCGAGGTGGGCCTCGAGTCGACGGTGGGGGAGATGAGGCAGGTGGGCGGGACGGCGCTCCTCGTCGCCGTCGCCGGCGTGGCAGCGCCCTTCGCCCTGGGCTGGGGCGTGAGCGCCTGGCTCCTCCCCGACGCGGGTCTCTACGTCCACCTCTTCCTCGGCGCGACGCTCTGCGCCACCTCCGTGGGCATCACCGCCCGCGTGCTCCAGGACATCGGCAAGTCGCAGACCGCCGAAGCGAAGGTGATCCTCGGCGCGGCGGTGATCGACGACGTGCTGGGCCTCGTCCTCCTCGCGGTGGTCACCGGGATCATCAGCGCCGCCGACCGGGGCGGCGCGGTCTCGCTCTTCGACGTGGGCTGGACGCTGCTCAAGGCGGTGCTCTTCCTCCTCGGCGCGCTGCTCCTCGGGGTGAAGATCGCGCCGCGGCTCTTCTCCTTCGCCTCGCGGCTGCGCAGCCGCGGCGTGCTCCTCGTCACCGGCCTGCTCGTGCTCTTCGTGATGTCCTGGGCGGCGAACCTCATCGGCCTCGCGCCCATCGTCGGCGCCTTCGCCGCGGGTCTCATCCTCGAGGACGTGCACTACCGGGACTTCCTCGATCGCGGCGAGCACACGCTGGAGGAGCTGATCCACCCGATCGCCGGCTTCCTCGTGCCGGTCTTCTTCGTGCTGATGGGCATGCGCACCGACCTCGCCGCCTTCGGGCAGTCGGCGGTCCTCGGCCTGGCTGCGGCCCTCACGGTGGTGGGCATCGCCGGCAAGCTCGCTTGCGGGCTGGGCGTAATCGGCAAGCCCCTCGACAAGCTCACCATCGGCGTCGGCATGGTGCCGCGCGGCGAGGTGGGGCTCATCTTCGCCAACATCGGCCTCGCCCTCACCGTCGGTGGCCAGCGGATCGTCAGCCCCCCGGTTTTCTCGGCGATCGTGGTGGTGGTGATGGTCACCACGATGGTCACGCCGCCGGCGCTGAAGTGGAGCATCGGCAGGGCCGAAGCGCGTACTCCCTGACACCACGGGCAGAAAGGTCGAAAAGCCCCCGGTTTCCGTGCTCTGCTTGCGGCTGCAACCAGCGCCTTGGAGGGCACGATGATCCGGAAGGCAGCAGCGTCCGACGCAGGTACGGTGC
Organism: Vulgatibacter sp.; assembly: GCF_041687135.1. NCBI lineage: Bacteria > Pseudomonadati > Myxococcota > Myxococcia > Myxococcales > Vulgatibacteraceae > Vulgatibacter > Vulgatibacter sp. The sequence goes on along the minus strand of NZ_JAWLCN010000003.1, from coordinate 500,673 downwards.
TCGAGCTCGTGCGGGCCTACTACCAGTACGACGGCATCGATTTCGACGAGCAGAAGGTGCGGCCCGCGCTGGAGCGCCTCCTCGCCGCGCCCGACCTCGGCTTCGTCCACCTCGTGGAGACCGACGGGAGAATCGTGGGCTACGCCATGGCCACCTGGGGCTACGACGTGGAGTTCGGCGGGCGCTTCGCGCTCCTCACCGACCTCTACGTGATGCGCGACTTCTGGGGCGCCGGCTTCGGCAGGTCGCTGGTCGCCGCGGTGGAGCAGGCGGCGAAGGAGGGCGGCGCCTCCGCCCTCGAGGGCCAGGTGATGCGCGGCAACGAGCGGGCCCGCAGCTTCTACCACGAGTGGGGGTTCCGCTTCCCCGACCGCCTGCTGATGTCGCGGCGGCTCTGATCGCGGGTCAATGGGAGCGGCGGGTCGCCGCCGCTTCCGCGCCGAGGAAGGCCCGCGCCGCAGCGAGGAATTCGTCGGAGAGCGCCGTCGAGCGCGTCGCCCTCGCCAGCGCCATCGCCCCGAAGATGAGCGAGAGCGTGGCCAGCGCCCGCTGCCTGGGGCTGATGCTGGGCTGCGGGGGCAGCCGCGCCTCGAGGGCGGCGAAGAGCGGCTCCACCTCCTCCTCCAGCACCGCCTGCACCTCCGGTGCGCTCCGTCCCAGCTCCGAGAGGATCGAGGGCATGGCGCAGCCGCTCTCGTCGTCCCGGTTGTGGACGGTGAGGTAGCGCCGCGCGAAATGGTCGAGGAAGGCAGCGCCCTCGAGCTCCTCGAGACCGCCGAGCCAGGCGGCCCGGTAGCGCTGCAGCAGGCTCCGGAGCGTCTCCGCCACCAGCGCCTCCTTCGAGGCGAAGTGGCCGTAGAAGCCGCCGATGGTGAGCCCGGCACCCCGCATCACCCGATCCACCGAGGCGCCCGCGAGCCCGTCGCTGCGGAAGAGCTTCCCCGCTGCGGCGAGGATCCTCGCCCGGGTGGCCTGCTTGTGCTCCGGCTTGTACCTCACCGCGCCCCCCTCTGCCGGAGGACGAGGCAGCTGCCCGTGCCGTGGGCGTAGAGCCTGCCGGCCTCGTCCTCGAGGCGGCCCTGGGTGGTGGCGACGGTGGCGCCGCCGTGGACGAGGCCGATGGGGTTGTAGAGGTGCTCGCCGCTCTCCAGGGCGAAGACCACCCGGCCCGGCTCGATCGTGGCGAGGGTGAAGCCGAGGAGCTGTGCGATCGGCGGCGCGGGGAAGCTGCCGTCGGCGATGGCCCGGAGCCAATCGATGCCGGCGAGCTGCCGGGCCTCCGGCAGGTGGGCGGTGGGGTGTTCCCAGTGCACCGTGCGGACGCGTTCCATCGGCCCTCCCTGGAATGGCCTTCGTAATCCTACCGGCTCACCGATCGTCTGGCACCTGTCGAATCATTTGCACAGATGAAAGTATAATCGTAATCCTACCGTTTCGTCTGCGGCCCGGGGGCCGGCGGAGGCGTCATGCGAACGGAAGAGAAGCGGCGGGTGGTGGTCACGGGGCTCGGGCTCCTCACCCCCTGTGGAAGCGGCGTGGAGAAGAGCTGGGCCAACCTGGTGGAGGGGCGGAGCGGCGTGGGGCCGATCACCCTCTTCGATGCGAGCGGGCTCTCGGTCCGGATTGCAGGTGAGGTCTCGGATTTCGACCCCGGCCGCTGGGTGGAGAAGCGGGAGCAGCGGCGGATGGACCGCTTCGAGCAGCTGGCGATCGCCGCTGCGGACGAGGCGGTGGCCGACGCGGGGCTGGTGGTCACCGAGGCGAACGCCGAGCGGATCGCCACCATCATCGGCTCCGGCATCGGCGGGATCGCCAGCCTCGAGGAGACGGCGAAGAAGGCCTTCGAGAAGGGGCCGGACCGGGTGAGCCCCTTCTTCATCCTCCAGATGATCGCCAACCTCGCAGCCGGCTACGTCTCGGCGCGCCACGGCTTCAAGGGGCCGAGCTGGTGCCCGGTCTCCGCCTGCTCCACCTCGGCCCACGCCCTGGGGGAGGCGGCCCGCGGCATCGCCCGGGGCGACTACGACGTGGCGGTGGCTGGCGGCGCCGAGGCGCCGATCTGCATGCTCGCCGTCTCGGGCTTCTCGGCGATGCGGGCGCTCTCCACCCGCAACGACGAGCCGACCAGGGCCAGCCGCCCCTTCGATCTCGACCGGGACGGCTTCGTCATCGCCGAGGGCGCCGGGATGATGGTGCTGGAGTCGTACGAGCACGCGGTGGCCCGCGGCGCCAGGATCCACGCGGAGCTGGTGGGCTACGGCGCCTCCTCCGACGCAGGCCATCCCACCGCGCCTTCGCCCCACCACGAGGGCGGGCAGCGGGCGATGCGGGCGGCGCTGCGGGATGCGGGGCTGCCGCCGGAGGCGATCGGCTACCTGAACGCCCACGGCACCTCCACCGACATCGGCGACACCCTCGAGGCGGCGGCGATCGAGGCGGTCTTCGGGGAACACGCGGCAAAGCTGCTCGTCTCCTCGACCAAGTCGATGACCGGCCACATGAACGGCGCCGCTGGCGCGGCGGAGGCGGTGATCTCGGTGCTGGCGCTCACCCGCGGCATCGTGCCCCCGACGATCAACGTGGAGCGACAGGATCCGGCGGTGCGCCTCGACGTGGTTCCGAACCACGCCAGGAAGGCCGAGTTGCAGGCGGTGATGAGCAACTCCTTCGGCTTCGGCGGGACCAACGTGGCGCTGGTCTTCGGGCGGAGCTGAAGGCCCAGCGGCCCGCGGGCAAAGGAAAGCGGCGGCTCCCTCCCGGGGGAAGCCGCCGCTTCTTTTCTGCAGGCTGCGCTCGTTCAGACCCGCTCGACGATGGTGGCGATCCCCTGGCCGCCGCCGATGCACATCGTCACCAGCCCGGTGGAGAGGTCCCGCCGCTCCAGCTCGTCGATCAGGGTGCCGAGGAGCATCGCCCCGGTGGCGCCGAGCGGGTGGCCCAGGGCGATGGCGCCGCCGTTGACGTTCACCCGGTCCTCCTCGATTCCGAGGGAGCGGATCGTCTGGAGCACCACCGCGGCGAAGGCCTCGTTGATCTCCCAGAGGTCGATGTCCGAGGCCTCCATGCCAGTGGCGCGCAGGGCCTTCCGCGAGGCGGGCGCCGGGCCGGTGAGCATGATCACCGGCTCGCTGCCCACCGTGGCCATGGCGCGGATCCTGGCGCGGGGCTTGAGCCCGTGGGCCCGGACGAAATCGGTGGAGGCGACCGCCACCGCAGCGGCGCCGTCGGCGAGGCCGCTCGAGTTGCCGGCGCTGTGGATGTGCCGGATCCCGGTGGTATCGGGGTAGGGCCGGAGGGCGATCCCGTCGAGGGTGGCGCCGTCCACCTCGCTGGCGCCGAGGCCGACGAAGGAAGCCGGCAGCGCTGCGAGGGCCTCGGCGGTGGTGGCGGGGCGGGGATTCTCCTCCCGGTCGAGCACCACCTTCCCAGTTGCCGGATCGACCACGGGAACGAGGCTGCGCGCGAAGCGGCCCGCCTCGATCGCCGCCGCGGCGTTGCGCTGGGAGCGGAGCGCCACCTCGTCGATCATGGCGCGGGTATAACCCTCGCGCGTGGCGATGAGGTCCGCGCCGATCCCCTGCGGCACCTGGAAGATCCGCTCGCGCAGGGTCTGGTTGCCGCCGTCCTGGCCGCCGCCGTCGGCGCCGATCGGGAAGAGCGACATGCTCTCCACGCCGCCGGCGAAGACGAGCTCCTGCGCCCCCGACATCACGCCCATCGCCGCGAAGTGGACCGACTGCAGCCCCGAGGCGCAGAAGCGGTTCAGGGTGGTGCCGGTCACCGAGAGGGGCCAGCCCGCAGCGAGGACGGCGTTGCGGGCGATGTTCGCCCCCTGCTCGTTCACCTGCGCGACGCAGCCCACCACCACGTCGTCCACCGCGGCCCTGTCGACGCCGGTCCGGTCCGCCAGCGCGTTCAGGGTCTGGCCGAGCAGCTCCTGCGGGTGGATCCCTGAGAGCGAGCCCTTGCCCATCTTGCCCCTGCCGCGGGGCGTCCTCATCGCATCGATCACCCAGGCTTCGTTCTTCACGTGCCTCTCCTCTCGTCTTCGGCTGCGAGGCCGTCCCGCGCGAACGCACGGCAGGCCTTCAGGATCTCGTCGGACAACGCGGTGCCTCTGGTGGCGCGGGCCAGGGTGAGGCCGCCGAAGAGCAGCGCGAGCAGGCCCAGCGCCCGCTCGCGGCGGTTGCCTCCCGCGGGCAGCAGCTCCGCCAGCGCCCTGGCGTGGGCGGCGAGCTCTTCGGCGAGCACGGTGCCGTGGGGCGCGCCGCTGGCGATCTCGCCGGCGATGGCGGGGAGCGGGCAGACCTCTGCCTCGTCCCGATGCCGCCGGGAGAGGTAGCGGCGGATCACACCCTCGATCGCGCTCTCCTCGTGCACCCGAAGGAGCATGCCGCGGGCCCTGCCGATGGTGCCGCGGATCGTCTCGTCCACCAGCGCCTCCTTCGAGGCGAAGTGGGCGTAGAAGCCGCCCACGGTCAGGCCGGCCCCCTTCATCACCTCCTGCACGCTGGCGGCGGCGATGCCGCGCTCGCGCAGGAGCTTCCCCGCCGAAGCGAGGATGCGCTCCCTGGTCTCCGCCTTCTGCTCCGCCCGTCCCATGCCCCGTCCTCCATATTTTGCTCATCATATGACGACCGTCATACGGAAGCGCAAGGGAAAGGGGCGGGCTGGCCAGGGCGCGGGCTTCGGTGGCAGGGTGGGATCCGGCTTCGAGGAGGCAGCGTATGGAGCAGACGATTCGCTGGGCGACCCTGGTCCGCTTCCCCACGGTCCTCGAGGCGGAGATGGCCCGGGGGGCGCTCGAGGCCCACGAGATCCCGGTGCAGCTCCTCGACACCCAGCTCGTCGGCGCCGCAGGCGACTACCTCTCGGGTGCGGTGGGCGGGGTCCGGCTCCAGGTGCCAGCAGGCGAGGAGGCGCGGGCGCTGGAGATCCTCTCCAACCTCGGGGCGCCGGAGGGCTGGGAGGACGAAATCGAAGGGCTGGAGGAAGACGCCTGGGAGCGGGAGGAGCGGTGGCTCGATCGGGAGGTCCTCGAGGACTTGCGGGACGAGGCGACCCTGGCCACCGACGCGATCGCGCGGCGGGCGCTGGTGGCGGCGCTTGCCGGCTGCTTCCTCCCCTTCGTCCTCCACCTCTACTCGGCGGCGCTCCTCGTCCGCTTCGCCCGGGCGCGGCTTCCCGCGTCATCGAAGGGCCGCCGCCAGGCGGCGGTGGCGGCGGCGCTCGATCTGCTCTTTCTCGGCCCGGTGCTCTTCCTCGTGCTGCGGCGCATCGGGGGATAGATCGAAAAAAGCCCCGCCGCCTTTGGGGCGACGGGGCCAGGTCGAACGGCGCGCCGGTCAGAGCACGCCGCGGCGCTTCTGGTCCCGCTCGATCGAGCGGAAGAGGGCGCCGAAATTCCCCTCGCCGAAGGCCTGGTGGTTCCGGCGCTGGATGAATTCGAAGAAGATCGGCCCGATCACGTTCTGGCTGAAGATCTGGAGCAGGTAGCCCGCGTCGTCGCCGTCGACGAGGACCTGGTGCTGCCGGATCCGCTCCGGATCCTCGGTGACGCCGTGCACCCGGTCGAAGACCGTGGCGTAATACTCGTCGTCGATGTCCAGGGTCACCACCTTGCCGCCGATGCGGTCGAGGGTGCCGAGGATGTCCTCGGTGGTCAGCGCGATGTGCTGCACGCCGGGCCCCTTGTACTCGCGCAGGTATTCGTCGATCTGCGACTTCTCCTCCTTGCCCTCGTTGATCGGGATGCAGAAGGAGCCGTCCGGCGATCGCAGCGCGTAGGAGAAGAGGCCGGTCTCCTCGCCGCGGATGTCGAAGTGGCGCACCTCGGTGAAGCCGAAGATCTCCTGGTAGAAGCGCTGCCATTCCCCCAGCGTGCCGCGGTGCACGTTGTTGGTCAGGTGGTCGATGGCGAGGAAACCCACCCCGCGCACGTCGGCGTTCCAGTCCGACTCGAAATGGGCCTGGAAGCTGCGGGGGCCGCTCGCCTCGACGAAGTAGAGCACCGCGTCGCCGATGCCGTGGATCGCCGGCACGTCGAAGGTGCCCTTGCCCTGGAAGGGCTTGGCGCCCCGCCGTACCGCCTCGTCGAAGGCCGCCTGCGCGTCCTCGAAGAGCAGGCCCAGGCTGCAGACGCAGGGGCCGTGCGCCGCGGTGAACGCCGCGGCGTGGGTGCCCGGCTCGTGGTTCACGAAGAAGTGGATGCCGTTCTGCCGGTAGTGGTCCACCGCGAGGGAGCGGTGCCTGCCGATGCGAACGAAGCCCATGTCGGCGAAGAGCGCGCCGAGTTTCTCGGGGGCGGCGCTCGCGTATTCGACGAAGGCGAGGCCGCGCATGCCCAGGGGATTGCCGTTCATCTCCGTTTCTCTCCTCGCGTTCACTTCGCTGCCATCCAGGACTTCCAGTAGTCCGGGAACGAAATCGACTGCGCTGCTGGGGTGAGCTCCAGGGGGCGGCGGCTGTCGATCATCACCGCCTCCTCGTCCGTCCGCTCCTTCGTCTTCGAGGCGGCGACGGCGCCGGGCTGCGGACCGTGGTGGATCCCCTGCGGGTGGAAGGTGACCATCCCGGGGCCGACCCCGGCGCGGCTGAAGAAGTCGCCGGCGTGGTAGAAGATCACCTCGTCGAAATCGATGTTGTTGTGGAAGAAGGGCACCCGGAGCGCCCCCGGATCGCCGGTCTCGAGGCCGCGGGGCAGGAAGGTGCAGACCACCACGCTCTTCATCAGGAAGGTGACGTGGGCGGTGGGGGGCAGGTGGTAGCGCTCGCTCATCACCGGCCGGATGTCGCGGACGTTGAGCCGCCACACGGCGAGGTCGCCCTTCCATCCCACGGTGTCGAGCGGGTGGAAGGGGTAGGTGATCGTCGAGATCCGCCCCTGCCGCTGCACCTTCACCTGCCACTCGGTGCGCCCTGCTTCCTCCTCGGGCGGCTGCGGCTCGGGGACCTCGATCACGTCGGTGTCGAAGAGGGCGTGGTTGCCGAGGACGCCGCGGGGCGGGATCTCCACCTCGTCGGCGGATTCGATCACCAGCATCGCCGTCTCGGCCGAGGGCGCCAGCCGGTAGGTGGTGCCCCGCGGGATCACCAGGTAGTCGCCGCGCTCGTAGGCCATCGGCCCGAAGTCGGTCTCGATCCGGCCCTCGCCCCGGTGGACGAAGAGGATCTCGTCCGCGTCGGCGTTGCGGAAGAAGTACGGCATCGGCGTGTGGAGCTTCGCCAGGTGGAGCGTCACGTCGGCGTTGCCGAGGAAGGCCACCCGGCCCTCGAGCCAATCGCCCGAGAGGCCCGGGAGCTCCAGGGTCTGGAAGGCGTGGGGGCGCAAGTCGCCCTCGAGCTTCGTCCAGCCCACCGGTGCGTGGGTCCGGTAGAGGTGGCTCACCCTGCCGAAGAAACCGCGGCGGCCGAACTCCTCCTCGACGGTGCCTTCGGGAATGTCGACGTGCGCCTGGCGGGTGACGCGGCCCTTGATCCAATGCATGGCTGCCTCCTTGGCCACCAGCATCGATCCGGTCATCGTTCGAAGGATAACGGGAAGATTTGCTCGATTCGTTCGAATCGGCTGATGATATCGCCGTGAAGATCACGCTCGACGGCATCGAGACCCTGGAGGCGATCCAGCGGACCGGCTCCTTCGCTGCTGCGGCGGCGGAGCTGCACAAGGTCCAGTCGGCGGTGAGCTACACCATCCGCCAGCTGGAGGATGGACTCGGCCTCGCCCTCTTCGATCGCAGCGGCCACAGAGCCCGGCTCACCGACGCGGGCCGGGTGGTCCTCGAGGAGGGGCGCCTCCTCCTCGCCAGGGCCCGCAGGCTCGAGCACGTCGCCGGCCAGTTCGGCGCGGGCTGGGAGCCGCGACTCCAGGTGGTGATCGACGGGATCCTGCCGCAGGAGCCGCTCCTCGCCGCCCTGCAGGCCCTGGCGGACGAGGAGGTGCCCACGCAGATCCAGCTCCGGGTCGAGTTCCGGAGCGGGGTCCAGCGGCGCTTCGAGAGCGAGGGCGCGGACCTGATGCTGGTCAAGGACTGGCACCGCAGCGAGAGCCTCGTGGCCCACGCGCTGCCGGAGCTCGAGGTGGTGCTGGTGGCTGCGGCGGCCCATCCCCTCGCGCAGGAGCGCAAGCTCTCCCTGGCCGAGTTGCAGCGCCACGTGGAGCTGACGGTGCGGGGCGGGGAAGGAGCCGAGAGCGGGCAGCTGCAGCTCTTCGGCGGCGCCCGGGTCTTCTACCTGGGCGACTTCTTCACCAAGAGGCAGGCGCTCTCGATGGGATTGGGATTCGGCTGGATGCCGCTCCACCTGGTGGAGGCGGCGCTCGCTGCGGGCAGCCTGCGGGAGCTCGCCTGGGATGGCGGCTCCCGCTACCGCTTCGCGCCGATGCTGGTCCACCGGGCGCAGCGCCCGCTGGGCCGCGCCGGGCAGCGCCTCCTCGAGGCGCTCCGGGCCGGCTGAGGGGCAATCACTCGGTGCGCGGCCGCTGGTGGGCGAACTGCTGGCAGACGTCGGAGGCGAAGTCGGCGTCCTCCACGTGCTTGCCGCCCTCGAGGATCTCGCAGCGCAGGTCGTAGCCGCCTTCGATCGTCGCCGCCATCTCCGGCTCGGGCGAGGTGACGGTGCCGCTGAAGAAGCCCTCGGAGAACTCGATGTCGAGGCGATCGGTGAGGCCGTCGCTGATGATCCAGCCGTCCGGCCCGTCCACCTCGATCTTGCCCATGCCGATCTGCGTCGGCGCCCGGCCCGAGAGGTTGGGGTTGGCGACGCCGGTCTCGAGCTGCTCGCGGGAGAGCCGGAACTGCACGTCGTAGTCCGTGCCGGTCTCCATCTCGGTGGCCTGGAAGAAGCCGCTGATCTCCGGGATCGCGCCACCCGCCATCTCGCGGACGGTGATGCGGACCCGCTCCGACTCGAAGGTGCGGCCCGCCTCGCTCTGCACCATCACCGTCTCGGGCGGCAGCTCCACCGGCGCGCCGCCACCGCTTCCGCCGGTACCACCGACGCCCTTGGGATCGTCGCCACAGGCTGCGAGCAGGCCGAGAGCCACCACGCTGCAGAACGTCTTGCGCATACCTACCTCCGGGGGCTGATCGATGGACCCAGTATGCCACGGGGGCGGCCAGGCGCCGCCCCCGTCGGGCTCATGTCGGCGGCGACCGCCGCGGATCACCAGACCTCGCAGCGCTCCGTCGGCGCCATCTTCGCGCCGGCCTCGCAGGCGAAGGCCTCGGCGAAGCCCGGCACGTTGGAGACGCTGCCGTTCACCCGGTACTCCGGCGGCGAGTGGGGATCGACCGTGACCAGCATCCGCGCGTACGCGGGCCGGCGCTTGGCACACCAGGACTGGGCGAAGGAGAGGAAGAACTGCTGGTCCTCGGTGAAGCCCGCCACCTCCGGGCCTTCGCCGCGCTCCGTCTGCCTCGCCTGGAGCGCCTCCCAGGCGAGCTTCAGGCCGCCGATGTCGGCGATGTTCTCGCCGAGGGTGAGGCGTCCGTTGAGGTTCTGCCCCTGCACCGTGTAGGCGGCGTACTGATCGACCACGCACTGCGCCCGCTGCTTGTAGCGCTCCGAGACCTCGGGGCTCCACCACTCGCTCAGATTGCCCTTCGCGTCGAAGAGCCGCCCCTTGTCGTCGAAGCCGTGGGTGAGCTCGTGGCCCATCACCATGCCGATGCCGCCGGCGTTGGCGGCGTGGGTCGCCTCGGTGGCGAAGAAGGGCGACTGGAGGATCCCCGCAGGGAAGACCATCTCGTTGCGCAGCGGGCTGTAGTAGGCGTTGACGGTGGGCGGCGACATGAACCACTCGCCGCGGTCCACCGGCTCGCCGATCTTGTCGAGGTCGCGGCGGGTCTCGAAGCGTGCTGCGGCGAGGCGGTTCTCCAGGTAGGAGTCCTCACCCACCTCGAGGGCGTCGTAGTTCCGCCAGCGATCGGGGTAGCCGATCTTGTTGTAGACCGCTTCGAGCTTCTCGCGGGCTCGGGCCTTCGTCGCCTCGTCCATCCAGTCGATGCGGCTGAGGTTCGCGTCGAAGGCGTGCTCGATCCCGCGCACCAGCTCCTGCGCCTCCTTCTTCCCCTCGGCGCCGAAGGTGATCGCCACGAAGGGCCTGGCCAGCGCCTCGCCCATCGCCTTGTCCACCGCGTCGACGCAGCGCTTCCACCGGGGCAGGATCTGCTCCTCGCCGGTGAGGTTCTTCGAGCGGAAGGCGAAATCCTCCTGCACGAAGGGCTCGGGTAGCGCCGCCGCCGAGGCGTCGAGGAGGCGCCAGCGCAGGTAGGTGCGGATCGCCTCCATCTCCCTTTCGGCGAGGACCTGCTCGAAGCCCCGGAAGAAGTCGGGGGTGGCCACGTTGATCTGCTGCAGGTCGGCGGCGCCGATCGCCGGGAAATAGGCGTCCCACGCGAAGGTGGGCGCGAGCTTCTCGAGCCCCTCGCGCTCGAGCCGGTTGTAGATCTTGTAGGGGTCGCGGCGATCGACCCGCGCCATCGAGGCCTGCGCCAGCGCGGTCTCGATCTCCATCACCGTCCGGGCCTGCTCCCGCGCCGTCTCCTCGGCGGTGCCGGCGAGGGCGAACATCTTCGCCACGTGCTCCACGTAGGCCGCGCGGATCTGGGCGCTCTTTTCGTCTTCCTTCAGGTAGTAGTCCCGGTCGGGGAGGCCGAGGCCGCCCTGATCGACGCCGCTGATCACCTGGGTGGTGTCGCGGAAATCCTGCTCCGAGCCCATCTGGAAGAAGGCGTTCACGCCCCGCTGCTGCAGCGCCGCCACCGTGGCGGCGAGGGCTTCCGGCTTCTCGACGGCGGCGATCCGCGCGAGCTCCTGCTCGAGGGTCTGCAGCGAGGCCTGCTGCCCCTCGTCCATGCAGGAGGTGTAGTAGGCGCCGAGCTTCTTCGCGTAGGGCGCATCGAGATCGCCCGCGGCGGCCTCCTCGAGGATCCGGCGGAGGAGGAGCTGGTTGCGCTCCTGGATCTCCGAGAAGCCTCGGAACCAGCCCGGCCGATCGGGCGGGATCGCGGTGGCCTCGATCCAGCCGTCGCAGGCGAAGCGGTAGAAGTCCTCGCAGGGCGGGACGGTGCGGTCGAGGGCCGCCACGTCGACGGTGGCAGGCGGCTCCGCCGGGATCCCCCGGGTGCTCACCTCCGGCTCGGGAAGGGTGTCGCTGGACTTGGGGCAGGCGGTGCCGGCGAGCAGCACCGCTCCGATCAGGATCTTCGTGCGCATGGGGCGCATGGTACGCCACGAAAGCAGGGCGCCAACCGCAATTCAGCCCGCCCGGGTGGAGGCGCGGCGCGCCGTGCGGCGGCGCCCCTGCGGCTCCAGCGCCGCCCGCTCGAGCAGATCGGGCGCAGGCAGGAGCGCGGCCTCCGCGAGGTGCCGCACCTGTCGCAGCACCAGATCGAGGGGCGCCGCCACGTCGTCCACCTCGCGGCGCAGCGCCGCATCGTCCTCGGCGGGCTGCGGCTCGCGGAGCTGCTGGAGCCGCTCGCTCGCAGCGACCAGCGCGTCGCGGTGGGCGTGGACCCGCTCCTCCTCGGCGAGGGTCCGCTCCACGTAGGCGGTGGCGAGGAAGCGCAGCACCGCGTCGTGGTAGTCGTCGAAGCCCTTGCGCCGCAGGATCTCGAAGTCGGCGTGGGGGAAGAGCGCCTCCACCACCGGCGCCCGCGGGCCGAAGGTCCGCGTCACCGTGGCGTGGAAGGTCTGCGCCGCGTCGATCCAGCGCAGCTTCGCCTCCGCCAGCAGCTCGGTGCGAAGTTCCTCGCCTTCCGGCAGCGCCGCCGCCCGGGCGAGCAGCTCGTCGGCGCCGTTGGTGCGCTCGTCGAGGAGGGTGCGCGCCTCGTCGAGCCAGCGCTGCTCCCTGGCCAGGCGCTCGCGGACGGCGAGCTCGGCGGCGACGGTGGAGAGGCGCCGCTGCAGGGCCAGCGCATCGCGGATCTTCGGAAAGGCCTCGGTCACGGCTCGGTCTCTTCCTGGGCGAGGGCCCTCGTGCCGGCGGCGTGAAGCTGAAGCCAGGCCTCGAGCTCTCGCCATTCGGCGCGGGTGGGCATCGGGGCGGTGCGCATGATCCGCGAGTGGATCCGGCGCTCCATGTCGGCGAGGACACCGGGCCAGGCCGCTGCAGCGTGCTGCGCCGGATCGGGCAGGGCGTGGCAGGCGACGCAGTAGCGCTGCAGCAGCTCGGCCCCACCGCCTGGCGGCAGGGCGCTGGCGGCGATGGGACGGGGCAGCCGCGGCGGGATCGGCGGCGCCGCCTCCTGCACCGCCTTCGTGGCCCAGAAGAGCAGGCCGCAGGCCAGGCCCACCGCCACGACGAGGAAGAGCACGATCACCTTGCCTGTGGTCCTGCCGCCTTCGGCGCCCATGGGCCGCTTGCCTACCGCAATGCGGCCCGTAGCGGAAGTCGGGTTGCGCCGGGGCAGGGGCCGGGGCTACCTCTGCTGCCTTCCACGCCCACAGGAGACCAGCCCCCATGCCCCGTGCCCTCGTCACCGGCGCCAACCGCGGAATCGGACTCGAGATGACCCGGCAGCTCGTCGCTGCAGGTTGGGAGGTGATCGCCGCCTGCCGCACCAGGAGCATCGATCTCGATGCGCTGGAGGTCCAGGTCGAGGAGCTCGACGTGGCGGACGACGAGTCGGTGCGCCGCCTCGGCGAGCGGCTGCAGGGCGTGCACCTCGACCTGCTCGTCAACAACGCCGGGATCCTCGACCGGGACGGCCTCGATCCCCTGGACCTCGAGAGCATCCGCCGGCAATTCGAGGTGAACGCCCTCGGGCCCCTCAAGGTGACGGCGGCGCTGCTGGGGAACCTCGGCGAGGGGAGCCGGATCGTGCTCGTCACCAGCCGCATGGGCTCGATCGCGGACAACACCTCCGGCGGCTACTACGGCTACCGGATGTCCAAGGCGGCGCTCAATGCAGCGGGCGTCTCCCTCGCCCGGGATCTCGAGGCGAAGGGGATCGCGGTGCTCCTCGTGCACCCGGGCTTCGTGAAGACCGAGATGACCGGGGGCCGCGGCACGGTGGAGCCCGGCGATGCGGCCCGGGGGATCCTCACGCGGATTGGCGAGCTCGACCCGAAGGAGTCGGGGAGCTTCCGCCACGCCGACGGGAGCCCGCTGCCCTGGTGATCAGGCGAGCTGGGCCTGCACCGCGATCTCGAGGTTGCCGAGGAGGGCCCGGGAGACCGGGCAGGCCTCTTTGGTGATCGCCGCCTGGCGCTCGAGGGTGCCGACGTCGAGCCCAGGGGCGCGGACCCGGACCTGCAACTCGACCCGGGTGATCCGGTAGCCCTCGCCCTGCAGCTCGATCGTGCAGGCGGCGTCGGTGTCGATCCGCTCCGGCACCACGCCCTCCTGCTCGAGGGCGGCAGCCAGCGCCATCGAGAAGCAGGCGCCGTGCGCTGCTGCGAGCAGCTCCTCGGGATTGGTGCCGGGCTCCTCCGCAAAGCGGGTGCCCGCGCTGTAGGGCGCGGCGAAGGCGCCACTGCTGCCTTCGAAACGACCCTTTCCGGCCTTGAGGCCACCTTCCCAGTGGATCTGCGCCCGGCGCGTCGGCATCTCTTCCCTCCGGTGGTCGCAACGGTGTCCACGACCGTTTCGCTGGTACAGCGCCCCGGGAGGACTATGATTCCCGCCATGATTCGCACCCGACTCCAGACGCTCCTCGCTCTTTCCCTCGCCCTCCTCGCCACGGGCTGCGGCGTGCAGTCGATCCCGCAGGCAGAGAACGCGGTCGACGCCGCCTGGGCCGAGGTGCAGAACCAGTACCAGCGCCGCGCCGATCTCGTGCCCAACCTGGTCAACACGGTGAAGGGCTTCGCGCAGCAGGAGCGCGAGGTCCTCGAGGCGGTGACCTCCGCCAGGGCCCGGGCCACCGGCGTCACGCTGCAGGCGGATCAGCTCACCCCCGAGAACCTGCGGCAGTTCGAGCAGGCGCAGGCGCAGCTCTCCGGCGCGCTGGGCAGGCTCCTCGCGGTCTCCGAGCGCTACCCGGACCTGCGCTCCAACGAGAATTTCCGGGATCTGCAGGCGCAGCTCGAGGGGACCGAGAACCGGATTTCCATCGCGCGCCGCCGCTACATCGAGGCGGTGCAGGGCTTCAACAACCTGATCACCGTGCCGCCGACCTCGTTCACCAACTCGCTCTTCTACCAGAAGGATCCGAAGCCCCAGTTCACGGCGACGACCCCCGACGCAGAGCGTCCGCCCGAGGTGAAGTTTTGATCGCGCTCGGCGCCGCGCTGCTCCTGGCGGTGCTGCCGGTGCCCCGGCTCACCGGGCCGGTGGTCGACCAGGCGGGGATCCTCTCGCCAGCCGAGGAGGCGCGGCTCGAGGCGATCGCGCGCCGGGCGCTGGCGGCGGAAGGGGGCACCGGGCCGCAGATGGCCTTCCTCACCGTGCCGTCGCTCGAGGGTGAGCCGATCGAGGATTTCTCGATCCGCGTGGCGGAGGCCTGGCAGCTCGGCACCGCCGAGAAGGACAACGGCCTCCTCTTCGTCGTCGCCCCCCAGGACCGCAAGATGCGGATCGAGGTCGGCGGCGGCCTCGAGGGCGAGATCACCGACGCGCAGGCCTCGCGGATCATCCGGGAGACGCTGGCTCCTGCGTTCCGCGCCAACCAATACGGCGCGGGGCTCGTCGCCGCTGCGGAGCGGGCGCTCACCTATACCGGCGTCGACATCGGCCAGGCCCGGCGGAGCCCGCAGCAGAACGAGCGCCGCGGCATCCCGTTGGTGGCGCTGCTCTTCTTCGGCTCCTTCTTCCTGCTCCGGATGCTCGGTGGCAGGCGGCGACGGGGCTTCTTCTACGGCGGTCCCTTCATCGGCGGCGGCTTCGGCGGCGGCGGTGGTTTCGGTGGGGGCGGCGGCTTCGGCGGCGGGGGCGGCGGCTTCTCCGGCGGCGGTTCCTCCGGGAGTTGGTGATGGCGAAAAAACACCCCTTCTTCGACGAGGCGGCCCTCGAGCGGATCCAGGCAGCGGTGCGGCAGGCCGAGGCGTCCACCCTCGGCGAGATCGTGCCGGTGGTGGTCGACTCGAGCGACGCCTATCCCGAGGCGCAGGACCGGGCGGGCATCGCGGCGCTGATGCTGGCGACGCTGGTCGTCCTGATCCTCCCGGTGGAGATCCCGCTCTGGGAGATGGCGCTGATCCAGGCGCTGGCCTTCGTGATCGGCTGGTTCGCCGGCAATTGGCCGCCGCTGGCGCGGCTCCTCGTCGGGCGCAGCGCCATGGACGCGATGGTCCGCTGGCGGGCGGAGGTCGCCTTCCGCGAGCACGGCCTCGGCCGCACCACCCACGGCACCGGCGTGCTCGTCTTCGCCTCGCTCTTCGAGCACGAGGTGGTGGTCCTCGGCGACAAGCCGGTCCACGAGAAGGTGGGCGAGGGGACCTGGAACGAGGCGGTCGAGGTGCTGGTCCGGCGCATCCGCGAGAAGCGCCCGGCGGACGGCTTCGTCGAGGCGATCGAGCGGGTGGGCGTGCACCTGCGGGAACATTTCCCCCGTGCAGCGGGGGAGAAGAATCCCAACGAGCTGCCCGACCACCTCACGGTGCGCTAGGCCCGGTTCCTTTTGGCAAGTGGCGCTGCCGCTTGACGGCAGCGCCCGGTGCGGGCGGAATGCGCCGCCGAAAACTGCCGAAAGGATCCTGGATGAAGCGCTTTCTCGCCCTGGGGCTCGCGCTCTACGCGGCCCCCGCCCTCGCCGACGAGGGCATGTGGACCTTCGACAACTTCCCCGCGCAGCAGGTGAAGGAGCGGTACGGCTTCGCGCCGAGCCAGGAATGGCTCGACGACGTGCGCCTCTCCTCCGCGCGCCTCGCCAACGGCTGCTCCGCCTCCTTCGTCTCGGCGCAGGGCCTGGTGATGACCAACCACCACTGCGCCCACAGCTGCATCGAGCAGCTCTCCACCGCGAAGCAGGACTACGTGGAGAACGGCTTCTTCGCGAAGAGCCTCGCCGAGGAGAAGCAGTGCCCGGCGATGGAGGTCAACCAGCTCGTCGAGATCCGCGACGTCACCGCGCGGATCGCCAAGGCGACGAAGGGCAAGACCGGCGCCGGATATTCCGAGGCGCTCAAGGCGGAGAAGTCGAAGATCGAGAAGGCCTGCGCTACCAGCGCCGAGCTGCGCTGCGACGTGGTCACGCTCTACAACGGCGGCCAGTACTCGCTCTACAAATACCGCCGCTTCCAGGACGTGCGCCTGGTCTGGGCGCCGGAGCTGGACATCGCCTTCTTCGGCGGCGACCCCGACAACTTCATGTTCCCCCGCTACAACCTCGACGCCACCTTCCTGCGCGTCTACCGGGACGGCAAGCCGGCGCAGATGGAGAACTTCTTCGCCTGGTCGGACGGCGGCGTGAAGGCGGGCGACCTCACCTTCACCTCCGGCCACCCGGGCCGCACCTCCCGCCTGCTCACCATCTCCGAGCTGGAGTTCGAGCGGGACATGGTGCTGCCGCAGCGGCTGCTCTACCTCGCCGAGCTCCGCGGCGTGCTCACCGAGTTCGGTCGCCGCGGGCCCGAGCAGAAGCGCATCGCCAAGACCGATCTCTTCGGGGTCGAGAACGCGGTGAAGGCGCTGCGCGGCAGGCACGAGGCGCTCCTCGATCCGACGCTGATGGAGAGCAAGCGCGAGCAGGAACGCAAGCTCCGCGCCTGGGCGGATGCGAGCCCGGAGCGGAAGAAGCAGTACGCGCAGGCCTGGACCGACATGGCCGAGGCGCAGGCGAAGCTCCGGCCGATCTACGAGGAGCTCCTCTACATCGAGAGCCCGGGCCGCTCGACCACCTGGGGCTTCCAGTCCGATCTCTTCGGCTTCGCCAGGCAGCTGGTGCGTGCGACGGAGGAGCTGCCCAGGCCCAACGACCAGCGGCTCCCCGAGTACACCGACGCGCGGATCCCCGCGCTGCAGGCGCAGCTCTTCAGCGAGGCGCCGGTCTACCCCGAGCTCGAGGAGCTCAAGCTGACCTACTCGCTCACCAAGCTCCGCGAGGCCCTCGGCACCGACCACCCCTTCGTCAAGAGCGTGCTCGGCAAGGAGTCGCCGGAGTCGCTGGCGCAGAAGCTGGTGCAGGGATCGAAGCTTGGCGATCCGAAGCTCCGCAAGCAGCTCTTCGAGGGCGGGAAGAAGGCGGTCGCCGCCTCGAACGATCCGATGATCGAGCTCGCCCGGCGCATCGATCCGCAGGCCCGGGCGCTCCGCAAGCAGTACGAGGAGCAGATCGAGTCGATCGACATCCGCGCCGGCGAGACCATCGCGAAGGCCCGCTTCGAGGCCTACGGCACCAGCACCTATCCCGATGCCACCTTCACCCTGCGCCTCTCCTTCGGCCAGGTGAAGGGCTGGGAGGAGAACGGCAGGCAGGTCGAGCCGATCACCACCTTCGCCGGCCTCTACGAGCGGGCCACCGGCGCGGATCCCTACGAGCTGCCCCCCTCGTGGCTGCGGGCGAAGCCGAAGCTGGATCTCGCCACGCCCTACAACTTCGCCTCGACCAACGACATCATCGGCGGCAATTCCGGCTCGCCGGTGATCAACCGGGAGGGCGAGATCGTCGGCCTGATCTTCGACGGCAATATCCAGTCCCTCGGCGGTGAGTACGGCTTCGACGAGTCGGTGAACCGCGCGGTCTCCGTCCACAGCGAGGGGATCCTCGAGGCGCTCCGGACCGTCTACGGCGCGCAGCGGCTCCTCGAGGAACTGCAGCCCGGCGGCAAGGCCGCAGCGAAGCAGTAGCGGCACACCCCCTGCGCCGGGGCACCCCCGGTGCAGGGCCCCCCGCCCCTTCGACCGGCTGCGTCATTCGCGTTGCGCCTGGCCTCGGCCGTCGTTAGGAAGGCCGCCGAGGCCGCCCCGGGCAGGGCGCAAGCGGTCGCGCCTGCCATGGGTCTGCCACCAATGTGCAGTATCTCCCCGCCTTGCGCGGGGGCGTCTGCTTCTGGAGGAAGACGCATGTACCGACCCTGGGCCGGTCCCGATTCGCCGCGGATGTTCGAGAGCGATCTCCTCGACGCCGTGTCGCGGACCCATTTTGCCTTCGTCCCGATCGTCTTCGTGCCGGCGGTGGCCTGGCTGCTCTGGGAGAGCCTGCAGCACGGCAACGGGATCGGGACAACCGCGGCCCTGGCCTTCGCCGGCCTGTTGGCGTGGACCCTGGCGGAATACTGGCTCCACCGGACCCTCTTCCACTGGATCCCCGGTGGCACCTGGGGCGAGCGCTTCCACTTCCTCGTCCACGGCGTGCACCACCACTGGCCCCACGACAAATACCGGCTGGTGCTCCCGCCCGGCGCGAGCGTGCCGCTCTTCGTGCTCTTCACCCTGCTCTGGACGGCGCTGCTCGGCGATGGCGGCTGGGCGTTCCACGGCGGCTTCACGCTGGGCTACATGATCTACGACCTGACCCACTACTACGTGCACCACGGCAGGCCGAAGAACCGCTGGCTCCGCAAGCTGCAGGGGCACCACGCCAGCCACCACTTCAACAAGAAGTTCCAGGAGAAGCGCTTCGGCGTCTCGAGCCCGCTCTGGGACTACGTCTTCCGAACCCACGCGTGAGCCGCAAGCGCACGCCGAAATGGCTGCAGGCGGCGCGGGCCTCCGACGCCGGCTTCGCCCCCGGGGAGAAGCCGGACTGGCTCACCCGCGCCCTCGCCCGCTCCGGCCACATGCCCCAGGCGGAAGCGCAGGTAGCAATTCGGGCCGGCCGCGTCAGCAAGAACGGCGAGGTGGTCCGGGAGCCGATGGCGGTGGTGCGCGCCGGCGACGAGATCCGGCTCGACGGCAGGCGGCTCGCGCTGCAGGCGGCGACCCGCGTGCTCCTCTTCCACAAGCCGGCGGGGGTGGTCACCTCCACCGTCGATCCGGAAGGGGGCGGCACCGTCTTCGAGCGCCTCGCCGCGGTGCTGCCGCCGGGGCTCGAGCGCTACGGCTGGCACGCGGTGGGGCGCCTCGATCGCAACACCACCGGGCTCCTCCTCTTCACCAACGACGAGCGCTTCGTGGCCCACGCGACGAGGCCCGAGAGCCACCTGCCCAAGCGCTACCTGGCGCTGGTGCAGGGGCGGGTGGACGACGAGCGGCTCGAGCCGCTGCGCCGCGGGATCACCCTCGACGACGGGCCCACCCGGCCTGCGGTGGCGGTGGCCCGGGGGCCAGGCGAGGTGGAGCTCACCATCACCGAGGGGCGCAACCACCAGGTGAAGCGTATGCTCGCGGCGGTGGGTCTGCCGGTGCGCGCGCTGCACCGCGAGGCGGTGGGCGAGCTCGTCCTCGACGTGCCCGAGGGGCAGGTGCGGGAGCTCGCGCCGGACGAGATCGCGTCGCGGCTCGGCTGGCGGCAGGAATCGTAGGAAGGCGCGCTTGCGCAGCAGCGGGCTGCGCCTACTCGATGGGTGGAGGCGGCAGCAAGACAGGAGCTGCCGGTCCTCCGAGGCTGTCGGTTGGATGGGCAGCCCCATCGTTTCCCGCCCCCAGCGGGAAGGACGACGCCCGGCGAGGCCCACCGGAAGTTGCTCGGTGGCCGCCGGGCGTGTCCGCATTCCGCCCGGCTGCCGTGGCTTCCGCACCGGCGGGAAGGGTGTAGATTGCGGCGCAATGAAGCGCTTCGTCGACGTCATCTCCCGCGAGCTCGGCCTGCGTCCCGCGCAGGTGGAGCGCACCCTCGATTTGCACGAAGAGGGTGCCACCGTTCCCTTCCTCGCCCGCTACCGCAAGGAGGCAACCGGCGGCCTCGACGAGGTGCAGATCCAGGCGGTCCTCGACAGGGCCGGCTCCCTCGGTGAGCTGGAGGACAGGCGGGAGGCGATCCTCCGCAGCGTCGACGAGCAGGGCAAGCTCACCCCGGAGCTACGGGCCCGGATCGAGCGGGCCTCGTCGCGCACCGAGCTCGAGGATCTCTACCTGCCCTACCGGCCGAAGCGCCGCACCCGCGCCACCATGGCGCGCGAGAAGGGGCTGGAGCCCCTCGCCGACCGGATCTGGTCGCAGGACCCGCGGCTCGATCCCGCGGCCGAGGCGGCGGCCTTCGTCGACGAGGGGAAGGGCGTCGCCGACCTGGAGGCGGCGCTCGCGGGCGCGCGGGACATCCTTGCCGAGCGGATCGCGGAAGATGCATCGATTCGCGCAGCCGCCCGCTCGATCGCCAGGGAGCGGGGCGGGCTGCGCTCCGACGTGGCGCCGAAGAAGCGTGACGAGCGCACCCGCTTCGAGAGCTGGTACGACCACGAGGAGCCGCTGGCGAAGGCGCCGTCCCACCGCGTCCTCGCCATCTTCCGCGGCGAGGCGGAGGGCGTGCTGAAAGTGAAGCTCGCCTTCCCCGACGAGGAGATCCTCGGGCGCGTCCACGGCAGCGTGGTGAAGAACCGGGGCACCAAGGCCGCCGCGCAGCTCGCCGCAGCGGCGCAGGACGGCTGGGAGCGCCTGCTCGCGCCTTCGCTCGAGAGCGAGCTGCGGAACGAGCTCAAGGACCGCGCCGATCGCGAGGCGATCGAGGTCTTCGGATCCAACCTGAAGAACCTGCTCCTCGCGCCGCCTGCTGCGGGCAAGCGGGTGGTGGCCCTCGACCCGGGCCTGCGCACCGGCGTGAAGCTCGCGATGCTCGACGAGACCGGCAGGCTGCTGGAGACGGCGACGCTCTACACCGAGCGCGGCGCCGGCGAGCGGGCCGCAGCGGCGCGGGCGTTCGCGGCGATCGTGCAGAAGCATCGGCCCGATCTGGTGGCGGTGGGCAACGGCACCGGCAGCCGCGAGGCCGAGGGCTTCGTGCGGGAGGTGCTGAAGGAGATCGGTGCGGGCTCGCCGGTGGTCTCGGTGAGCGAGCAGGGGGCGTCGATCTACTCCGCCTCCGAGGTGGCGCGGGAGGAGTTCCCCTCGCTCGACGTGAGCCTGCGCGGCGCGGTCTCGATCGGCAGGCGCCTGCAGGATCCGATGGCGGAGCTGGTGAAGATCGATCCGAAGAGCATCGGCGTCGGCCAGTACCAGCACGACGTCGATCAGGCGCTGCTCAAGAAGAAGCTCGGCGAGACGGTGGACACCACCGTGAACGCGGTGGGGGTCGACGCCAACAGCGCCTCGCCGCAACTCCTCGAGCACGTCTCCGGCGTGGGGCCGAAGCTCGCCCGCTCGATCGTCGCGTGGCGCGACGAGAACGGCCCCTTCGGCAAACGCACGGAGCTGAAGAAGGTGAAGGGGCTGGGGCCGAAGGCCTTCGAGCAGGCGGCGGGCTTCCTGCGCATCCGCGGCAAACACCCCCTCGACGACAGCGCCGTCCACCCGGAGCGCTACGCGGTGGTGGAGCAGATGGCGAAGGATCTCGGCGTGCCCCTCGCCGAGCTGGTGGGAAATCCGGCGCTGGTGCGGCGGATCGACTGGCGCCGCTACGTCTCGGGGGATCTCGGCGAGCCCACGCTCAAGGACATCCTCGCCGAGCTGGAGAAGCCGGGGCGCGATCCCCGCGGCGACTTCGAGCCGCCTGCGTTCCGCTCCGATCTGCAGAAGCTCGAGGACGTGCGCGAGGGCATGGTGCTGCAGGGGGTGGTGACCAACGTCACCGCCTTCGGCGCCTTCGTCGACGTCGGCGTGCACCAGGACGGCCTCGTCCACGTCTCCCAGCTCTCCACCCGCTTCGTGAAGGATCCGGCGGAGGTGGTGAAGGTCGGCGACAAGCTCACCGTGAAGGTGGTGGACGTGGACCTCGTGCGGAAGCGGCTCGCCTTGAGCGTCAAGGCGCTCTCGGAGGGCGGGCAGGGAGCCGGTGGCGGGGCGCCTGCGCGTGAGCGGGAAAGGGGCGGGAGGCCGCCGGCGCAGCAGCAGCAGCAGCAGCAGCAGCAGCAGCAGCAGCAGGTGAAGCCCGCGGCGCCCTTCAACAACCCCTTCGCGAAACTGAAGCGCTGAACCGCGATGCGCTCGTATCTTGCCCACTCGGCCCCGCTGGCGCGGGACCAAGCGGACAAAAGGCGCGCTCCGCGCGCAAGTTCCTTTGCGTTGGAGCGCCCCACAGGGCGCTACGTCGTCCTCCAGGCGCCGACGCATCTCGGCCTCCGTTCCAGCGGCGTCGCGCTGGCAGGCGACGTGCTGCTCGAGGGGGGGCTCGCCACCAGGCTGGGCGCGGCGGTGGTGGGGCGGGTGGAGGCGGCGCCCTCGTGGACGCGCGACCCGGCGACCGGCCTCTGCAACGGGCCCGAGGTCGCGGCGCACGCGCGGCGGCTCGCGGATGCGCTGGTGCCGCTGCTGGAGGGTGGCGCCGTGCCGCTGGTGCTCGGCGGCGACGACAGCGTGCTCGTCGGTGCGGCGCTGGCGCTGCGCCGGCTGGGGCGCCACGGGCTGCTCTTCCTCGACGCCCACGTGGACTTCACCCCGCCAACCGCTTCACCGACCGGCGAGCTCTCCGACACGGACCTCGCCATCGTCACCGGCCACGGCCCGCCGGTGGTGGGCGACATCGAGGGGCTCGCTCCCTACTTCGTGCCCGACGACGTCGTCGCGCTGGGGCGCAGGGATTTCGACGCCGAGGCCGAGGATCGCGCCTTCGCGGCGAGCGGGATCCGCGCGTTCGATCTGCCGGCGATCCGGCGGGGCGGCCTCGACACCGCCGTCGACAGGGCGCTGGACGGCGTGGCCGGTACCGCCGGCGTCTGGATCCACCTCGACTGCGACGTCTTCGCGGACGACGTCGTGCCGGCGGTCGACTACCGCACGCCGGGCGGGTTGCTGCCGGGTGAGGTAGCCACGGTGCTGCGCCGGACCCGCGAGCGGGCGCACCTGCTGGGGATCACGGTGACCATCTACAACCCCACCCTCGATCCGGATCGCAGCGCCGCGCGGGCGATCGTCGACGCCCTGGTGGGCGGTCTCCTCGGGCGGGACGGCGCATAGATCCGTCGACATCGCCGCGGTGGCGCGACAGGATGCGGTCGTCTGCCGCGCAAGGGAGGCCGTCGTGCGGGCCATCTTCTCGCTGCTCTTCTGGATCTTCTTCGCGATCAGCTCCGCGCTCCTCTTCTGCGTGGCGCTCGTGATCTTCCTGGTGACGCTGCCCTTCGATCCGAAGGGCAGGGTGCAGCACCTCTTCTCCTGTGCGTGGGCGCAGCTCTACTTCTGGGTCAACCCGACCTGGCGGCTCCACGTGCAGGGGCGGGAGAAGCTGCCGTGGCGCAGCGCCGCGGTGATCGTCGCCAACCACCAGAGCCTCGGCGACATCCTCGTGCTCTTCGGCCTCTACCGCCCCTTCAAGTGGGTCTCGAAGGCGAGCGTCTTCCGGGCGCCCTTCCTCGGCTGGAACATGCGCCTCAACCGCTACGTGCCGCTGCAGCGCGGCGACAAGGGGAGCATCGCGAAGATGATGGCGGCCTGCGAGACGTGGCTCGAGCGCGGCGTGCCGGTGCTGCTCTTCCCCGAGGGGACGCGCTCGCCGGATGGCAACCTGCTGCCGTTCAAGGACGGCGCCTTCCGCCTCGCGGCGGCGAAGGGCTGCCCGGTGATCCCGATCGCGATCACCGGCACCGCCGACACCCTGCCCAAGCATGGCCTCGTGATCCGCCGCAGCGCCGCTTGCCGGGTGCACGTGCTCGACGCCGTCGACCCGGCGCCCTTCGGCGGCGACGTGGCGGCGCTGCGCGAGCACGTGCGGGCGCTCATCGCCGCGGAGAAGGCGCGGATGGAGTCCGGGGAGGAAGTGCGGCGGGCCGCCTAGAGCTCGGCGGCGAAGCGCGCGGCGAGCCGGCGCAGCGGGCCCGCAGCCCGCTGCCACGTGGGGCTCGGCGCCAGGGCCGCCACCAGGTAGTAGCCGCCGGGGAGCGCCTCGATCAGCAGCACGCGCTGCTCCGCCACGCAGGAGAGGGAGAGCCGCTCGCTCTGGCCGCTCTGCCTGGCGACGCGCTGCAGCTGCAGCACCAGCGGCGCCTGCTGCGCGCCGAGGACGCGGGCCTCGAAGGGATCGCATCCGGGCGCCACGACCGCGATCGATTCACCTTCGTAGTCGCAGAAGAGGGCGAGCTCCGCCCCCGTCTCCGCCACCAGCTCCTGCAGCGCCGCTTCGAACACGGCGCGCAGGCTACCACCGATGTCGGAGGCCCGTGGTAGGGTTCGCGTCCTTCGGAGGTTCCCATGGAAGTCGCCAGCACCCGTCGCACCCTCTACCCGCCGGTCGAGCCCTTCAACACCGGCAGGCTGCGCGTCTCGGACGTGCACGAGATCTACTTCGAGGAGTCCGGCAACCCGCAGGGCAAGCCGGTGGTCTTCGTCCACGGCGGCCCCGGTGGCGGCACCGACCCGAAGGTCCGGCGCTTCTTCGATCCGTCCGCCTACCGGATCGTCCTCTTCGATCAGCGCGGCTGCGGCAAGAGCACGCCCCACGCCTCCCTCGAGGCCAACACCACCTGGGATCTCGTTGCCGACATGGAGCGGATCCGCGAGCACCTCGGCATCGAGAAGTGGCAGGTCTTCGGCGGCTCCTGGGGCAGCACCCTGGCGCTCGCCTACGCGGAGACGCATCCGGCGCGGGTGAGCGAGCTGGTGCTCCGCGGGACCTTCCTGCTCCGCAAGCAGGAGATCGACTGGTTCTACCAGCGCGGCGCCAGCGCGATCTTCCCCGACGCCTGGGAGGGCTACGTCGCCCCGATCCCGGAGGCGGAGCGCGGCGATCTGCTCCACGCCTACCACCGCCGCCTCACCGCCGAGGATCCCGCCGTGCGGCAGGAGGCCGCGAAGGCCTGGAGCGTCTGGGAGGGGAGCACGAGCAGGCTGCTGCCGGATCCCGAGCTCATCGCCAAGACCGGCGGCGACGAATTCGCCATCGCGTTTGCCCGGATCGAGTGCCACTACTTCGTGAACAAGGGCTTCTTCGAGACCGAGGACCAGCTGCTCCGCGGCGTCGAGCGGATCCGCCAGGTGCCCGCGGTGATCGTGCAGGGGCGCTACGACGTGGTCTGCCCGATGGAGACCGCCTGGGCGCTGCACAAGGCCTGGCCCGAGGCGGACCTGCGGGTGGTGCCGGACGCGGGCCACTCGGCGATGGAGGCGGGGATCGTCCACGAGCTCGTCTCCGCCACCGACCGGTTCCGCCGGTAGACCTTCTTCGACGAGGAGCCAGTGATGGAGCCCACCAACGAAAACGTCCTCGCCGCCCTGCAGCCGATTTGCCGCACGGTGGCTTCGCTCGACTTGAGCCGTCCTGCGGAAGCGGAGGCGGCCCTCGCGCAGAGCGTCTCGCCCGGGGCGCTGCAGGAGATCGGCGCGCTGCTCTCGTCGGCCTTCGAGGCAGGCTGGCTCTGCCCGAAGAGCGGCGGTCCCGGCGTCTTCTTCGGCAGGGTGGCGAAGCCCTCCGACCAGACGGCAGGCGTGAGCATCGACGCAGTGGAGATGGAGGGGCCGGCGCTCGAGCACCTCCACCCGAAGGGTGAGGTGAGCCTCTGCTTCGCGAGGAGCGGCGACCCGCGCTTCGAGGGCAGGCCCGCGGGCTTCGTGGTGATGCCGCCTGGCAGCAGGCACGTGCCCACCGTCACCGGGGGCCGGATGCTCATCGTCTACTTCCTGCCCGACGGGGCGATGGAGTGGACGCCGGCTTGAAATGCGGCGGGGCGGCCAGCAGCCGCCCCACCTGCTGCTCGGCTATTTGGGCAGCACCTCCGCCACCGCGTGGACGATCTCGTCGTCGGTGGGAAAGCCGCCGACGTGTTTGGCCGCCACGACCATGCCGTCCACGTCCACGGTGAAGATGCCGCCGGCGCCCTTCTGCAACCGGGCCACGACGCCGAGCTCTTCCTTCAGATAGGCCGCCGCACGGACGGCTCGCACCTCGTAGCCTCAAGCGGTGCAGTAGGTGATCGTCACCATCGGGCGTCTCCTCGTTTGCGTGCACAAGCTGTGTGCCGCATGCACCTCTACGATTCCATCCCGTCGTTCGAAGGCGCAAGCAGCTGGAGCGCTGGCGGGCCCCTGGAGCCCGAGGCGCTGCGCGGGCGGCCGACGCTGATCCACATCTGGTCGCAGGCCTGCACCGCGTGCAGGGAGCAGGCCCCCTCGCTCCTCCGCTGGGCGGCGGAGTTCGGGCCGCAGGGGCTGCAGATCGTCGGGCTCCACGCCCGCTCGAGCCCCGAGCAGCGGGACGAGGAGGCCAGGCGCGTGGCCGAGGAAGAGGGGCTCCGCCACCCGATCGCCTACGACGGCGTGGGTGCGCCGATCACCCGGCGCTTCGGCGCGACCTTCGTCCCCAGCTACTTCCTCTTCGACGCGGACGGCAGGCTGCGCCACAGGCAGGCGGGCCTCCGTGCGGACGTCGCCACCGAGGCGGCGATCCGCCGCGTGCTCGAAGAAGAGCGCGAGCGGGCTCCGACGGCCTGATCGCTGCGCCGGGGACGAGCGTCCGCCGGTGGACAGAACTTCTCCCCCTCCCCACCTTTCCGGGGTGGACGAACCCGCAGCGGAAGGCGTAGCGAGCGCCCCGGCGGAAGGAGGATTGCGCCATGGAGTTGAAGGAGATCATGACCCGCAACGTGCAGGTCATCGCACCGGACGCCACGGCCCGCGACGCGGCGCGGATGATGAAGAACCTCGACGTGGGCGGCATCCCGGTCTGCGACGGCGATCGCCTCCGGGGCTTCGTCACCGATCGCGACATCGTGGTGCGCGCGGTGGCGGAGGGTCAGGACCCGTCGAGCTGCACCGTGGCCGACGTGATGACCGACAAGATCATCTGGTGCTACGAGGACAGCGACGTCGAGGAAGCCGGCCGCATCATGCAGGAGAACAAAGTGCGCCGCCTCGCGGTCGTGGACCGCAACAAGCGGCTGGTCGGCATCCTTTCGCTCGGCGACCTGGCGGTCGAGGGCGAGGACGAGGATTTCGCCGGCGAGGTGCTCGAGACGGTGAGCGAGCCGGCGCAGCCGTCGACCTGACGCGGGCGCGAACGTATCGAATCGAAGAGCAGGGGCGGCCATGGGCCGCCCTTTGCGTTTAGGGGCGTAGGGCCCCGGCCATCGGGCAACTGGTCGATGGCGCGGGGCGCTCGAACGTGCGTGGCCAGCACCGAACCCCCCTCCGGGGCTGGGGGGCCCACGCCTTTCCGTTGCGGTGCCGGGGGCCGATCCCCAGAGGATGGGAACGCACCCGCTCGAACGGAGACCTTCGTGCCGCACCCCGGGATCCTCACCGTAGGGCAGGCCCTGCCGCCCCATTACGCGGATCAGGAGCAGCTGATCGCCGCCTTCCGCAAGCTTTGGGCGCGGCAGCACTTCAACCTCGACCGCCTCGAGCAGCTGCATCGATCGGTCCGCGTCTCCGGCAGGCACCTGGCGCTGCCCATCGACGCCTACGAGGGGATCCGGAGCTTCGCCGAGGCGAATCGCGCCTGGACCGAGTGCGCCGTCTCCCTCGGCGCCGACGCGATCGAGCGGGCGCTGGCCGCTGCGGGCCTCCGCGCCGCGGACGTCGACCAGATCTTCTTCACCACCGTCACCGGCATCGCCGCGCCCAGCATCGACGCCAGGCTGGTGAACCGGCTGGGCCTGCGCCCCGACGTGAAGCGCACGCCGATGTTCGGCCTCGGCTGCGTGGCAGGCGCTGCAGGTGTGGCCCGGGCCAGCGACACGCTCCGCGGCGCCCCCGGCGAGATCGCCCTGCTCCTTTCGGTGGAACTCTGCTCGCTCACCCTGCAGCGGGAGGATCTCTCCATCCCCAACATCATCGCCTCGGGCCTCTTCGGCGACGGCGCCGCCGCCGTGGTCCTCGGCGGCGCGGACCGAGTGCAGCATGGACCGCAGGTGGTGGCGACGCGCTCGGTCTTCTACCCGGACACCGAGTGGGTGATGGGCTGGAACGTGGTCGAATCCGGCTTCCAGGTGGTGCTCTCGGCGCAGGTGCCGAATCTCGTGCGCGAGCGGATCCGCGGGGACGTCGACGCCTTCCTCGCAGGCCACGGCCTGCAGCGCGGGGACATCGCCCACTGGATCTGCCACCCCGGCGGCCCGAAGGTCCTCGAGGCCTTCGCCGAGAGCCTCGAGCAGCCCCGCGAGGCCTTCGCCCGCACCTGGCGCTCCCTCGAAGCGGTCGGGAACCTCTCCTCCGCCTCGGTGCTCTTCGTCTTGGGCGACACCCTCGCGGAAGCGGGCGCTGCACCAGGCGACTTCGGGCTCCTCCTCGCCATGGGGCCGGGCTTCTGCTCGGAGCTGGTGCTGCTGCGATGGTGAACCTCTACCTCGGCTTCCTCCTCCTCCTCGGCGTGGAGCGGATCGGCGAGCTCGTGCTTTCGCGGCGCAACGCCGCGCGCTCGCTCGCCGACGGCGGCGTCGAGGTGGGGCAGCGCCACTTCCGCGCGATGGCTCTCCTCCACACGGCATTCCTCTTCGCTTGCGCGGCGGAGGTCGTGCTCTTCGAGCGGCGCTTTCCCGGCGCACTCGGCACCTTCGCCTTCGGCGTCGCGATCCTCGCCCAGGCGCTGCGCTACTGGGCGATAGGCACCCTGGGTCCGCGCTGGAACGTACGGGTGATCGTGGTGCCGGGCGAGGCGCCGGTGACCTCCGGCCCCTACCGCTTCGTGCGCCACCCGAACTACGTGGCGGTGGTGCTGGAGATCCTCTTCGTGCCGCTGATCCACGGTGCCTGGATCACGGCGCTCCTCTTCTCGGCAGCCAATGCGGTGCTGCTCTACGTGCGGATCCGCACCGAGGAGGCGGCGCTCGGCGCTGCATACCGAGCGGCCTTTGCGGAGCGGCCGCGCTTCCTTCCCGGAGGGAAATCTTGAGACGGACGGCTGCGGTGGACGGGGAGGCGGAGGTCCTCGCCGAGGTGCGGCGGATCTTCGCCGACGAGCTGGGACGCAAGGAGACGGTCGGTATGGATGACGAGCTCGCGCGGGATCTGCAACTCGATTCGGTGCAGCTCCTCACCCTGGTGGTGGGGCTCGAGAACCGCTTCCGGATCGCGCTCGCCGAGGAGGACGCCGGTGAGATCCGCACCGTCGCCGACCTGGTGCGGCTCGTCTGCCGGCGCAGGGACGGAGGTGCCTCGTGATCCCCGCCCGCCTCGAGGGAAGGGCGCTGCCGCCGCAGCGCCATCGCACCGTCCAGGAGGCGCTGCGCGCAGCGGCCGGAAGCGATACGGGCCTCACCTTCTGGGACGCCGCCGAGCGGGAGACGGTGATCCCCTGGCGGGAGGTCCACCGCAGGGCCTGCCACGTCGCCGGCGCCCTCGCACGGCTGGGGGTGCGGCCCGGCGATCGGGTGGCGATGATCCTGCCCACCTCGCCGGCCTTCCCCGACGCCTTCTTCGGCACGCTCCTCGCCGGGGCGGTGCCCGTGCCCCTCTACCCGCCGCTGCGCCTCGGCCGCCTCGGCGAATACCACGAGCGGACCGCGCGCATGCTCCGCGCCTGCGGGGCGGTGCTCCTCCTCAGCGATCGGCGGATCCGCCGGCTCCTCGGCGAAGCCACCGCCCTCGCGCGGCCGCCGCTCGGCTGCGTGGCGGTGGAGGATCTCGAGCTTGGTGGGGCCCTCGACCTGCCCGGCCGCGAAGCCGAGCTGGCGGTGATCCAATTCTCCTCCGGGACCACGGTCGATCCGAAGCCGGTGGCGCTCCGCCACGAGAACGTGCTCGCCAACGTGGCGGCGATCGACTCCTACCTGCCGGAGGAGGGCCCGGTGCGCCAGGCCGGCGTCTCGTGGCTGCCGCTCTACCACGACATGGGTTTGATCGGCTGCCTGCTCCTGGCGGTGGCCCATCCGGGACCGCTCACCCTGATCCCGCCGGAGCTCTTCCTCGCCAGGCCCGCGCTCTGGCTGCGGGCGGTGGCGAAGAAGCGGGCCACCGTCTCTCCCGCACCCAACTTCGCCTTCGGCCTCTGCCTGCGGCGGGTGCGCGATGAGGATCTCCGGGGACTCGATCTCTCCTCCTGGCGCCTCGCCCTGAATGGCGCCGAGCCGATCGCCGCCGGGGTGCTGCGCCGCTTCGCCGAGCGCTTCGCTCCCTTCGGCTTCGATCCCTCCGCGCTCCTGCCGGTCTACGGGCTCTCCGAGGCATCGCTGGCGGTGACCTTCTCGCGGCCCGGCGGCGGGTTCGCCACGGCGGAACGGGACGGCAGGGAGGTGGTCTCGGTGGGCGTGCCCGTTCCCGGCACCGCGGTGGAGGTCCGGGGTGAGGACGGCGCCGTGCTGCCGCTGGGCGAGGTGGGGCGGATCCACGTGCGCAGCCCCTCGGTGATGGCGGGATATTTCGAGCGCCCGGACGCGACCGCAGAGGCGCTGCAGGGCGGCTGGCTCGACACCGGCGACCTCGGCTTCGTGCAGGGCGGGGAGCTCTTCGTCAGCGGCAGGGCCAAGGACGTGATCGTTCTCCGCGGCGCCAACCACGCGCCGCAGGCCTTCGAGGAATGCCTCGACGCCGTGGAGGGCGTGCGGACGGGCTGCGCGGTGGCGGTCGGTTTCGTTCCCGACGGCGGGGAGGGCGAGGAGTTGGCGCTGCTCGTCGAGGTGAGCGGCCCATCGAGCGGCCTCGGGGAGCGGGTGCGGGCAGCGGTGCTGGAGGCCACCGGCATCCGGGCGCATGCGGTGGTGGAGCTTTCGCCGGGAACGTTGCCCAGGACCTCGAGCGGCAAGCTCCGCCGCGGCGAGGCACGGCGGCAGTGGCTGGCTGGAGAGCTGCTCCCGCCCGCGCCGGTGACGCCCCTGCGCCTCGCCTCTGCGGTGGTGCGCTCGCAGCTCGCCTTCGTCCGCAGCAGGTTCCGGGCGTGATGGTCGACGTGGCGATCGTGGGCGGAGGACCTGCGGGTCTCGCGGTGGCGATCGAGGCAGCGGGCAAGGGGCTCTCGACGCTGGTGCTCGAGCGGCGGAGCGGCCCACCCGACAAGGCGTGCGGCGAGGGGCTGATGCCTGCCGGCGTGCGCGCCCTCGAGGCCCTCGGCGCAGCGGTGCTCGTTCCGCCCGACGGCTGCGCGCCCTTCGTGGGCATCCGCTACCTGCAGGAGGACGGCACCGGGGCCGCTGCCCGTTTTCCCCGGGGCTGGGGGCTCGGCGTGCGACGTCTCGCCCTGGCGCAGGCGCTCACCCTGCGGGCCCGGGCAGCGGGCGCCTCGCTCCAGCATGGCAACGGGGTCCACGGCGTCCATCTCGGGCCGGACGGGGTGATGTTGGATACCGACGGTGGCCCGGTCCACGCGCGCTTCCTCGTCGCTGCCGATGGGCTCACCTCTCCGATCCGGCGTGCCGCCGGGCTCGAGGGAGCGCCGGTGCGCCGCCGGCGCTTCGGCGTGCGTCGCCACTACGTGGTGCAGCCCTGGAGCGACCACGTCGAAGTGCACTGGGCCGACGGCGTGGAGGCCTACGTCACGCCGGCGGGACCGCGGCGGGTGGGGATCGCCTTCCTCTGGGACGAGGGGCGGATCGGGCCGCAGCGCTTCGACCGCCTCCTCGAGCGATTTCCCGCGCTGCGGGCCGCCCTCGCCGGCGCCGTGCAGGAGAGTGAGGATCGCGGGGCAGGGCCGCTCCACCGCCGCGTGCTGGGGCGGGTCGCAGGCAGGGTGGCGCTGGTGGGTGATGCGGCGGGCTACGTCGACGCCTTGAGCGGCGAGGGGCTGACGCTCGCCTTCGGGCAGGCGGCAGGGCTCGGTGCCGTGCTGCCCGCTGCGGTGGTGCACGGCGGTGCCGCCCTCACCGGATGGGAGGCGGAGAGCGCCGCCGCCTTCCGGCGCTACGCCTGGATCACCGGCGCGCTCCTCCAGCTCTCCCGTCATCCGGCGCTACGGCGCCGCGTGATCCGGCAGCTCGCGCGCCACCCGCGGATCTTCGCCCGCCTGCTTGCCGCGGTGGTGGAGGGGCCGGGGAGCGAGCTGCGCGCAGGCCCGGCGCCGGCGCTGCTGCGCGGTTAGGTCTGGGGCGAGGCTGCGTCCTCGAGGATCTGCAGCGAGTGCTCGTAGAGCTCGCGCACGCGGTCCAGGGTGTCGATCGATTCCGGGGTCTTGTCCTGGCGCCAGCGGAGGATCCGGGGGAAACGCAGGGCGAAGCCGCTCTTGTGGCGCGCGCTCTTCTGCACGCCGTCGAAGGCGACCTCGAGCACCACCTGCGGCTCCACCACCAGCACGCGGCCGAAGCGCTGCAGCTGGATCCGGCGGAAGACGCGGGTGAGCGCGCGGATCTCTTCGTCGGTGAGGCCGGAGTAGGCCTTGCCCACGTTGACGAAGCGAGCGCCGTCGCGCACGGCGAAGGTGTAGTCGGAGAGGACCACCGCGCGCCGCCCGTGGCCCTGCTCCGCTGCGGTGACCACCACGTCCAGCGTGCCGAAGGGGCGCTTCAGCTTGCGCCAGAGGCCGCTGCGCCTCCCGGGCTCGTATAGGCTGCCGCGGTGCTTGAGCACGAGCCCCTCGTTCGCGCGGCTCCGGGCCTCGTGGAAGATCGCGTCGATGGCGTCGAGGTCCGCCGCGGTTCGCTGCTCGGCGAGGAGGAGCGGCGGGCGCTCGGAGGCGAAGCGCGTGGCGAGGCGCTGCCTCCGTTCCTCCAGCGGGCGATCGAGGAGGAGCGTGCCGTCGTCGTAGAGCAGGTCGTAGGCGACGAAGGCCACCGGGATCTCGCGGACCATCTGCTCGCTCACCTTCTTGCGGGCGAGGCGCTGCTGGAAGAAGACGAAAGGAAGCGCGCGCTCGTCCTTCCAGCCGAGGATCTCACCGTCGATCACCGCGCTGCCGGGGAGGCGCGCGAAGGCCACAGCCAGCTCGGGGAAGGCGTGGGTCACCTCCTCGAGGCCGCGGGAGAAGATCTGCACGCGCCCGCCTTCGACGTGGGCCTGTGCGCGGATGCCGTCGAATTTGTCCTCGAGGAACCAGGCGTCCGGATCGGTGATCTCGTCGAGGGAGTCCAGCGGCTTGGCGAGCATGAAGTCCATCGGGTGGAAGAGCGTCGCCTCGATCCGATCGAGCGTGCCGTGCCGCGCGGCGAGGGCGACCCGGGCGATGTCTCCGGCGCGGTTGTTGGCGTCGCGCACCGCCTGCTTCGACGCGCCGGTGGCAGCGGCGATCGCCTCCTCCACCTGCTTCTCCTGCAGGCCGATGCGCAGCTCGCCGGTGATCACCTTGAGGAAATATTTGATCGCCTGCGGGCTCGCGCTCCGCATCCGCTCCTCGAGGAGGGCGCGCTTCTCCGCGGTCTTGCGGGCCTGTTCGAGGCGCTCGAAGGCCGCCTCCGCGTCGGCAAGTGGGAAGGGAAGGCCGGCACCGTGCCCGACGAGGAGGAGCGCGATCCCCTCGGCGGTGTCGCCGACCTCGCGCAGGGAGAGGCGCACGGTCTCGAGATCCCAACCGGTCACCGCCATCACCGCGTCGCGCAGGGTGGCGTGGCCTGCGGAGAGGCGGCGGGGATCGTGGCGGGGGAAGGCGCTGCCGGTGAGGAAGAGCGCCGCCCTGGCGAGATCGTCGTCGGTGAGGGAGCGGAGGTAATCGGCGACGAGGGCGACCTTCCTCGTTCGCGCGTTGGTGGCCGCCACCTGCTCGCAGACCGCGGCGAAGCCGTCGAGATCGGCGCCGCTCACGGGACCTCCTCGGTCTCGACCGTGCGCGCCGCAGCCTCCCGGGGCGCGTGCGCGTCGTGGCCGCGCTGGCGGAGGATCCGGGCGAAGGCCTCGGCGTAGCCGTGGACCACGTCGACGCGGGTGGCGCCGCTTCCCTCGACGATGCCGAGGAGCTCCTCGAAGTCGCCGTGATCGGACCACGGGACGAGCTCCTCTGCGCCGGTCCGGGCCCTGGCGTTGGCCATCGCCGCCCACCCCGAGACGTAGGCGAAGCGGAAGCCCTTGCCGCTCGCAGCGAGCACGTTCCGGAAGCTGGGGACCACGACCAGGGCGCGACCGGCGGTCGCGTCGCGGTCGTAGGGCTCGAGGCCGGGGAAGGTGTAGCCCGCCGCCTCGTAGAAGGGGACCAGCCGGGCGATCGCGCCGTGGACCGCGGTGGGGATCCCCGCCGTGCAGAGGACGTGCGCGATCTCCTGGCCGCGTCCCAGCGCGTAGCCGAGGAAGACCGGCGTCTCGCCCTCGTCGAGGCAGCGCCGCGCGAAGCCGACGATCCGCTCCCGGGCCTCCTCGGCGCCGAGGAGGTGGAAGATCGGCAGGCCGAAGGTCGACTCGACGATCAGGTGGTCGCAGGGCGTGAGCCTGGTCTCGGCGCCGCAGAGGGGCGGGCGGAGCTTGATGTCTCCGGTGTAGATCAGGCGCTCGCCGTCCAGCTCCACGAGGAGCTGCGCCGCGCCGAGGATGTGGCTGGCGGGGATGGAGCTGATCGTCGCCCTGCCGACCTGGCGGCTGGCGCCATGGGGCAGGGGCTGGAGCGACCCTGGGGCGAGCGGCGCGCCGCGGTGGCGGAGCCCGTAGATGCCGAGGGTCTCCGGTGTGCCCAGCACCGTGCCGTGGGTGCCGCGGGCGTGGTCCGCGTGGGCGTGGGAGAGCCAGGCCGTGGCGCAATCCTCCGCGGGATCGAGCCAGAGATCGATCGCCGGCAGGTGGATCCCCTGATCCGTGTAGCGGACCTCCATCCTGCCGAACTTAAGGCTGCGGTGCGGAAGGAGCCGTGCAGCGGATCGCGCCGCCTGCGGCCTCGGCGAGCCAGGAACCGTCGTCCACCGAAAGGCCCCGGAGCCGCTCCACCTCGGCCCTGCAGCGCAGCCACCCCGCCTCGTAGCGTACGGGGAGCGGGCAGGCTTCCTCCCGTGCCGCTGCTTGCGCAGCGAGCGCCTCGCCGACGAGGGCGCGCGCCGCTGCCGTGGTGGCTGCAGCGAGCTCCGCCGCGCCGAGATCGTGGGGCGGCAGCTCGAGGGGATCCGCCGCGAGGGCAGCGGGGCGAAAGGCCGGATGCTCCACGTCCTCGTGCACGGCGATGCCGCCGAGGGAGCGCTGCCTCGCGCCGAGGGCGAGGCGCACCGTCCACCGGGCGTTCCAGCGGTGGTGGAGCTGCTCGACGCTGCCGTGCAGCCGGACCTCCTCCTCGAGGTGGGGCGGGGTGGCGTGGAGCGCCGATCGCGCGTTCGAGAGCTCGAAGCTCCGGTCGCGGGAGATCGACTCGTAGTCGTGCTTCAGGTCGCAGGCGGTCTCGCGCCAATTCCACGCAGGGCAGGAGAGGCAGCTGCCCGCGTCGCGCCACGCCCGCTCGGCGCCCTCGCATTCGCTGCGGGCCACCACCAGCTCCTCCTCCGCGTGGCGCAGGGCGTCCTCGAGGAGGAGGACGCGGTTGGCAGCTGCGTCGTACGCCGGGTTGGGCACGTGCCGTGTGCCGGCGATCCACTCCACCGGAACGACGGCGCTCGCGCGCTGGTGCTCGGGCTCGTCGAGGCGCCCCTCGACCTGCAGCACGAGGCCGCCCATCGCGCAGCGCACCGGGAGGTTCACGACCAGCGACTCGCAGCGGAGCTGCGGCGGCACGGCCTCCACCCGCCACGTGACCGCCAGTTTCCGGGCGATCGTCCGGTCGAAGGCCGACGCTGCGGCGGCTGCCGCCTCGTGGTCGCTCCCATCGCCGGCGAGGCAGGCGGCTGCGCCGAGGAGGAGCGCGTCCGCTGCGGGCCCGTCGAGACCAGCCGCCCGCTGCCGGAAGTCGGCGGCGAGGGTGGTGCGCCACGCCGCGAGGGCGCGGTCGTTGGCGGGGGCGGCGAGTGCCCCCTGCCAGCGCTCGGCACAGGCCAGCGCTTGCAGGGAGGCACCGCCGCCGCAGCGCGCCCGGAGCAGCTGCGCCGCCTCCTCGGCGAGCCCGACGAGGACGGGCTCGTCCGGGGCCAGGGCGCGGGCCGGGCGCAGCGCCTCGACGCAGGCGCCCGTCTCGCCGGCGCTGCAGTGCGGGGCCGCCAGCGCCGCTGCTGCAGCCACCGCCTCCCGCCGGGCCGCTGCGGCGCGGGGGCAATCCGCCGGCTCGAGGTGGCAGGCCTCCTTCCACGCCAGCGCCGCCGCGACGAGATCGCCGCTGGCAGCTGCGGCGGTGGCGCGCTCCACCGCCCGACCGTGGGCGGTGGCGCAGGCGGGAAGGACGACGGCGGCGAGGAGCACGGCGAGCAGCGATCGCATGATCGCTGGGGACGTCCGGCTCCGGCGTCGCATTCACCGCAGCGAGCGTGCGAGCCAGCCGGTGATCGCCTCCGCCACCGCCCTGGCGTGATGCGCCTCGGTAACGAGGCTGAAGTGGGTGGCGCCGGGGATCACCCGGTGGGTGGCGCCCCGCACCGCTGCCGTCGCTTCCCGATCGAGCGCCTGCTGCACCCGGGTGAACTCGTCGTCCGGCGCGCCGCGGCTGATCCGGAGGACCGGCGCTGCCGGCGGCGCCACGTCGCGCAGGGCGCGGAACGAGGCGCTCGCCGCATCGATCTCCGCCAGCTCCGCAGCCGCCGCGAGCTGGTGGCCTGCGTCCACGGAGAAGGCCCGCAGCGCCGCAGCCGCGGCGGAAGGGAGGGGCGCGGCGACCGCCTCGAGCGGATCGAGCAGGCGCAGGATTCCGAGGCGAGAAAGCGCAGGAAGCCACTGCGCCCGGGCGCGGAAGGAGCGCTGGCTCTCCCGGGCCGCTGGCGAGAGCCGCTCGAAGAACGCCGGCGCCGGCGCATCGAGGAGGACGAGGCCCGCCACCTCGCCCGGGTGGCGCGCTTCGAGCAGCCTGGCGTGGAGGCCGCCGAGGGAGTGGCCGACGAGGAGCCACGGCGGGGCGATGCCGGCGCGGCGCAGGGCCGTGCGCAGCTCCTCCACCGCGACCTCTGCCGCGGCGCTCTCGCCAGGCTCGCTGAAACCGAGGCCCGCCCGATCCACCGCGACCACGTGGTGCCGCTCGGCGAGCATCGCGCCGAGCCAGCCCCATTGCGCGCTGCTGCTGCCGGCGCCGTGGAGCAGGACGAGGGAGGGAGCGCCGCTGCGCTTGCCCTGCTCGAGGAGGTGGAGCCGGTGGCCACCGCCCTCCACCAGCCTGCCGGGCTGCTGGAGGGCGGCACGGTCCCGGGCGGAGGCGACGGCCTGCGTGGTCGTGGCGAGCAGGAGCGCTGCTGCGGCGAGGAGCACCAGCGCACCCAGGGTGCGAAGGAGCCGGCGCATCAGTGGGCCGCCTTCCAGGCCTGGCCGGCGATGTGCGTGCCAACCACCGGCAGGTGGAGGCGGAGTTCCTCGAGATCCACGCGATCGAAGCCCGCGGCGCGGATCGCCGCGGCGGTATCCCGATCGGGATGGCAGCCGTCGCCCAGCACCTCCCAGACCGGCCGGATCCCGCGCTGGATCCGGCGCAGCGCCGTCCCCTTCGGTGCGCCCACGTGCTCGACGAAGGCGAAGCGGCCACCGGGCTTGAGCACCCGCCGGATCTCCGCCAGCCCCGACTCCACGTCGTGCACGGTGCAGAAGACGAGGGAGCAGAAGACCGCGTCGAACGAGCGATCGTCGAAGGGCAGCTGCTCCGCCGCGCCGAGCACCGCGTCCGCGTGGGCGAGGCCCCGGGCCTGCGCCCGCTTGCGCAACTCCAGGAGGGAGTATTCGTTCGGCTCGAGGCCGACGTACTCGACGCCGGGATCGAGGTGGCGGAGGTTGATGCCGCCGCCGGCGCCGACCTCGAGGATCCTGCCGCGCAGCGATCCGAAGAGGCGCTCCTTGTACACGTGGACCTTGCGCTCGTAGCTCTCGCTGCCGTGACCGACGAGGCGGGCCTGCAGCTTCTTGTACCAGCGCACGTTGGCGAGGGGCTCGTAGCCCACCCGGGCCTGGACGCAGCTCACGCCTCACCTCCGTTCCGCACCACGGCGAGCAGCTCGCCGATCGCCGCCGCCACCGCTGCCGCATGATCCTTCCGCATCACCACCGAGAGGTGGTCGGCTTCGGGGATCACGCGATAGTGGGCACGTGAAGAGAGGCTGGCCATCTCGCGGTGCAGCTGCAGCCAGGCGTCGTCGCCCTTCTCGGCGCTGATCACGCTGAGCGGCAGGTCGCCGAAGGGGCCGGCCCCACGCACCTGCGCCATCGACTCGTCCCAATGCGCGAGCTCCGCCGCGGAGGTGCGCAGGTGGCCGGGCTGCGTGACGAAGTGGGCCGCCGCTGCGAGGGCCGCAGGCGGAAGGCCTTCCGCCTGTGCGGCGAAGAGATCGGTGGCCCGCATCAGGCCGACGTGGGCGAGCCAGGGGCTGGCCTGGAGGATCGAGGTGAAGGCCGACTGCAGCTCGCGGGCCTCGTCGCCGAGGCGATCGAGCTGGTCGGGGTGGGAGGAGTCGAGGAGCACGAGACCCGCGACGTCTTCGGGATGGTCGGCGACGAATCTGCGCGCGTAGATGCCGCCGAGCGAATGGCCCACGAGGACGAAGGGCCCCTCTTCCCCGGCGTTGGCGAGGAGCGTGCGCAACTCGGCGGAGACGTTGGCCGCGGTGCGGGGCAGCGGCGACGCCTCGCTCCACTGCATGCCCGAACGGTCGTAGCTGCAGACGCGGGTCTGCTGCGCGAGCTCTGCCTGCACCCAGGCCCACGGGCTGCTGCCACCGGTGGCGCCGGACTCGAGCACCACGGTGGGCGATCCCCTCCCGGTGCAGTGGAGGTGCATCCGGTGGGTCCCCACCTCGACCATCCGTCCCGACCGCTCGAGCTGCGCCGCTTCGTGCGCGGACGCGAGCGCCTGCCACCCGGCCCCGAGGGCGAGGGCGCCTGCGAGGACGGCCGCGCCGCCCTTGCCCCATCGCTTCCACCTGCTCTGTTCCCTCGTGTTCATGCTCTATGCCTCTTGGTCTTGATGTGACCAATGGTCACGGTTGCTCCTGAAAAAGGCGCACCGCTGCTTCCGGTACGCCGGCTCGATCGAAATCGGCGCGAGTCGACCAGCGCCCGGCGGGGCGAGGCGACTCGGTTGCTACGGGTCAGCTCTCCGCGCGGTCCTGGTAGCGCAGGCCGGCGAGGACGAAGCGGGTCAGGCTCTCGAGGAGCGGCTCGGGATCCGTGCCCTCGGTGCAGCCGCCCCAGACCATCTGGATCGCACCGTTGATCGCAGCCTGTGCCCCGAAGAGGAGCCGGGGATCGGCAGGGAAATAGCCCGCCTTCCGGCCGTCCCCCATCGTGCGGTCGATGGTCTCGAACATCTCGTCGTTGAGCGCGAGCCACTCCCGCCGGGTCTCGAGCGGCAGGGTGCGGAGGAAGTCGTCGCGCTGCGTGTACTGGAGCACCCGCCGCATCTCTTTGCTCGCCAGCGCGGCGTTGCGGAAGTAGGTGCGCACGATGAGCCGCACCCGCTGGAGCGGATCGAGGCGGGGATCGATCGACTGGAGCTCGGCGGCGTTGCGGCGGTGGTAGCCGAGGGCGAGCCTCGCGTAGATCTGATCTTTGCTCTCGAAGTGCTTGTAGACCGTTCCCTTGCCGATCTCCGCCGCCTGGGCGATCTGCTCGATGGTCACCGACTGCCAGTCGTCCCTGCCGAAGAGATCGAGCGCCGCCTCGAGGATCTCCTGCTCCCGGCGCTTGAACTCCCGCTCCTTCCGCTCCGCGACGCCCAAGGCGCACCTCCGTGCGAGTTGATAGTCATTTAGTGACCGTCGGTCACGATGTCAAACTCGGGGTCGCGAAAGATCCTTCCCCCAAGAGTGGCCCAAGGGGGAAAGGGGGCCTGGGCTGCTGCAAAAACCTGAAAGACGCCCGCCTGCTTCTCGACCCGACCGACGCAGGTGGAGTACACGCCGCCGGTGGATCTCTCCCTGCTCCAGATCGCCGCCCTCATGGTCGCCGCGCTCCTCGCCGGCGTCGTCGACGCCATCGCCGGCGGCGGCGGCCTCCTCACCCTGCCGGCCCTCCTCGCCACCGGCATGCCGCCGCACCTCGCCCTGGCGACCAACAAGGGCCAGTCGGTCTTCGGCTCCGGGGCGGCGCTCGCCAACTTCGTCCGCAACGGCCTCGTCGATCGCAAGCTCGCGCCGCTCACCTTCCCGGCGGGCCTGGTCGGCTCCTTCGCCGGCGCGGCGCTGGTGCTGCTGGTCCGGCCCGACGTCCTCAAGCCGGTGGTGCTGATCCTCCTCGTCGCCGTGGCCTTCTTCCTCGCCTTCCGGCCGCCGGTCACCGCCCGGCAGGCGCCGCCGCTCGAGAAGGCCCGCCTCGCAGCCCTGGCCCTCGCCCTCGGCATCGGCGCCTACGACGGCTTCTTCGGCCCGGGAACCGGCACCTTCCTCATCGTCGGCTTCGTCGCGCTCCTCGGCCTGCCCATGGCCCGCGCCTCGGCCAACGCCAAGGTGATCAACTTCGCTTCCAACCTCGCCGCGGTGATCCTCTTCGCCAGCAAGGGCGTGGTGGTCTGGCAGGTGGCGCTGCCGATGGCAGCGGCCCAATTCGCCGGCGGATTCCTCGGCTCGCAGCTCGCGGTGAAGGGCGGCGACGTGCTCGTGCGCCGGGTCGTCCTCCTCGTGGTACTCGCACTGGTGGCGAAGCTCGGCTTCGACCTGCTGGCGTGATGCGCCGGCCCGGCGCCACAGGTAGACTCCGCGGCCTTCACGACCCGAGGTCAACGTGAACGTCGACACCCTGCTCGAACGCCTGCGTGACGAGAGCCCCGACGGCCCGCTCGCCCGCCTCGCGGACCTGGCCGCGGACGAGCTCCTCGACACGCCGCTGGGCGATCTCGTCGAGCCCGGCACCACCGCCGGCGCCTGGGCGGCGATCGTGCGCGCGCACCTGGAGAGCCCCGACGCCCACCGGGCGATCGAGGAGAGGATCGAGGCCCACCTCGCCGATCTCGAGGCGCGCGCCACCACCCTCGGCGCCTTCCTGCCCGAGGAGCTCTGCCGCGCCCTGGGCGAGCTCGCCGATCGCCCCTTCGCCCCGGACCGCGATCTGGTGGTGGCCTGGCTCGATCGCGAGCCGGTGCGCCACCTCCTCCGCAAGCTGCTCCAGGAGGCGCTGGTCGCCTTCGGCAAGCGGATGAGCACGCCGGTCGCTGACAGCCGCCTCACCCGCGGCCTCGGCGATCTCGGCCGCCTCGCCCGCGAGACCGCCCTGGGCCGCACCGGCGCCTTCGGCGCCCTCGCCACCGATCTCGCTTCCGCCGTCTCCGGCGAGGTGGAGCGGCAGATCGAGCGCCGCGCCGCGGAGTTCGCAGACGCGGCGATCTCCGGCCTGCTCCACCGCATCGCCCACCTCCTCGCCGACCCCGATCTCGCCGACGAGCAGGCGGATCTCCGCCAGGCGCTCCTCGAAGGCTTCTTCGAGCTCTCGACGCCGCAGCTCGCCAGCGAGGCCCGCCGCTACGATCCCGCCGCGATCGGCGCGCTGGCGCGCACCTGGCTCGGCCGCTGGCTGGAGCGGGAGAGCGCCGAGATGGAGCTCGCCGACCTCATCGCCACCTTCCTCGGCGCCGACGCCGAGAAGCCCCTCGGCGATCTGCTCGCCGAGCTCGGCGTGGAGGAGATCGGCCGCGACGCGATCGCCGAATTCTTCGAGGCGCGGCTCCGCCCCTTCGTGCGGAGCGAGGGCTTCGCCGGATGGCTCGCGGATCTCGTGAAGTAGGCGCTTGTACCTGGACCACTCGGCCCCGCTGGCGCGGGACCAAGCGGTCCAGAGGCGCGCTTCGCGCGCAAATTGCTTTGCGTTGGAGCGCCCCACTGGGCGCTCAGAAGCGGTGGGTCTGCTCCGCCCAGGCCACCGCGTCGCGGTAGAGGCCGGGCAGGGCGAGCTCGTCCAGGCCGAGCTGCCGGGCGATCGCAGCCGCCTCCTCCCACCGCCCCGACTCGTAGGCGATGGCGAGGCGGAAGATCGCCGCGCCCTGGCCAGCGCCGCCGGCGATCGCCGCCTGCAGCGCTGGCGCCACCCCGAGCTCCCGGAGCAGATCCGGCAGCGGCCTGCCCAGCAGCGAATCGAGGGCCGAGAGCAGCCCCGCCACGAAGAGATCGGGCGCCTCGCCCTCGAGCCCCGCCTGCTGCGCCAGCTCCTCGCAGAAGCGCGCGCGGAAGAGCGCCGTCACCACCAGCTCCTCGGGCCGGTCGGTGCCGAGGCCGGTGACCGCCACCATCGTCACCCACTTGCGCAGCGGCAGCTCGCCGAGGAGCCCCAGCGCCTGCTTGATCGAGGTGACCTGGCTGCGCCAGCCGAAGAAGGCGGAGTTGAGGAAGCGCAGCAGCCGCACCGAGAGCGAGACGTCGTGCTTGACGATCTCCTCGACCCGGTCGAAGTCGATCGGCTCCTGGCTCACCGCCTGGAGGAGACGCAGGTAGCTCGTCTCCGCCGAGGGGATCTCCCGGGCCGCGAGGATCTCGGGGCGCCGGAAGAAGAAGCCCTGGAAGAGGTCGTAGCCCAGCTCGAGGGCCTCGTGGAAATCCTCGGCGGTCTCCACCTTCTCCGCGAGGAAGAGCAGACCCTTGCGGCGGAAACGACGGGGCACCTCCTCCCGCGCCTCCCGCGGCGAAGCGAGGAAGTCGACCTTCACGATGTCGGCGAGCTCGAGGAGCGGCTCGCAGCCCGGGTAGATGACGAAGTCGTCGAGGGCGAGGGTGTAGCCCGCTGCCTTGAGGGCACGGCAGGCCTCGATCACCTCGGGATCGGGCTCCACCGTCTCGAGGAGCTCCACCACGGTGCGCTCCACCGGCAGGATCCGGACGAGGTTCTCCACCAGCACCGAGCGGGTGACGTTGAAGAAGATCCGCCGATCCTGCGCCAGCACGTCGAGGCCGAAGACGTGGAGGCTGTCGTGGATGACGCGGGTCGCCGCTTCGTCGGGATCGTGGTGGGAGAAGAAGTTCTCGAAGGACGAGTGCCGGAAGAGGATCTCGTAGCCGAAGACCCGGAGCGAACGATCGAAGATCGGCTGCCGGGCGACGAAGACCTCTTCCATGAAAACGCTTCCCCTTCAAGGTGCAGGCCGGCTCATACACCAGTGCTACGCGGCTACCAAGGGCTCGATGTGCGCGGCGAGGATGAAGTCGTTCTCGGTGAGGCCACCGACCGCGTGGGTCCAGATCTGCATCTCGACCCGCCGGTAGTGGACCGAGAAGTCCGGGTGGTGCCCCTCCCGCTCGGCGAGCTCCGCCACCCGGTTCAAGAAGGCCATCGCCTCCACGAAGTTGGCGAAGAAGAAGGTCCGCTGCAGCTTGCCCTCTGCCACGGCCCAACCGGGAACCTGGCACAGCAGCCGCTCGATCGCCGCGGCGTCGAGGGCGGGAACGCCTCCCTCGCAGGGCAGGCAACGCTTGTGCACGAGATCCACCGCTTCCTCCCGACCGCCAAGGTGCGTCGCTGGGGCCGCCGCTGCCAGCGCCCGGCGCATTCCTGCACAAAAAAGGAGACCGGCCCCTGCGGAACCGGTCTCCCATGAAAACACCGTCCGTACGCGGAGACGAATCAGATCGCTTCGGGTTTCGGGGTCTTGTCCGTCGAAGCGGGCAGCTCGGGCTTGACGATGTACTCGGCGGGGATGGAGCCGGTCAGCGTCTGCAGCCAGGTGGCGATCGACTTCACGTCCTCCACCGGGAGCTGCCTGCCGACCTGGTACTCGGCCATCATCGAGATCGCCTGCTCGAGGCTCTCCGCCGAAGCGTCGTGGAAGTAGGGGCCGGTCTTGGCGACGTTCCGGAGCGAGGGCACCGAGAACATCATCTTGTCCGCCTCGTTCTTCGTCACCTCGAAGCGGCCCTGATCGGCCTGGTTCGGCCAGGGCTTCACGAGGCCGAGCTTCTGGAACATGGTGCCGCCCACATAGGCGCCCATGTGGCAGGTGACGCACCCACCATCGACGAATTTGTCGAAGCCCGCCTTCTCCGCGTCGGTGATGGCGTCCTTCTCGCCGCCGAGGAAGCGATCCCAGCGCGAAGGGGTGACGAGCTTGCGCTCGAAGGCGCCGATCGCCACGCCCACATTCTGCAGCGAGATCGGATCCTTCTCCTCGGGGAAGGCCTTCTGGAACGCCTCGACGTAGGTGGGGATCGAGCGCAGGGTCGCGACCACGCGCTTCTCGTCGGGCATCGCCATCTCCACCGGGTTCATGATCGGACCGGTGGCCTGCTCCTCGACGTGGGCGGCGCGGCCGTCCCAGAACTGCACGTGGCGGCCGGCGGCGTTGTAGACCGTCGGCGAGTTGCGCCCGCCGAGCTGGCCCTTGTGGCCCTCGGAGAACTTCTTGCCGTCGACGCCGAAGTTGGCGAGGTCGTGGCAGCTGTTGCAGGAGAGGTCGTGGTTCTTCGAGAGGCGGGTCTCGTAATAGAGCATCCGGCCCAGGCTGATCCGCTCCTCGGTGAGCTTCGTCTCGGCGGTGGTGATCACCTCCGGCAGCGGCGCGAAGAGCTGCAGCCGGGCTGCGTCGATCTCGACGGCGGGTGCCGCGACGGGGGCCTTGGCCTCGGCGGGCGCCGGCTTCTCCGCCGCCGGCTCGCTCTTACAGCCCGCGACGAGGGCGAGGGCCGCCGTCGCGACGAGAAGGGTCTTCTGCATGGGCTCGTTCTCCAGTCGTGCCACCGGGGGGACGGAGGCGATTGCGATACATAAACTCGCGCCGGTCGGATCGCTCCGGCTGCTGCGCGTCGTAAACCCAAAGCAAGCCCGAGGCAAGAACCGGGCAGCCGCCTGGTTTCCTGCTTCGCCGCAGCGGTGGGGTGGCTTCGTCGGCAGCTCGGATGCACGGCGCGCGCGCCGGTTGCGCGGCGCGCGAACCCGATTCAATCGACCGTGATATCCGAAACGCCAGCCAGGTCAGCGGCGTGCAGGCGGCACCCGGCGGAAGGTGCCGAAGCGGCGCATCGCCTCGTCGCCGATCCGCTGGATGTCGCGGCCGTTGACGAAGGCGGTGATCGGCGCGGCGAGCACCGGC
The DNA here is from genome assembly GCF_041687135.1 of Vulgatibacter sp. Taxonomy (NCBI): domain Bacteria; kingdom Pseudomonadati; phylum Myxococcota; class Myxococcia; order Myxococcales; family Vulgatibacteraceae; genus Vulgatibacter; species Vulgatibacter sp. The sequence goes on along the minus strand of NZ_JAWLCN010000003.1, from coordinate 455,944 downwards.
ACCGCGCGGCCCACGGTGCGCCAGCCGAGCCGCCGGAAGAAGGCGGCGGAGACCCGCCCGGTGACGAGCGGAACCGCGCGGAGCACCGAGGCGAGATCGGTCTCCCGGAAGCCGAGCACGTCGAGGAGCTCGGCCCTGCCGGTCCGCGCCTTGAGGTTCACGCCGTGGAGCACCGCCAATTCGATGGCGAGCTGCACCTGCAGCCACGCCACCAGCGCGAGATCGGCGGGGATGGCGGCGAGGCCGAACATCCCCACCACCGCGCCGCCGCCGGTGGCGACCTGCTTCTTCTCGTCGATGAGCCGCTGCGCAAGCTGCGGCCTGTCGAGGCCCGGGTGGGCGCGCTCGAGCTCGGCGATGCGCAGCCGCGAGCGGGCCACCTGCTGCAGCAGCCACTCGTCCAGATCCGGGAGGAAGGGCAGGCGCATGCGGCGCTCCTCTAATCTCCGAGCGTCATCTTCCGCGCCACGTCGAGGGGCCCGGAGATCCCGCCGAAGTCGAACTTCCCGTCGAGCTCCACCTCGGTGGCCTTGCCTGCGAGCAGGTTCTGCAGGCTCCTGCCCGCGCCGGAGAGGCTCACCCGCACCGGCAACTCGAGCCGCTTCGTCTTGCCCGCCGCCACGTCGGCGCCGCGCACGCTGCCGCCGCCCACCTTCGAGCCGGCGAGGGCGAGGCCGTACTGCACCGACTCGAGCGGCATCGGGAACGGGTTGGTGTTGGTGACGTCGAGGGCCACCCGCAGCTCGGCGCCGCTCGCCGTGATCCGCGGCGCGCGGATGTCGGCGATGCGCACCTTCGGAAGATCGGGCCTGTCGAAGGTGCCGCTCTTCGAGAGCGGAAAGGCGAGCATCCCCACCGGCGTGTCGATGCCGACCTTGCCGCTGGCGCGGTAGTCGAGGCGGTCCTGCGTGAAGATCGACTTCGCCGCTGGGAAGATCTCGGCGAAGCGGATCTGCGCCGGGAAGGTGATCTCCTTGCTGCGCCTGGCCGGGATCTTCACCCCCTCGTTCGGCGAGCCGCTGAAGACGCGGTTCCCCTCCACCGCGAGCTGGTAGCTCACCTGCGCCAGCTCGATCGGGATCTCGTAGGGATTGTCGATCTCGTAGACGAGGCCGAGGGTCACCGAGTCGAAGCTCATCCCCTGCAGCTTCACCCGCTTGAAGGTGAAATCCGGCTTGGTGATGTCGCCGCTCAAGGCGCGCAGGGTGGTGCAGCCCGAGCCCAGGGAGACGAGCGCGAGGGGAACGAGGAGCAGGGCGAGGCTTCTGAGCAGGGACATGGCACCTCCGGGCGGGCGGAAGGTGCGCATGCACCGGCCGCCCCGACAAGACGGGGCGGATTCGCCCCGCGCCCGCGGAAGGAAGACGGGCGCGGGCGGCACGTTGTTCAAGCGTTCGCGCAGACCTGGCGCAGGATGTCGAGCTCCTCCAGCGCCTTGCCGGCCCCGATCACCACCGACGAGAGCGGATCCTCGGCGAGGAAGACCGGCAGGCCGGTCTCCTCCCGGAGGAGCGTGTCGAGGTTCTTGAGGAGCGCGCCACCGCCGGCGAGCACGATGCCGCGATCGGCGATGTCGCCGGCGAGCTCGGGGGGCGTGCGCTCCAGGGTGACCTTCACCGCCTCGACGATGGCGTTGATCGGCTCGCTCAAGGCGTCGCGGATCTCGTCGCTCGACACGGTGAGCGTGCGCGGGACACCGGCCACGAGATCGCGGCCCTTGATGTCCATGGTGAGCACCTCGTCGGTCGGGTACGCGGTGCCGATGCCCATCTTGATCAGCTCGGCGGTGCGCTCGCCGATGAGCAGATTGTACTTGCGCTTGATGTGCTGGATGATCCCCTCGTCCATCTTGTCGCCGCCGACGCGGACCGACTTCGAATAGACGATCCCGGCGAGGGAGATCACCGCGACATCCGAGGTGCCGCCACCGATGTCGACGATCATGTTGCCCGACGGCTCGGTGATGGGCAGGCCCGCACCGATCGCCGCCGCCATCGGCTGTTCGATCAGGTAGACCTCGCGGGCGCCCGCGCTCTCCGCCGCCTCGCGCACCGCGCGCCGCTCGACCTCGGTGATCCCCGACGGGATGCCGATGACGATCCGCGGACGCACGAGCGCCTTGCGGTTGTGCGCGGTCTGGATGAAGTAGCGGAGCATCGCCGCGGTGATCTCGAAGTCGGCGATCACGCCGTCCTTCATCGGCCGGATGGCGACGATGTTGCCGGGGGTGCGCCCCAGCATCTCCTTCGCCTCCTTGCCAACCGCGAGCACCTTCTTGCCGCCCCGCGCGTCCTGCTGGACGGCGACGACGGAGGGCTCGTTCGAGACGATGCCCATGCCACGGATGTAGATGAGGGTGTTGGCGGTGCCGAGGTCGATCGCGAGATCGCGCGAAAACAGACGGTAGAGCCAGTCGAACATGCCGGTCCAAGCCCTCGAGGCGTAATGATTCTTCGGGGTTCTAACGCAGGCTCTCCAACAGATCCAAAGAAATCCCCGAGCGGGCCGGTAGCCGGGCGGTGCCTACACCGGCCCCCCTTGGGCCCTGCCGGGCTGGCGGCGGAAGCTTTTCTACCCCCTGCGTGATCGGCGTACACTCCGACCTCCGAGGGGAGGTATCGATGCGCCACCTGCACCTGCTCGCCTGTTCGGCCCTGCTGCTCGCGGGCTGCCAGCCCGCAGACGACGTCCCGGCGGATGGGGGCTTCTACGGCCCGCCGATCCAGGCCACCTACATCATCGAATTCGGCGAGGTGGCGGTCGGCGAGGAGGCGATCCGGCAGGCGGCGATCCGCGCGGGAAAGCAGGCGGTGCTCCTCTCTCCCCCCGAGGTCGAGCCCCCCTTCTTCAGCGACGTGGAGCAGGTGGTGCGGATCGAGCCGCGGGAGGAACTGCAGGTCCATTTCGCCTTCCGCCCCACGGCCCCCGGCCGCTTCGAGCAGGAGATCGAGCTCCGCACCAACGGCGCGAGCCAGGCCTACCGGCTCCAGGGGGTGGCGGTGGCGCAGGAGCCGGTCTGCGAGCCGGCGCCGCGGACCGACCACTTCCCCGACGTGCGGCCTCGCGTCGACGTCCTCCTCCTGGTCGACGACCACGCCTCGATGGAGCCCTTCCGCGAGCAGCTGGTGGCGGAGGCCCGGGCGCTTCCGCCCTGGCTCGACGAGGCAGGCATCGATTGGCAGCTCGCCGTGACCACGAGCAGCTCGGATGCGGGCTGCGCCGGCGGCAGCCTCCTGGGCGATCCGCCGATCCTCGCCGGGGGCGCCGATGCCTCCGATCGCCTCGAGGCGGTGGTCGGCGCCCCTGGCTGCGACGGGAACGGCAACGGGCTCGCCTCCGCCGCTGCTGCTGTTGCAGCAGCGGGTGACGCCTTCCGGCGGCCCGAAGCGGGGCTCGCCCTCCTCGTCGTCGCCTCCCGGGACGACAATTCGCCGGGTGAGGTCGTCGCCTACGCACGCTCCCTCGAGATGGGAAGGCAGGTCGGAACCACGAGCCTGGTGCGGGCCCTCGCCGTGGTGGGCGGGGAGGGCGGACATTGCGAGGGAACGGAGCCTGGCAGCCGCTATGGGGAAGCGGTCTCGTTCCTCGGTGGCTCCCGTCGCTCGCTCTGCGACGAGGCGTGGGGCCTCGCGGACTTCTTTGCCCCGGGCGCGACCTTCGGCATGCCGCTCACCTATCCCCTCGAGCGCCTCCCCATCGACCTCGACGAGGACGGCGTGCTCGACGACGCCGACGGGGAGATCGAGGTGCGCATCGACGGTGCGGTCGTCGCCTCCCGCAACGAGGAAGCGTGGCGGGTCTGGGACTACGACGCCGATCGCAACGCCGTGGTCTTCTACCCTCACTTCGTGCCCGCTCCCGGCCAGGGGATCGAGATCGCCTACGAGGCGCACTGCGACTGAAGGCCGCTTCCCGAGCGCCGGGGCGCTGCGGATGGCGCCGACCGGCCTTATGTCTCCCCCGTGCGCGGGGGCGGCCAGAACGAGGAGAAGGCATCCGGCGCCGCGGCGAGGCGGCGCGGGCCCCCGCTCGTCCTCGCCTCGCTCCTCGGTCTGGTCGGCTTCCTCATCAATCTCTTCCCGGTCGAGATCCTCTCCGGCGTCCACGCGATCTTCGGCTCCCTGCCGGTGATCGCCGCCGGGGTCCTCTTCGGACCCGCCGGCGGTGCCCTCGCCGGCACGATCGCAGGTCCCTACACCCAGCTCCTCTGGGGGCATCCCTGGGGCTGGCTGCTGCTCATCGGACTCGGCGCCCTCACCGGCAGCCTCTCCCGCAGCCACCTGCCGGTCCCCGCCACCGCCCTCGGCTGGATCGTCGCCGGCCCGGCGATGTTCGCGGGGATGGTCCTCCTCGCGCCCGGCTACCCCACGGGCACCGCTGCCACCGTGGTCGCCAAGAGCGTGCTCGAATGGATGCTCGGGGCGCTGATCGTCCAGGTCGCGCTGCTGGGCCCGTTCGTCCGCCGCCTCGTGCTGTCGTGGCTGCCGCCGCCCCTCGCCGAGGTCCGGACCAAGGCCGCGCTCCTCTCGATCTTCGCGCTGGGCGGGGCGCTGCCGCTGCTCGTCCTCGGCTATCTCGGCTCCCGGCTGCTCTACCAGAGCCAGGTCGAGGGGCTCGATCGCCAGCTCTTTGCCGAGGTCACCCAGCTCCGCGTCGGCATCCGCGCTTCGTTTGCGGAGACGATGGGCAAGGTCGCCGGGGCGGCCACCGCGGTGGACGCCGGAAGCGGGAGCCGCGACCCGCTCGACCGGGTGGTTGCGGGACTCGACGCGGCCACCGTGGCCACCCTCGAGGACGGCAGCGGGCGGATGGTCGGCGTCTCGGCCACCGGTGACGAGGAAGCGGCGTTGCGCCTGATCCGGGCGGGACGCGCGCTCTTCCCCGGGCGCCTCGCCGGCCCTGCGCTCGGACAGCTGGAAGGAGCGGTCGGAGCCCTCGTCGTGGCGGCACCCGTGCCCCGCGGCGGCAGGCTGCTGGTGGAGATGGATCCGCGCCGCTTCCTCCGACCCGTGGAGCGCTTCGTGCCGGCGCCCCTCGAGGTCTTGGTGCTCGATCGGCACGGCATGCCGATCGTGGGAACCCTGCCTGCCCGGGATGCGGTGGCAGCGGCGCGCGATGCGACGCCGGGCGAGGTGACGACCTTCCTGCCCACGCCGGGATCGGTCCGCACGCTGCGCCCCCAATCGACGGTGCGCCTCGTGGTGGCGGAGTTCGAGCCGCTGCGCTGGCGGATCGTGGTCCTCGCCAGGCAGGCCGTTCTCCAGACCGAGATCGAGAAGGGTGGTCTCGCGCTCCTCCTGGGGGCGCTGGTCGCCCTCGGCGTCGGCGCCCTCGCAGCGGTGGCCCTGAGCCGCACCGTGATCCGGCCGGTGGAGGCGGTCTCCGAAGCCGCGACGCGGATCGCCGCAGGCGAGCGCTCCGCCCGCGCCGGGCCCGCGGCAGGGACGGCAACCAGGGAGGTGCGGCAGCTCGGCGCGCGCTTCGACGAGATGGCGGCGGCCCTGGCGCAGCAGCTCGAGGAGACGGAGCGCGCGAGCCGGGTCAAGGACGAGTTCCTCACCATCGCCTCCCACGAGCTGAAGACGCCGATCACCACGCTCAAGGCGCAGCTCCAGCTCCTCCAGCGGCAAATGGCCGCAAGCGGCGCGGACACCGAGCGGTTCCGGGTGCTGGTGCGCCAGGTGGATCGCTTGAGCCGCCTCGTCGCACAGGTCCTCGACGCCTCGCGCCTCTCCAGCGGCAGGCTCGATCTGGAGCTCTCCCGCTTCGACCTCGCCGAGCTCGTCGGGCGGGTGGGCGCGGAGGTGGTCGCCGCCTCCCCGCTCCACGAACTCCTCCTCGAGGCCGAGCCCGCCGTCGGCTGCTGGGACGAGGTCCGCGTCGAGCAGGTCTTCCAGAACCTCATCGGCAACGCATGCAAATACAGCCCGCACGGCGGGCCGGTGGAGATTCGTGTTTCCGCCGTGGACGGCTGGGCGGTGGTGGAGGTGGCGGACCGGGGGATCGGCATCTCCGCCGACGAGGCGAACGCGCTCTTCGGCCGCTTCGTCCGCGGCTCAGCCGGCAGCGCCAACGAGATCGCGGGGCTGGGGGTGGGGCTCTTCGTCTCCGCCGAGATCGTGCGGTGCCATGGCGGCTCCATCACCCTCCGGCCACGGGAGGGCGGGGGCGCCGTGGCCATCGCCAGTCTGCCGCTCGAGCCACCTGCCTGATCGCCTCGAGCGCCGCGTCGACGTCCGCCTCGTCGTTGCAGGCGTGGAGCGCGACCCGCACCGCGCCGCGGCGCGGGCTGGCGATCACCTGTCGCTCGGCCAGGGCCGCGACGAAGTCCTCCGGATCGGCGACAGGGAAGGACGTGATCCCGGAGCGGATCGCCGGATCGTCCGGGGTGAGCGGGGTGATCCCCAGGGACGCGAGCCCCGCGCGGAGACGATCGGTGAGCTCTACGATGCGCCGGTGGATCGCGTCGAAGCCGACGCTCTCGAGGAGGCGCAGCGCGGCGCCGAGGCGCAGCGGCACGTCGAACGCGAAGATGCCCACCTCCGCCGCCTGCGCGGTGTGGCGCAGCTCGAGGCGCCGGTTCTCCATCCGCTCCGGGTGCTCGACGCTGAGCCAGCCGGCGAAGGGGAAGCGGTGGCGCTCGACGAGCGCGCGGCGGACCCAGAGCATCCCGGCGCCGTAGCCGGCGCAGGCCCATTTGTGCACCCCTGCACCGGCTCCACGAAGTGGAGGCGCAGGCCGTGGTGGATCAGGGGCAGGGTGGTGGCGGGACATTCCGCCCCCAGCGTCACCACCTCCTCGATCTTCTCGGCCCGCAGCAGCGAGGCGACGAGGTTCATCGAGTGGCTGGTGCTCTCGGCGTGAACGCCACCTCCTCGGGCGCGCCGCCGAGGATCCGGGCGAGGAGCAGCCGCGTCTGCTGCACGCCGGCGAGCCAGGCGCCGACGTTGCGATCGCCATGGAGGAGCAGATCGTCGAGGTGGCTGTGCGCCACCTCGTGGACGGGCAGCGGCAGCGGCGAGCTCGCTGCCGCATTCACCCAGACCTGCCGCTGGAGCGCCGGGAAGCGGGCGCGGAACTGCTTCCAGTCGGTCACCATGCACCCCCTTCGTCGCCGGCGATCGGAGACGGCGCCGCCGCCGCTTCCTCCGCCGAGAGGCGGCCGGTGCGGAACTCGTAGGCGCGGACCCGGAAGTCGGGGCCGATCTCCATCCAGAGCTGGAAGGGCACCTCCTCGCGGAAGGGGCCGCTGAAGCGGAGATCGGCCAGGGTCACCTCGTAGGAACCGTCCGCCGCCAGCTCCGTCGCGGAGGCGCGGTAGAGCGCCGCGGCGAACCAGCGGTAGGTCGAGCCGAGCTCGGTCTCGAGGGCGACCTGCACCCGCGGATCGTCGAGGCCGGTGGCCACCTGCCCGGCGTGCGTGACACCGCCGGTGAGAACCGAGGCGAAGCCCCGGTGCCAGACCTGGTTCGCATCCCGGACCGCGGTGGTCCAGAGCAAAGGCCCTGGCGGAACGGGGAAGGCGAGGACCTCCTCCGGCTCGGCCCCGTCGGGCAGCTGCGCCAGCGCCACCCGCCGGGCCCGCTCGTGTCCGAGGGCGCAGAGCGCGATGTAGAGCGAGAGGACGGAGAGCGTGGCGACGCTGCTGCGGCGGACGATCGAATCGGGGATGCCGCCGCGGCGCCTCCGCCAGGCGGTGCGCAGCAGGGGGATGCCGAGGATCGCCCAGACCACCACGTCGAGGACGAAGACCCAGGGGAGGGCGAGGCGGGCGTGGGAGAAGGGCAGGAGCAGCATCGTGCCCCAGCTGGTGATCAGGTCGAAGAAGAGGTGGACGGCCACCCCTGCCAGCGAGAGCCCGAGGAGCGGCAGGAAGTCCCGGTGGAGGGGCCGCCTGGCGACGAGGCCCGCGATCGCCGCCACCAGCGGGGCGATGAGCAGCGCCGCCAGGAGCGAGTGGGTGATCCCGCGGTGCTCGAAGATGTAGGCCCGCTCGCTCCAGAAGCGCAGGACGCCGTCGACGTCCGGGGCGTTGGAGGCAGCCACGCCGGTCCAGAAGGCGAGACGCGGCCCGATCGACCGGAAGGCGGGCAGGCGGGCGAGGTGGATGCCGACGAGGGTGTGGGAGAGGTTGTCCAAGGGAACCGAACGTAGTGCATGGCCTCCGGGACGTCGACCGGTTGGTTTGCGCGGCCGATGGCCGCCCGTTACTATTCCCGGATTCGCGGCACGGGGTGGATCCTCCACCGGCGCCGCCGAAGGAGCGTCCCGTGGAAAATCGCGCCGTGCCTGCATTCGTCGCGATGGTCCTGGCGCTGGCAGCAGCTCTCTTCCCGGCGCAGTCGCCTGCACCCGCGCAGGCCCAGCCCGCAGGCCCCGAGGAGAAGCTCTTCTTCTCGATGCAGATCGCCGACGAGCAGGGCGACGTGATCGCCGAGCCGAAGCTCCTCGGGATGTGCGGCGTGCCGGTGGAGATGACCCTGGCCGATCCCGGCAACCTCGAGATGCCGAAGATGAGCCTGCGGCTCGAGTCGGCCCTGGAGAGCGATGGCAGCTACGCCATCGCCTACGAGCTCGCGGTTCCGGGCCTCGCTGCCCACGGCAAGGGCACGGTGCGGGTGCGTCCCGGCGAGGAGAAGTCGACCCGCCTGCAGTACCCCGGCGGCCACCTCGACGTGCAGCTGGCGGCCTTCGCGGTCCCCTCGGCGGAGTTCCAGCTCTTTCTCCGGCACGGCATCGGCACCCGGGGCCCCAGCCACACCTGATTCAGAACCGCCAGGTCAGCGCCGTGGCCAGCACGTGCCGCTCGTAGGTGAGATCCGCCTTCACGAAGGTGGCGAGGTGCAGCTGGTAGCGCGCCTCGATCGAGAGGCCGCTGCCGAGCGGCCGCGCCAATTTGAGCGAGAGCGAGGAGAGGCTCTCCTCGTCGTCGGCGACGGTGAACTGGTCGAGGCGGAAGCCCTCCGGGAACTCCACCAGCTGCAGCACCGCCTGGGCGTTGAGGAGGAACCCCGCCGGCAGCCTCGATCCGAAGAGGAGCTGGAAGCGGTGGCGCACGCTGGCGTAGCCCGGCACGTCGCTGCCGGCGACGCCGAGGAGGTAGCTGCCGGAGAGGACCACGCCGCTGCGCCAGGTCCAGCCGAGGTGGCCCTGGTGGAGCACCTCCCTGCGATCGGGAAATTCGCGGAGGTGGGCCTCGTAGCCTGCGCTGGCCAGGTGCCGCGCGAAGGGGCGCGCCTGGAGCGAGAGGCCGCCCCAGGGGCCGGTGGCGCTCCAGGTCTCGTCGGGCCACCAGTCGAAGCGGCGCCAGCCGGCGCGGAGGCGTGGCACGAGGCGCGGCATCCCCTGCCACTCGAGGAAGAGGCTGCCGGCGCTGTCGGCGCTGCTCCGCGCCCCGGAGCGGAGCAGCTGGTCGCGCCGCCGCAGCTCCGCGCCGGCGACGAAGGCCTCGCCGACCTGCAGCGCATGGCCCGCGGTGAGGAGGTGGACCAGCTGGTCTTCGCTGCCCACCTCGTCGAAGACGCGGCTGCCACCGTCCCAGGAGAGCGAGGTCCGGTGGCCGTCCGCCGGGCGCCAGACCAGATCACCTGCAGCGAGGAGGAAGAGCCCCTCGTCGGAGACCACGCCGGCGCCGGCGCTGCGGCGGCGCACGTTGGTATCCCAGGAGGGCCCGAGGGTCAGCCTGCCATCGAATTCCAACGCCGGCGGCGCAGCCTGTGCGGCTGCACTGCAGGTGAGAACGACAACGATGGCGAGGCGGCGCAACATCCGTGTCGCAGCGTAGCGCACCGTTGGCCGGAGCCGACAGCGTTGCTACGCTGCCTCCATTTGACCTTTGGGAGGAACACGATGCGCGCGCCCCTGCTGGCCCTTGGAATCGCACTTGCCCTGCCCGCCTGTGACAGCCTGGACACCTTCGAGGTGCCGGTGGAGGGGACGGCGCAGATCCCGGGCAGCCCGCTCGGCAGCGTCCCCATCGACAACCTTCCCCTCGAGATCCCGGGGCTCAACAACTTCTCCTTCGAGAAGAGCTTCAAGGACAACGGGATCTCCGCGGACGACGTCGAGTCGGTGAAGCTCACCTCGCTCGTCTTCGGCGTCACCGAGCCCGAGGGCGGCACCATCGACTTCCTGCAGAAGATCGAGGTCTTCGCCGAGGCCGACGGGGTGGAGAAGCGGAAGATCGCGGAGAAGTCGTCGATCCCCGACGGCGCCACCAGCGTCTCCCTCGACGTGATGGACGTGGAGTTCAAGCCCTACGCCGTGGCGAAGAACCTGGCGATCACGACCATCGTCTCCGGGCGCCCGCCCACCCACGACACCGCGGTGCGGGCCCGGGCGGTCTTCGAGGTGAACGCGGCGGTCTTCTAACGGCCCTGCGGATCCGCCAGGCGGCGGGCGCGGCCATCGAGCTCGTCGGCCCGCCGCTCCAGCTCCCGCGCCAGCTCCTGCAGGGCCTGCTGCTGCTCCAGCAGCTCGTCCACCGACTCGTCGCCGTCGAGGACGGGGAGACGCCGCGATCCGAGCTCGCCGGCGCCGAGGGGCCGCGTCCCCACGATCCGCAGGGTGGTGGCACTGCCGCCGACGACCGGCTCTGCCACCGGGCCGCCGCTGCCGAGACCCCCGCCGCCGTGCTGTCCGTAGGTGGGGCCGAGCCCGTCGCTCTCCCCCTGCGCCGGCGGCGCGCCCGCGTCGCTGTCTTCGCCGCCCCGGGCCGGCGCGTTGCGGGTCACGGTGCGGCCCGCCCGCATCACCCGCTCGCCGTCGTCGAAGAGGTCGCCTTCCCGGGCGAAGTCGCGGAGCTCCCTGGCGAGGAGCTCCTCCTCCCGGGCTTCGTCGATGCGCGCCTCCACCCTGGCGAGCTGCGCGACCACCCGGTCCCGCTGATCGCGAAGGAGGTCGGCCTGCTCGCGGATCTCGTCGGGATCGTCGTGGGTGCGATCGGGCAGCCCCACCACCTCCGGTTGCACCGGCGAGAGCGCCTCGAGCTCCCGGCGCAGGCGGTTGCGCTCCGCCTCCGCCAGGGCGATGGAGTTGGAGCCACCGGTCTCGCGGAGCCCGTCGAGTGCGCGCTCCTGCAGGGAGAGGCGAATCTCCAGGGCCTGCCGGTGCCGGGCCCTGGCTGCGTCCTCCTCGCGCTGCAGGGAGACGAGCTGATCGGCGAGGCGCTGGGACTGCCGGAGCAGGCCGAGCAATTCGCCGTCTGGGAGCATCGTCTCCCGCGCCGCTGCCTTGCGGGCCTCGATGCGGCGGGCGAGCTGGTCCAGCTCCGCGGCCAGCGCCCCCCGGCGCGTCTCCACCTCGCGGAGCTGCGCCTGGGTCCGTGCCGGGTCGGCGGGAGGCAATTCGCTCGCGTCGGAGCGCCCGGGCAGGGCGAGGGCGAGCAGGCAGGCGAGGAGGAGGGCAGCGGACTTCATCGCGCTCCTGCGCAGCAAGCCCCATGCCGCCAGGGCTTCCCCGTCTTTCCGGTGGCTTGGGCCGGCGGTGGCTTCCGCCGTCCTTGGTTTTCTGAGGGGCTGGAGCCGGTTTTTCGCGATCAGGCGTCCGGCTGCTCACCCTTCTGGATGAAGCCGTATTTCTCCAGCTTGTAGTAGAGCGCCGAGGTCTTGATCCCGAGGAGCCTGGCGGTCTCGGTCTTCACCCCGCGGGCCTTCTCGTAGGCCCTGGCGATGAGCTGCCGCTCCAGATCCTCGAGGACCTCGGTGAGGGAGAGCTCGCCGGTGGGCAGGCTGAGGACCGCGTCGTTGCGCGGCGTCCCCAGCACCTGGGGCAGGTCGGTGACGCCGATCTCCTCCGCCTCGCAGAAGACCAGCGCCTGCTCCACCGCGTTCTCCAGCTCGCGGACGTTGCCGGGCCAGCGGTAGCGGACCATCGCCTTGCGGGCCTCGACGCCGATCGCCTTCACCCTGCGGTTGATCCGCGGCGCGTGCTTGCGGACGAAATGCTCGGCGAGGAGCGGGATGTCCTCGGGGCGCTCGCGCAGCGGCGGCAGCGTGATCGGCACGATGTGGAGCCGGTAGTAGAGGTCCTCGCGGAAGCGGCCCTCCTTCACCAGCTGGGCGAGATCCTTGTTGGTCGCCGAGATCACCCGCACGTCGACCCGCACCGTGTCGTCGCCACCGACCCGCTGGATCTCGCGCTCCTGGAGGACGCGCAGCAGCTTGGTCTGCACGTTCATCGAGATCTCGCCGATCTCGTCGAGGAAGATGGTGCCGTCGTCGGCCAGCTCGAAGCGGCCGAGCTTGCGTCGGATCGCGCCGGTGAAGGCGCCCTTCTCGTGGCCGAAGAGCTCGCTCTCGAGCACGCCCTCCGCGAGCGCCGCGCAGTTGACGGTGACGAAGGGGCCGTCGCGTCTGGGCGAGAGATCGTGCAGCGCCCTGGCGATCAGCTCCTTGCCGGTGCCGCTCTCGCCGAGGACGAGCACGGTGGTGTCGGTGGCTGCGACCTTGCGCACCGCCGAGAAGATCGTCTGCATCGCCTGCGACTGGCCCACCATCGCCTGCAGGTCGAAGCGCGGGGTGGCGTCCTCTGCCATCGCCCGGTTGTGCTCGCGCAGCCGCGCCACCTCGCGGCGGGAGGCCGCCACCTCCAGCGCCTTGTCGACCTTGGCCCGGAGGACGTCGGGGGGAAAGGGCTTCTGGATGAAGTCGAAGGCGCCCTGCTTCATCGCCTCGACGGCGGTCTCCACCGTGCCGAAGGCGGTGACCACCAGCACCACCGCGTCCGGATCCTCGGCGCGGAGCTGCCGCACCACCTCGAGGCCGTCGGTGCCGTCCATCTTCAGGTCGGTGACCACGAAGTCGAAGCGCTTGCGCCGCGCCACCGCGAGGCCTTCGGCGCCGCCTGCTGCGGCGGTCACGTCGTGACCCATCCGCGCCACGGTGATCGCCATCCCCTCGCGCATCGCTTCGTTGTCGTCGATGATCAGCACGGTCGCCACGGCAACCTCCCCTCGCGCCGTCCGCGCGTCGCTCGTTTCTACCAAGAGAGCGGGGCGGCCCGCCAATCATCCATGGGCGCGCACCGCAGTGGAAGCCGCCGCCGGCAACTCGAGCACGAAGGTGGCGCCGCCACCGGGCGTCGGCTCGTGGCGCACGGCGCCGCCGTGCTCCTCGGCGATCCGCCGCACGAAGGCGAGCCCCAGCCCCGTGCCCTTCTCCCGGGTGGTGAAGAAGGGCTCGAAGATCCGCGCCTCGCTGCCGGCGGGGACGCCGGCGCCGCGGTCGACCACCTCGAGTCGGACCCGATCCCCTGCAGGCAGGGCGCGGAGCTCCACCTTGCTGCCCGGGGGCGAGGCCTGCACCGCGTTGCGGGCCAGGTTGAGGAGCGCCCGCTTCACCTGTGCCGGGTCGCAGTGGACCGAGGCCCCGGCAGCTTGCACCTCGAGTGTCACACCCCTGGTGCTCGCCTCCGGCGCGGAGAGCGCCGCCGCCTCCTCGAGGAGCGCCGCTGCGGCGACCTCCTCGGTGGCGAGGGGGCGCTCCCTCGCATAGTCGAGGAATTCGTTGACCAACCGCCCCAGGTGCTCGATCTCCCGGCGGATCCGCTGCACCTGCCGGGCCTTCTCGGCGTCGCCTGCGAGCTCCTCGAGGAGGAGCCCGCTGTAGAGCTCCATGCCGCCCAGGGGATTGCGGACCTCGTGGGCGATCCCCGCGAGCATCATCTGCAGCTGCCGATCGCGGGCGAGGAGCTCCTCGCGCATCTCCTCCAGCGTCGCCGCGAGGCTCCCCAGCTCCTCGGTGGCCGCGTGCGGCACCGGGGTGGCGAGGTCGCCGCCGCCGATGCGGCGGGCCGCTGCAGCGAGCCTGCGGATCGGCGAAACCAGCGTGCGCGAGAAGAGGAAGGCCACCGCCACCACGCCGATGGCGGCGACGAGGCCGAGGCCGAGGAGCGAGGCGCGGAACTCCCGGAGCACGGCGAAGGAGGCAGCCGAGCCTTCCGCGAGCACCGCCGCCACCACCCGGTCACCCTCGCGCACCGGCGCGTAGCCCGCCTTGAAGAGCGCGCCGCCCTCCTCGAAGAGGAGCTGCGAGGCCTGCGCCTCGCCGGCGAGGACGCCGGTGAGCTCGAAGCGATCCCGGGCGAGCTCCGGCAGCGGGGCGCCGATCGGCGCGTCGCCCCCGGCGTCCACGAGGGCCCGCTCGTCCGGCGCGAAGAGGAGCAGGCGCCGCACGCCGGTCGCAGCGCGGAGCTCCTCGAGGCGCTCGTGCACGTTGCGGTAGGTGCGGGTCTGCTCGTCACCGGGCCGGAGGAAGGCGATCCTGTCGGCGGGCATCGTCGCCGCGGCCGCTGCAGCCACCGCGGTCACCTTGCGGCCGAGCTCCTCCTCGAGGGCCCGCCTGGCGAGGGCGTCCACGTAATAGCCCAGCGCGGCGAGGCCGAGGAGGGAGGGGAGGAGGTAGGCGGCGGCGAGGCGGGCGCCGATGGTGCGCAGCATCGCGCACATCCTACCGCCACGAAGCCCCTTGCGCTCGTCCGCCGGGGAGGGAAGGTAGGCCACCGCCCGGCGGTTTCCCGGGCTCGCGGCCTTCGAGCGCGGCAAAGTGAGGAAGATGCCGACCCACCACCTCTATCTCGTCCCGGGCTTCTTCGGCTTCGCCAACCTCGGCGACCTCGCCTACTTCCACCACGTGCGCGACGTGCTCCTCGCCACCCTGGGCGAGCGCGGCCTCGACGTGAAGATCTGGCCGGTGGAGACCTCGCCCACCGCCTCGATCCGGCGCCGGGCTGCCATCCTCCTCGAGACCATCGCCGCCACCGCTGGCGAGGGGGACGATCCGATCCACGTCGTCGGCCACTCCAGCGGCGGCCTCGATGCGCGCCTGCTCGTCACCCCTGGCGCGGCGCTCCCCACCAACCACGAGGTGGAGCCCTGGGCCGCGCGGGTCCGCTCGGTGGTCACCGTCTCCACGCCCCACCACGGCACGCCCGCCGCCGGCTTCTTCGCCAGCGTCCTCGGGCAGAAGCTCCTCGAGGTTCTCTCGCTCGGGACCATCTACGCGCTGCGTTTCGGCCACGTGCCCATCGCCGCGCTGCTCAAGCTCGGCGCCCTCACCGCCCGCCTCGACGAGCACGTCGGCTTCGACCACAACGTCCTCGACCAGATCTACGGCCAGCTCCTCGCCGACTTCACCCCCGAGCGGCGGGAGACGATCCTCGGCTTCCTCCACGAGGTGCGCGGCGATCAGGCCCTCCTGCCGCAGATCACGCCGGAGGCGATGGACGTCTTCAACGCCTCGACCGGAGACCGGCCCGGCGTCGCCTGCGGCTCGGTGATCACCTGGGCCCGGGCGCCCGGCGTGGGCAGCACCCTCGCCGCGGGGCTCGACCCCTACGCCCAGGGAACCCACGCGCTCTACAGCGTGATGCACCGGCTCTCCTCGCGGATGAAGGCGGTGGATCTCGCGCCGGCGCAGGCAGCGGCGCTGGTGGGCGCGTACGGCGCGGTGCCGCCTGCAGCGTCGAGCGACGGCATGGTCCCCACGCACTCGCAGCCCTGGGGCGAGGTGATCCACGCCACGCGGGCGGACCACCTCGACGTCATCGGCCACTACCACGATCCGCAGGCGTTGCCGCCGCACTTCGACTGGCTCTCCAGCGGCAGCGGCTTCGACCGCACCCGCTTCCTCGCCTTGTGGAGCGACGTGGCCGGCTTCATCGCCGCCGCCGCCGCTGCCGCGCCCGCGGCAGCGAGCGCTTGAAAGGGCAGCTGCCGGCAAGTAGCCTCCGGCGCATTCCGGTCCGCAGCGGACCCCTTCGAAGAGCAGCCGCGCCATGAAGAAGATCGAGGCCATCGTCAAGCCCTTCAAACTGGACGAGGTGAAGGAAGCCCTCGCCGAGGTGGGCGTGGCCGGCCTCACCGTGATCGAGGCGAAGGGCTTCGGCAGGCAGAAGGGCCACACCGAGCTCTACCGGGGCGCGGAGTACGTGGTCGACTTCCTCCCCAAGGTGAAGATCGAGGTGGTCGTCGCCGATCACCAGGTCCACGCGGTGGTGGAGGCGATCCAGAACGCTGCCCGCACCGGACGCATCGGCGACGGCAAGATCTTCGTGCTCCCGGTGGACGAGGTGATCCGCATCCGCACCGGCGAGCGGGGCGAAGAGGCGCTGTAGCCCGTTGGCGCCTCCTCGCAGGAAAAGCCGCGGCGGGCGCCTCTTTCGCGAAGCCCTCGACGCCCATCCCGGGCCGACGCTCCTCGTCTCCCGCGCCGGCACCGTGCTCCACGTCAACGCCGCTGCGGAGGAGCTGCTCGGCCTCTCGGGCAGCCGCTTCGGCCTGCGCCCGGTGGCGGCGCTGCCGCGAACCGGCGTGGCGCTGGCGGAGCTCGTCGCCCGCTCCGTCGCCGAGCGGGTGAGCACCCAGGGTGAGATCGATCTCGGGCCGCCGAAGGGCAAGGTGGTCGCCACCGCGGCGCCGCTGCTCAAGCGCAGCGGCGTGCGGGCGGTGGTGGTGCGGCTGCGCGAGGCGCAGGGGCGGATCGATCTCGAGGCGCTGGCTGCGGGCCTCGCCCACGAGATCAAGAACCCGCTGGCGGGACTCAAGGGCGCCGCGGAGCTGATGGGCGACGAGCTCGCGGCGGGCTCGCCGCTGCGGGTCTATACCGAGCTCATCGCCCGGGAGGCGAAGCGGGTGGACGGGCTGGTGCAGTCGCTCCTCGATCTCACCAGGCCGCTGCCGCTGGAGCTCCGGCCCGAGAACGTGCACGCCGTGATCGACGACGTGCTCCTCCTCGCGAAGGGCCTGCTGCCACGGGGCGTGGCCTTCGAGCGCCGCTTCGATCCCTCGCTGCCCGAGGTGGAGCTGGACCGCGATTCGGTGCAGCAGGTGCTGCTCAACCTGGTGAAGAACGCGGCGGAGGCGATGGCGGGGCGGCAGGGGGCGGTGGTGATCGAGACCGGGATCGCGCCTGGGATGCGGGTGCGGGTGCGGGGCAGGACGCGGCAGCTCCTGCGGATCGCGGTGATCGATCAGGGGCCGGGGCTTCCCGAGGGGGTGGAACTCTTCACGCCCTTCGCCACCGACAAGCCGCGGGGGACGGGGCTGGGCCTCGTGATCTCGCGGCGGATCGCCGAGGCCCACGGCGGCAGGCTCGAGCTCCGCGACCGCAGGGACGGCGGCGGAGCGGAGGCGGAGCTGCTGCTGCCGCTGTGAGTGGCGAGCGCAGCGTATTCCGGGCGGAACACGGAAAGGCCCGCTTGCCCCCTCGGCATTGCGCCGGGCGCCGTTATCCTGCGATCACACACGAGCGAGGAGGGTGCGATGCGGCGGATGCTTCTGGTGGCGCTGGGTGCGGCGGCGATTGCTGGCTGCGGCATGAGCGAGGCCGACGCGGGCATTGGCGGCTCGCCCCACTGGTCGGGCGAGCCCGGCGGCGCCCCCTGGCACGGCGGCGAGCAGTACCAGCAGGTCGGCGAGAACCCCTTCGTCGAGACCGCGCAGGACGCCCGCGCCACCTTCGGCGTCGACGTCGACACCGCCTCCTACGCGCTGATGCGCCGGGACCTCCACGGCGGCTACCTCCCCCACGTCGACGGCGTCCGGGTGGAGGAGTACCTGAACTATTTCTCCTACGGCTACGAGCCCCCGGTGGACGAGGCCTTCGCCGCGCACCTCGAGGCGGCGCCCTCGCCCTTCGGCGAGGGGCTCCACCTCCTCCGCGTCGGCCTCCAGGCCCGCAGCGTGGCGGAGCGGGGCAGGGCCAACCTCGTCTTCCTGGTCGACGTCTCCGGCTCGATGGACGAACCCGACAAGCTCCCGCTGGTGAAGCGCACGCTCTCGATCCTCCTCGACGAGCTCCGCCCCGACGACACGGTGGCGCTGGTGGTCTACTCCGGCGCGGTGGGCACCGTGCTCGAGCCCACCCCCGCCTCCATGCGCAGCGTGATCCAGCAGGCGATCGATCGCCTCGGCGCGAGCGGCTCCACCAACGGCGAGGGCGGGATCCGCGCCGCCTACGAGCTGGCGCAGCGCCACTTCGAGGACCAGGGGATCAACCGCGTCATCCTCGCCACCGACGGCGATTTCAACGTGGGGCTCTACGGCGATCCGCTCATCGATCTGATCCAGGAGAAGCGGGCGAGCGGCGTCTACCTCACCACCCTGGGCTTCGGCAGCGGCAACTACAACGGCGCGCAGATGGAGCGGCTCGCCGCCCACGGTAACGGTAACTACGCCTATGTGGATGGGATCGGCGAGGCGGAGCGCGTGGTGCGCCGCGATCTGCTCTCCACCATGGTGGTGGTGGCGGAGGACACGAAGGTGCAGCTCACGTTCGATCCGCAGGTGGTGAAGCGCCACCGTCTCCTCGGCTACGAGAACCGCGCCATCGACGACGACGACTTCGTGAAGGACGACGTGGACACCGGCGACGTGGGAGCGGGCCATGACGTCACCGCGCTCCTCGAGATCGAGCTGCAGCCCGGCGCCCTGGAGAGCGACGCGGCCCTCGCCACCCTGGCGATCCGCTACCAGCCCCCCGGCGCCGCCACCGACACCGAGATGACCGCGGAGCTGCGCACCGGCGACGTGCTCGCCTCCTTCGACGAGGCTTCGGCCTCCACCCGCTTCGCCGCAGCGGTCGCGGAGTACGCCGAGATCCTCCGCCGCAGCAGCCACAGCATCGGCGCCGACTTCGCGCAGGTCCGCGCGATCGCAGCGCCCCTCGTCGGCGGCGACGCCGACCGGGCGGAGTTCGTCGAGCTCGTCGACACCGCGGCGGGGATCTGGCGGTAGGAACGATGGTGCCCTCGGTCTACGACTTCCTCGACTACCGGCAGTACCTGCGCGCCTGGTACGACGCGGAGAAGGCCCGCCTTCCCGCGTTCAGCTACCGCTATTTCGCGCGGAAGGCGGGCTTCGCCTCGCCCAATTTCCTCAAGCTGGTGATCGAGGGCGACCGCAACCTCAGCCTCGACTCGGTGGATCGCTTCCTCGAGGTGCTCAAGCTCCCCGAGCACGAGGCGGTCTTCTTCCGGGACCTCGTCTCCTGGAACCAGGCCCGCAACCTCGCCGAGAAGAACCTGCTCTTCGAGCGGGTGATCGCCTCCAAGCGCTTCCAGGAGTGGCGCAAGCTCGACGCCTCGCGGCTCGAATACCTGCGCCACTGGTACTACCCGGCGATCCGCGAGCTCGCCGCCCACCCGGACTTCGAGGCGGATCCCGACTGGATCGGTCCGCGGCTCCTCACCCGGATCTCCCGCGAGGAGATCCTGCGGGCCCTGCGGGTCCTCGAGGATCTCGGCCTGCTCGAGCGCGACGCCGGCGGCAAGCTCGGCCGCGGCGAGCGCACGCTCTCCACCGGCGTGCGGGTGCAGGGCGACGAGCTCAAGGTCACCGCCAAGACCTTCCTCCGGCAGATGATGGAGCAGGCCTCCGAGGCCCTCGACGCAGTCCCGGCGGCGCTCCGCGACGTCGGCGCGATCACCGTGGCGGTGAAGCCCGAGACGGTGGCGGAGCTCAAAGAGCGCATCCAGCGCTTCCGTCGTGAGATGCTCGAGCGCTGCGACCAGGACGACGGGGCGAGCGAGGTCTACCAGGTCAACATCCAGCTCTTCCCGCTCACCCGGAAGCCGAAGGATTAGAGGAACGCACCGATGGCTCGGCGACTGATCCCGCTTCTCCTGACGACGATCCTTTCCGGCTGCCTCGGCACCGAGGTGGGCAATCCCGACGAGGACTCCGGCGGCCCGAAGCCCGAGCCGATCCCGAGCGATCTGCGCGCCCTGCCCGCCGCCCTCACCCTCGAATCCTCGTGCCCCGGCGGCACCCGCCGCGCCTCGCACCTGCTCTCCAACCAGACCCCCTTCGACGTCGACGCGGTCGCCGGCGGAACCCGGGGCGAAGAGGCCCATCCCTCCTCCTTCGAGGTGGACGGCTACGGCACGCAGGAGCTGGTGGCGGTGATCCACCTGCCCGAGAACGGCGTCCTCTCCGCCGAGGGCAAGCTCGTGGTCGACCACCGCCGCGAGGGCGTCCAGCCCGGCGGCGAGAACGACCGTCGCCTCGAGATCCCCTGGTCGGCGCCCCTCGGCCCGCGGCGCCCGGAGGCGACGGTGCTCTGCGGCGAGGCGATGCCCTGCGCGCTTCTCTCCTTCGGCAACGTCTTCACCGGCGCCGTCTGGCAGATGCCCCTCGAGGTCGCCAACGACGGCTGCGCGCCCCTGCGCCTCGAGCGGATCGTGGCCGAGGGCGACGAGGTGGAGATCGCCGGGCCCGCGCTCCCCCTCACCCTGCAGGCAGGCGAACGCTGGCAGGGCAGGCTGCTCCTCCGCCCGGCGGCGACGGGCTTCCGCAGCGGCAAGGTGGTGGTGGAGACCGACGACGACGCCAGGCCGCAGCAGTCGATCGGCTGGAGCGCAGCCGTCTCGGGCTGAAGACGGCCGTCAGCCGGGCAGCGCCACCCGGGTCGGGCCCCGGCCCGACTCGGCCTCGATCAGCCGGGGCAGGAAGAACTCCAGGTTGCCCACCTCCTCGACGTTGTGCAGCAGCCAGGCGTGGCCCTTCGCGTCAGGGAAGAAGCGCCGGCGCAGGCGCTCGTTGAGCGGCCGCGCGGCGCGGTGGGCAAACCCGAGCACGAGCGAATTCTCGTAGAGGGTGCCGCCGGGCACGCGGGTGAAGCGGTAGTCCATCACGAGCGGCGAGAGCCCAGCGACACGCGGGCGGTGGCGAAAGCCTCCTTCGTCCAGGCGTTCGACGCGGGTGTGCACGTCGACCAGGTGATCGGGATTGCGCCCGAGGTACTCGGTGATGTGGAAGACCGAGCCGGGGCCGATCCCTGCGCCCGAGCGCTTCGCATAGCGGAGCGAGACGTGATCGTGGGGATGCCAGATCCGGTAGCGCTCGTGGTGCGCGCCCTCGAGCTCCATCACGCCTTCGAGATGGGTGAACCACCAGACCAGCATCGACGGGGTCACACCGTGGAGCACGTCGTGGACGATGGAGAGACGGAGACGCCCATCGTCGAGGTGTTCGAGGCGGGTCTGCGCGGAAGCGAGGGGCTTCATCGTCCACGGGATCGCGATGGGCGTGGGAAGGGGCGGTCTCATTGCGGCTTTTTCCCTTCTGCGAAGTGATGCCTCCGGTCGGGTGGCGAGCCTCGGCTCCATCCTCCTACCGTCCTGGCCGCGGCAGGAAGCGGCGGTTCCTTGCACCCCCTTGGTGATAAGACTGCGCCAATGACCACCCGGCGCCTCCTCGTCGTCGACGACGAGCCCTCGATCCGCTTCGTCCTGGAGAAGGCCCTCGGCAAGGCCGGCTTCGAGGTCGACACCGCCGCCTCCGCCGAGGAGGCGCGGGAGCGCCTCGCCGCCGAGCGCTACGCGGTGGCGCTCCTCGACGTGCGGCTCCCCGGCGACAGCGGCTTCACCCTCCTCGAAGAGCTGCAGCGCGAGAAGCGCCGCCCGCTGGTGGTGGTGATGACCGCGCAGGACACGCTCCGCGCCGCGGTCACGGCGATGCGCCTCGGCGCCGAGGACTACCTGGTCAAGCCCTTCGACCTCGACCGCGTCGTCGCCGTGGTGCGCGAGCTCGCCGCGCGGGCGCCGCAGGGCGCAACGCCGGCCCCAGCGCCGGAGGCGGTCTCGCCGGCGCTGGTCGGCGCATCGCCCGCGATGGTCGAGGTCTCCAAGCAGGTGGGCCGCGCCGCCGCCACCGACCTCACCGTTCTCGTGGTCGGCGAGAGTGGCACGGGCAAGGAGCTGGTCGCCCGCGCGATCCACGAACATTCGGCCCGGGCCCGGCGCCCCTTCGTCACCGTCAACGCCGCGGCGATCCCCCGCGAGCTCCTCGAGAGCGAGCTCTACGGCCACGAGAAGGGCGCGTTCACCGGCGCCGAGGCCCGGCGGAAGGGCAAATTCGAGCAGGCCGACCAGGGCACGCTCTTCCTCGACGAGATCGGCGAGATGCCGGTGGAGCTGCAGGCCAAGCTCCTCCGCGCCATCCAGGAGCGCAGCGTCGATCGCATCGGCGCCGAGCATCCGGTGCCGGTCGACGTGCGCCTCGTCGCCGCGACCAACGCGGACCTGGGGCGGATGGTGGCCGACGGTCGCTTCCGCGGCGACCTCTTCTACCGGCTCTCGGTGCTGGTGATCCGGTTGCCCCCGCTCCGCGAGCGACCCGACGACCTCCTCCCGCTCGCCCGCCATTTCGTCGCCCGCCACGCCGGGGCCCTGGTGGGCGCCGAGGTGCAGGTCGAGGAGGGTGCCGCAGCGGCGCTGCAGGAGCACCGCTGGCCCGGCAACGTGCGCGAGCTCGAGAACGTGGTGCAGCGGGCGCTGCTCGCAGCGCGGGGCGGGACGATCACCGCTGCGGACTTGCGTCGGGCCATCGGCGCCGCAGGCGAGATCCCCGGTGCTGCTGCCGCGCCGGGTGAGGAGAGCTTCGAGGCGGCCATCGCCCGCACCCTGCCGCAGGTGATCGAGCACCTGCCGGAGGGGAGCGTGCACGCCACGGTCTTCGAGCGGGTCGAGCGGCAGCTCCTCGAGCTGGCGATGAGCCGCTTCGCCGGCAACCAGCTCCAGGCTGCCCGGTGGCTGGGGATCAACCGGAACACCCTCCGGGCCCGCCTCACCACTCTGGGGATCGGGACCGGCAGGATCTGACGACCCTGCCGGTGTCGGTCCTCAGGCGCCGTAGACGCCCTCTTCGCTGCCGTAGCGCTGGTTGCGCAGGGAGCGGAGGTTCTCCACCGCCTCCCGGAGCTCGGTCTGGCAGGCGTACGAATCGTCGGCGCTGGTGCGCACCAGGAGTGCACGCACGCGGTCTTCCGCTTCCCGGATCTTCCGCTCGAGCTGGATGCCATCCATTGAGGTCCTCCTCGGCCCGGGAAAGGGGCAACCCTCGGGCCGGGATCCACGATGGGTACGACGCGCCGCGGTAAAAAGGGCAGGGGGCACACGAACCCCCGCTTTACACGCCCTTAAACGAAGAAAAGCGGAAGGAAGACGAGCGTTTGGGCGCCCAGTGCCGGGGGCCGGCATCCGGCCGGCCTCCCAGCCGGGGCGCGGCACGCCACCCTGGGGCCAAATGCATCCCCGAACGGGATCCCAGCCGGATTGACCCTCGGTAGGCACGAGTGTAAGGCTTGCCCGGCAAAGCCATTTCCCAAGACCTTTTGAGGGAGGCCTCTCATGCGGCTTACTGTCCGCGTCGTCGCGGCACTGCTCTGCGTTTCCTTCGCAGGCGCCTGCTCCAAGGGGGATCCGAACGATCCCCAGACCTGGGTGAAGCAGCTCTCGGCGGAGGAGAAGGCCGCCAAGCTGGCAGCCCTCGAGAAGCTCGCCGATCTCGGTGACAAGAGCGTATCGTCCGCCATCGTCCCGCTGCTCCAGGAGGGTGGCGAGGTCAAGGTGCAGGCGGTCAAGACCCTGGCGAAGCTGGGCGATCCCGCCTCGGTGCCCGCCCTGATCGACGCCATCGATCTCGGCGTGGGCGCCGGCTCCGACCCCGCGATCAAGCGCGCCAACGAGGCCAACAAGGAGATCGCCGAGGCCCTCGCCGAGCTGGGCGACAAGTCCGCGGTGGAGCCCCTCTCGAAGCTGGCGGAGCGCTCCAAGGACTCCTACGCCAAGATCGCCGCGATCAACGCGCTGGGCGAGCTGGGCGACTCCAAGGCGGTGCCCAAGCTGGTCGAGATCGCCACCGACGAGGGCCTCGAGCCCTATGTCAACAAGAAGGCCGTCCAGGCCCTCGGCAACATCGGCGACCCGGGCGCGGTGCCTGCGATCAAGAAGATGCTCTTCCACGAGCGGAAGGGGATCTCCTTCTACTCGGAGAGCTCCTTCGCCGCCTACCAGATCGGCATCAAGGCAGCAGAGCCCCTCCTGGTCGTCCTCGAGGGCAAGGACGAATCGCTCAACAAGTGGGCGGACGAGCACGACATCTACCGCGAGGCGCTCTACGCCAAGGCGGCGCAGGTGCTCGGCGACCTCAACGAGGAGCGCGCGGTCCCGACCCTGATCAAATACCTGAACTACAGCCGCCCGGGCTCCGATCCGGACGCCATCGACCCCACCACCCTGATCGTTCGCCGCCAGGCCGCCGACGCCCTCTCCCGCATGCGGGTCAAGGGCGCCGTCGACACGCTGGTGAAGAACCTCAAGGAGGAGGAGGGCAACCTCCGCGCCGTCTACGCCGACGCCCTCGTGGCCATCGGCGACCGCAAGGCGCTCTCCGGCCTCGAGAGCTGCGCCCTCAAGGGCAACGTCCTCGACAAGTCGAACCACGCGCGCAAGGGCTGCTACGTCGCCCTTTCCCGCCTCGGTGACGAGAAGACCCTCGCCACCTGGGAGAAGTGGGAGAAGGCGGAGCCCGCAGCGTCGGTGAAGGGCTGCATGCGGGAGGTCGAGTACGACGACGCCAAGGGCAAGGAGGCGGCGCAGCAGCACTGCGACGAGCTCGGCGCCAACGTCGTGAAGATCCTCGCCGACAACAAGGCCCGCCTCGTCGCCTACAACGAGTGCAAGGCCGACGTCGCCTGCTGGAGCGGCAAGCTCAAGGACGAGAACCCGCTGGTTCGCGAGCGCGCCGCCATCGAGCTCGGCCACATCGCCGATCCCGCCTCGATGCCCGCGCTCCTGGCGGCCCTCGCCGACAAGAACCTCGAGGCACGCTTCGCCGCGATCATGGCGGTGGACTGGGTCGCCAGCCAGACGAAGCCCGCCCTCGAAGAGGCGAAGAAGGGGCTCGCCGCCCTCGACAAGCAGATCAACACGGAGAAGGACAAGATCCAGTTCGTGAAGATCAACGAGGATCTGAAGCGCCTCGCCGTGAAGATCCGCCGCCTCGATCGCATCGGCAGCTGATCGGACGAGCTGCAGCGCTGCTGCAGCGCTCGAGCCGCGGCCCCACTCCGGGCGCCGCGGCTCTTCGTTTAAGGCCGTCTGGAGGCTTCTCCGGGCCTTCTCGAGGCAGCGGCGGCGTAGCGCAGCCCCGGCCGGCACGTCCAGCTTCCGGTGATCGAAAGCAGCGGGTTTTTGACGTTGACCACCCCCGGACCCCGTGCTATTACGCGCCTCCTTTTCGGACGGTTCCTACTGAAAATCCTTGATTTTCCGAAGGAACGACGCGGAGCGGGCTGTGGCAGACCACGACGACCGCGATCCGGACAGGAGGCTTGCTGGGCTGTCCGGTTTCGCTCGTGCGATGCGAGCGGCCGAACCGTACCTGCAGGCTTCTTGGAGTCTTGCGGGCGGCGTCGCCCTCGGCGTGATTGCCGGGTACTTCGCCGACAAGAAGCTGGGCACGACCCCCTGGTTGCTGGTTGCAGGGGCGTGTCTCGGGATGGCGCTGGGAATCTACGCCTTCATCAAGGCGATCCTGGAAGCCGAGAAGCGGCAGAAACCGCGGAGGTAGAGGACAGGATGGGCGCCCTCGTTCGCACGACGACGATCGCACTCGCAGCCATGGCGCTGATCCTCGGTATTTCTCCTGTTGCCTTGGCACAGGAGGGTGCTCCCGCCGAGGCTCGTCCGCTGGCGCAGATCGACTCGAACGTCGGTCTCCCCACCGAGACCCCCGAGGTCGGTGCCACCTCCTCGGTGCCCGACGTCGTCTTCCACCACGTGACCGACGGCCGCGAGATCGCGTTCGAGAACCCGATCAACGGCGCCACCGCGACCTTCCACCTCCCGACCTGGGTGGTGAACGTCGGCGGCACCGCGATCGACCTCTCGCCGACGCGCCACTTGATCTTCATGTGGCTGGCGGCAGCGATCCTCGTGCTCGTCCTCTCGCTGGCTGCGCGCAAGCGGAGCATCGTGCCGCGCGGCTTCTACTCGGTGGTCGAGACCCTCGTCCGCTTCGTCCGCGAGGAGCTCGCGGTGAAGAACATCGGCGAGCACCACGCCGACCATTACGTCGGCTATCTCTGCACCGCGTTCTTCTTCATCTTCACGATGAACCTGCTCGGCCTGGTGCCCTACAGCGCCACCGCCACCGGCAACCTCGCGGTCACCGCGGGCCTCGCGCTGCTGACCTTCGCCGTCACGCTCTACGCCGGTATGCGGGAGCAGGGCGTCGCGGGCTTCTGGCTGCACATCGTACCCTCGGGCGTCCCGGTGTGGCTCTACCCGATCATGATTCCGGTGGAGCTCCTCGGCCTGCTCACCAAGCCCTTCGCACTGGCGGTTCGTCTCTTCGCCAATATGGCCGCAGGGCACATCGTCCTCTTCTTCCTGCTCGCGCTGATCTTCCTGCTTCCCGCAGTGGGCGCCTTCATCGCGCCGGTCTCCGTGGCTTTTGCCGCGGGCATCTATCTGCTCGAGCTCTTCGTCGCCCTGCTGCAGGCGTACATCTTCACGATGTTGTCTGCGCTCTTCATCGGTATGGCTTCGCACCCGCACTAAAGGCGGGGCGTCTCTCTCACGCAGCAACGTTCGGAGGATCCCGTGATTCAGCTCGCACTCGCCTTCCTCGGCGCCGGCCTCGGCGCTGGCCTCGCCGTCATCGGCGCCGCCTACGGTATCGGCCGCCTCGCTGCGGCAGCAATGGAGGGCACCGCCCGCCAGCCCGCTTCGGCCGGTGACATCCGCACCTCGATGATCATCGCCGCGGCGCTCGTCGAAGGCGCGACCCTCTTCGCGCTCGTGGTCTGCATTCTCCTCGCGACCAAGGCTGCCTGAGCCAAGTCTCGCGTAGGGCTGCACCCCGGGGCCGCGCGTTCGTCCGCGCGGCCCCTGTGACACCTGGTTTCACCTCGGAGGGGTGGAAGGCATGATGACCACGTTCCTGCTCGCAGCAGCCGGCGCCGGCCACAAGGCGTCGATCATGGACATCCACCCGGGCCTGACCTTCTGGACGATCGTCACGTTCATCGTGGTGGCGATCATCCTGCGGTTCACCGCCTGGAAGCCCATCCTCGCCATGCTCGACGAGCGCGAGCGGACCATCCGCGAAGCGATCGAGGGCGCCAAGCGCGAGCGCATGGAGGCGGAGCGGCTGCTCGCCGAGCAGAAGACCGCCATCGCCGACGCACGCCGCGAGGCCGCCGAGCTGGTTCGCAAGAACCAGGCGGAGGTCGAGGCGGCACGCCAGACGGCGCTCGCACAGGCGAAGAAGGATGCGGAGGCGCTGCTCTCCAACGCCCGGCGTACCATCGACGAGGAGCGGGCCAAGGCCATCGCCGAGATCAGGGCGAGCGCCGTGGACCTGGCCATCGTTGCAGCCGGCCGGCTCCTCGAGGCCAACCTCGACGAGCAGAAGCAGCGGCAGCTGGCAGAGGACTTCCTCCGGAAGCTCCCCGCACAGCCGCGCGCTTGATCGGCCCCTCGGGGCCCGAGCGGCACGGCGGCTGACGCCGCGCCGTTCCCATCGCGATCGACCGGCACCCGCGAGGGAGAGCCGGTCGACGTGTTCCTGCCCGGGACGGGTCCGGAGAAGAATCCGGTCAGCCCGGCGGTTCGGCGGAAATCTATGGGACTCTCGATCGGCATCGTCGGCCTTCCCAACGTGGGGAAGTCCACCCTCTTCAATGCGCTGTCCGAGGCGTGCAACGCCGAAGCGGCCAACTACCCCTTCTGCACCATCGAGCCCAACGTCGGCGTGGTGCCCGTTCCCGACGACCGGCTGGAGAAGCTGTCGAAGGTCTACGGGAGCAAGCGGATCATCCCCACCACCCTCGAGTTCGTCGACATCGCCGGGCTCGTCCGCGGCGCCTCGAAGGGCGAGGGTCTGGGCAACCAGTTCCTCAGCCACATCCGGCAGGTCGACGCCGTCGCCCACGTGCTGCGCTGCTTCGAGGATCCGAACGTGATCCACGTCGAGGGCTCGGTCGATCCGGCCCGGGACGCGGAGGTGATCGACACCGAGCTCGCCCTCAAGGATCTCGAGTCGGTGGAGAAGCGCCTGCAGCGGGTGCAGAAGGACGCGAAGGCCGGTGGCAAGGTCGGCGAGCAGGCGAAGGCCGAGCTCGTGGTGCTGGAGAAGGTCCGCGCCGGGATCAACGAGGGGCAGACCGTCCGCCGCATCCCGCTCACCGACGACGAGCGCGCCGTCATCTCCGAGCTCTTCCTGCTGACGGCCAAGCCCGTGCTCTACGTGGCCAACGTCGCCGAGTCGCAGCTCGCCGGCGCCGAGACCGATCCCCTGGTGGAGAAGGCCCGGGCCGTCGCCGCGCTGGACAAGGCGCCGCTCGTGATCATCTGCGCCGACGTCGAGTCGCAGATCCAGCAGCTCCCCGTGGAGGAGCGGGCCGACTTCCTCGAGTCGGCAGGCCTCGCCGAGCCCGGTCTGCACAAGCTCGTGCGCGCAGGCTACAAGCTGCTGCAGCTCCGCACCTACATCACCGCCGGTGAGCAGGAGACGCGGGCCTGGACGATCCACGAGGGCTGGAAGGCGCCGCAGGCCGCCGGTGTGATCCACACCGACTTCGAGCGCGGCTTCATCAAGGCCGAGGTCTGCCGCTGGGAGGACCTGCTCAAATTCGGGTCCGAGTCGGCGCTCCGCGAGAAGGGCCTGCTCCGCGTCGAGGGCAAGGAGTACGTGGTGCAGGACGGCGACGTGATGCACTTCCGTTTCAACGTCTGATCGGGCCGCACGCGTCGACGAGAGGGCCGGCGATCCCCCCGGGATCCGCCGGCCTTCTCGCGTCCGCAGGCTGCCATCGCCGGTCCATGGCGGCGACGCTCGGCAGGATGTTAGGCTCGCCTCCAAGCTGACATTCGGAGGGAAGCATGTCCCGTTGGAGCGCGAGCCTCGTCGCGTGTGCATGGATCGCTGCAGCCTGCGGCAGCGACAACGATTCCACCCAGGCGACCTGCGAACCCGCCTGCCTCGCCGGACAGGACTGCGTGGACGGCGCCTGCGTCGGCGAGCCGCTGCCGGATGCGGACGGCGACGGTGTGCCGGACGAGAGCGATCGCTGCGGCAGCACCGCCACCGGCAGCGCGGTGGACGAGAGCGGCTGCAGCTGGGCGGAGGCGCCGGTGCCGCTGCCCGAGGGCCCCTACGGCACCGGGATCCGCGACGCCGCCGGCGACTTCACCGTGCAGACGCTGGGCGGCAGCTTCGCCTTCCACGCGAGCTGGACCGGCAACGACAGCCACCTCTTCCTCGTGCGTGCGGCGGGCAACGCGTACAGCGATGCGATCGCCGGCTCCGACGTCGGCGCCTTCCTCGCCGAGTCGCCCGCGAACGTGCATTACCTCTTCCTCGACGTGGAGGACGACGAGGCGGCGCGCCGTGCGGCGCAGGAGGCGATGCTGTCGCGCTTCGAGGAGGCGCTCGCGCTCCTCGATCCCGCCGTCGCCGCGCAGTGGCGCACGCGCCTCCACTTCGTCACCGACGCCGTAGACGCACTCGACGGGAGCCTCGGCGCCTTCTTCGCCGCGCATCCCAACTTCGCCTTCGGCATCGACCGCTTCGGCCGCTGGCGGGAGGCGGGTAGCCTCTACGACTTCAACGACGGTGCGCCCCACCTGCGCTTCCTCGCCAGGGAGGCGGTCGGCTTCGACTACGAGCGCCGCCTCGAGCGCGAGATGGGCGCCATCGCCGCCACCGAGGTGGTGGTCTTCGACGGCGATCGCCACCAGGGCGGCTGGGAGGCGGGCCACACCACCAGCGTGGAGATCACGCTGCCGAGCGCAGCGGAGATGGCCCGCTTCGACTCGATGGCGGTCTACCTCTACACCGCCTGCCCCGGCCACCTGCAGGGGCTCGAGGCGGGCTGCAACGAGTGGGACTACGCCCACCACCTCTTCGTCTGCGACGAGGAAGATCCCGCGTCCTGCGACACGGAGCTGGTGCGCTACGTGACGCCCTACGGCCGCGAGGGCGAGTGGCTCACCGACGTCTCGCCCCTGCTGCCCCTCTTCGCCAATGGCGGCTCCCGCACGCTGAAGTACACCGGCGCCAACGGCTACGACATGCACCTGCGCATCCTGCTCTGGGATGCGGGCAAGCAGGAGCGGCCGGTCGAGGTGCGCTTCCTCTACGGCGCCAGCGGCGCGATCCCCTGGAACGAGGAGTACAACGGCCGCTTCGAGCCGGTGAAGTTCACCGTCGACGATCCGACCACCACCCGCGTCGGCATCTACAACGTCGTCACCGGCCACGGCTTCGGCTCCACCTGGGAGAATTGCGCCGAGTTCTGCGACAGCGAGCACGAGTTCGCGGTGAACGGCACCGCCTTCAGCGAGAGCCACCCCGAGGCGAAGGATCGCTACGGCTGCTTCGCCCGCGTGGACCAGGGCGTGGTGCCCAACCAATTCGGCAGCTGGCCCTTCGGCCGCGCCGGCTGGTGCCCGGGGCAGGACGTGAAGCCCTGGGTGCAGGACGTGAGCGACGTGCTCGTCTCCGGCGAGAACGAGATCGCCTACCGGGCGCTCTTCCGCGGCGAGCCCTACGTCCCGCGGCTCGGCGGCGGCGGCGACTACCTGCCCGAGCTGCGGCTGCAGTCGTGGCTGGTCCGTTACGAGAGGAAGTAGCGGAGAGGAGATTCGGGCCGGCACGCGCCGGCCCGACCTCCGTCAGCGGCCCGCGGCGACCATGCGGGCCGCCATGAGCAGCGCCTCCGCCATCGAGGTGGGATCCGCCCTGCCCTTGCCGGCGATGTCGTAGGCCACGCCGTGATCCGGCGAGGTGCGCACGATCGGGAGGCCCAGGGTCACGTTCACCGCGGTCTCGAGGTGGACCGTCTTGAGCGGGACGAGCCCCTGGTCGTGGTACATGGCCAGCACCGCGTCCCAGCCGCCCCGGGCCGCCCGCGGAAAGAGCCCGTCGGCGGGGAAGGGCCCCTCGGCCCGCACCCCGGAAGCCCGGGCCAACTCGATCCCCGGCGCGATGATCCGCGCCTCCTCGTCGCCGAAGAGGCCGCCCTCGCCTGCGTGGGGATTGAGCGCGCAGACCGCGATTTTCGGCAGCCGGATCCCGAGCCGCTCCCGCAGCGAGCGATCGGTGATCCGCAGCACCTCGGCGATCCCCTCGGGCGTGATCCGCTTCGGCACCTCGGAGAGGGCCACGTGGGTGGTGGCGAGCACCACCCGGAGCACCGGGCCCGCCAGCATCATCACCACCCTGCCGACGCCGAAGCGCTCCGCCAGCAGCTCGGTGTGTCCGGGAAAGTTCCAGCCGGCGCCGTGGATCGCCGCCTTGCTGATCGGCGCGGTGCAGATCGCCGCGGCGGCGCCGCTGCGTACCGCCTCGATCGCCGCCTCCAGGTAGTTGCCCTGCGCCTCGCCGCCGGCGGGGGAGGGCTTGCCCGCCTTGCGATCCGCCGCACGGAGCCGCGAGATCCGCACCAGCGCTCCGGCGGCAGGAACGACGTCGCCCGGATCGATCCGGGCGAGACGGTCGGGGAGATCGAGTGCCTTGCAGGCCCGGGCGTAAGCGCCGTCGTCGCCGAAGACCAGCGGCCGCACTGCGCGCCGCACCGCCGGACGCGCGAGGGCGCCGGCGATCACCTCGGGGCCGATCCCGCTCGGATCACCCATCGAGATCGCCACCAGCGGCTTCGCCAAAGCCCCCCGGGCCCTCGTCGCCATCAGGTCCGGGTGGGCGCGAACTCGCGCACCGGGTAGGTGATCACCGCGGCCTTCTTCAGCTCCTCGAGGTAGCGCAGCGTCTGCCGCTCCATCTCCTCGCGGTAGAGCCGCTCGCGGATCGGATCGGCCAGCTGCTCGAAGGGCCTGGCGGCGACGGTCCGGCGCTCCTGCACCTTGACCACGTGCCAGCCGAAGCGGGTCCGCACCGGCTCGCTCACCTCGCCGGCCTGCAGGCCGAAGGCGGCCTTCTCCAGCTCGGGCACCATCTCGCCCCGCTTGAACCAGCCGAGGTCGCCGCCATCGGTCTTCGACGGACCGTCGGAGGAGGAGCGGGCGAGCGCGTCGAAGTCGGCGTCGGCCTCGCGTGCCTTCGTCGCCAGGGCAGCGGCCTTCTCCCGGGCCGCCTGCACCTGCGCCTCGCCGGCCTCGGCGGGGACGGTCACGAGGATGTGGCTCGCGTGGACCTCCTGCTCGCCCTTCTCGGTGGCAGCCACCTCGGCGTAGCGACGCTTCACCTCGTCCTCGCTCACCTTCACCTGCGAGCGCACCCGCAGGTTGATCAGCTTCGACTGGGCGAGCTGGCGCTTCATCGTGTCGAGGTACTCGTCCCATTCGAGCCCCTGCCCCTCGACGGCGGCCTTGAGCTGCTCCTGGCTCGAGAGCCCGTTCTGCTGGAGCACGCCCTGCAACGCCGCCTGCAGCTCCGCCGGCTGCACCTCGATCGCCAGCTCCTTCATCGCCTTGGCGAAGAGGCGCTCGGCGACGAGGTCGTTCATCGCCTCGCGGAGCAGGGTGGCGCGGCTGGCGCGGGGCGCCTGCACCTGGAGCAGGGTGGCGCGCTCCTCCACCTCAGAGAGCGTGATCACCTCGTTGTCGACGGTGCAGGCGATCCTGTCGACGGTCGCTGCGGAGGCGGATGCAGGCCCGAGGGCCAGCAGGGCGAGCAGGGCGAGGGCGATGTGCTTGCGGTTCTTCACGGATTCCCCAACTGCCGCAGAAGCGCGGCCTCGTCGACATCGATCTGCGCAGCCTCGCGCAGGCGGCGCAAGAACGCCGTTTGCGCAGCGGCTTCCTTCTCCCGGCGGAGGCGGCGCTCGGCTTCCCGCCGGAGCGTCTCGGGCTCCGGCGTCACCGCCTCGTGCCGCTCCAGCACCTTGAACACGTGGAAGCCGTAGGAACTGCTCACCACGTCGGAAAGCTTGCCGGGCTGCAGGGAGAAGCAGACCTCGTCGAAGGGGGGCGGCATCTCCCCCCGTGCAAAGAACCCCAGATCGCCGCCATTCTTTCCATCCGGAGAGAGCGAGTGGGCAGCCGCCAGCTCCTCGAAGGAGGCGCCCTTCTGCAGCTCCGCGTGGAGGCGGCGGGCCTCCTCCTCGCTCTTCACCACGATCTGCGCGGCGCGCACCCGCTCCGGCTTCGCCAGCTCGGCCCCGTGGGCCTCGATCCAGGCGGCGATCTCGTCGTCGGTGACGGCGACCCGCGCCACCACCTCCTCGACGAAGAGGCGCTGGACGAGGAGCGCCTTGCGGGCCCTGGTCCGGAGCGAGGCCGGCTCGATCCCCTCTGCTGCGAGCATCTCGCCGAAGGTCTCGCCCGGGTAGTCGGCCTGCAGGCGGGTCACCGCCCGGTCGACCTCCTCGTCGGCGACGCGAAGTCCCTTCTCCCTGGCGGCCCGGAGCAGGAGGCGCTGGTCGACGATCTCCTCGAGCACCGTGTTGGCCAGCTCCGCCGGCACCGCGCCCAGGCCCACCTGCGCCAGGGCGGCGCGGAGCTCCGCCGCGCGGATCGGCTCCCCGTTCACCCGCGCTACCACCGGATCGCGGGCGTCCTCCCCCGCCTCGGTGCAGCCGGCGAGGACGAGGAGGGTGGCGAGAGCGGCGGCGCGACGGATGGACATGGCTTTTCCGGAAATGAAGCGGCCCCCCGCTGCCTGGAGGCGCGGGGGGCCGGGGTGCGAAGAGGGGCTGCGAAGGAGCGCGCTTACTTCTCCGCCTTGTTGGGCGGGTTGAGCAGCTGCGGCTTCGGCGCCTGCAGCGCGCCGGCGGGGAGGGTGACCGTGCGGCCGTTGGGGCCCTTCAGGGTCTTCGGCTCCGCCTTGGTGTCGGCCTTCACCGGCACCGGCATCGGGGCGGCAGGCGCAGCGGGGGGCTGCATGCCGGCGCCGAGCGCCTGCTCCGCAGCGGGGACCACCTCGACGCTGGCGAGGACGTCGTCCTTCACCTGCACGTTCGCCTTCTCCTTGAGCTGCGCGACGAAGTCCTCGAAGGACTTGGTGCGCTTCTCGCGGAAGAGGCGGTTCTGGATCTGGCTCTTCACCGACTCGAAGGGCCGGTCGAGGGCGTTCTGCCTGCCCGTGAGCTTCACCAGGTGGATGCCCTTGTCGGTCTCCACGATGCCGCCCACCTCGCCGATGGTCTTCATGCCGAAGACCGCGTCGGCGAAGCTCTCGCCCCAGGCCTGCGCCAGCTCTTCCTTCGTCTTGAAGAGCAGGTCGCCGCCTGCGGCCTTGGAGGCCGTGTCCTCGGAGCGGGTCTTGGCGGTCTCGGCGAAGGCGGTCTTGATCGGACCGGCCTCCTTGCCCTTCACGTCGGCGAGGAGCCGGGCTGCCTCGCTCTTGGCCTTGGCGCGGGTCGCATCGCCCTTCGCTGCAGCGAGGAAGATGTGGCTGACGCGGACCCGCTCGGGCTTCACGTAGTCGTTGACGTTGGCGTCGTAGAACGCCTTGAGCTCCGCCTCGGGGATCTCCTGCGCAGCGGCGTTCTCGTCGAACTCCGCACGCATCAGCTTCTGGACCATGACCTTCTTCATGGTCGCGACCACGTCCGGGTCGTTGGCGAAGCCGCGGCGCTCGGCTTCCTGCGCGAGCACCTCGAAGCGAACCATGTTGTCGAGGAATTCCTTCTTCCGCTCCAACGTGGTGTAGCGGGCGCGGATGAAGGGCGACTGCTCCTCCATCTTGGCCTGGAAATCGTCGACGGTGATGGCGTCGCCGCCGACGGTGGCGATCACCTCGCCCTGCTTCTTCGCCGCAGCGGGCTGCGCCGCGCCGCCGGCGGTCTGGCCCTGGCCGCCGCAGGCGAGCAGGGTGGAGGCGGCAAGCACCATCGCCGCAATCGAGCTGGCAGTCTTCATCGCTTCAAGGCTCCTTGGCTGTCGAAGGACAGGGCCATTCGGCCGAGGGGCCGCCGGGCGACCCCTCGATGCGCGCTCGAACCCCCCGCCGGGGCACATGATTCCCACGACGCGCATTGCGGTCGAAGTTGGTAGCACACGGGCTGCGGTCTTTCAACGGAGCCAATAAGATCAACGGGTTGCAAATTGGAACTGCAAGGAACGAGGGGCGAGATCGGAGACCGTGGCGCCATCGTCTGGATTCTTTCCGCGCTGATCGCCTCGCTGGCGGCGGGGGTCTCGTTCGCCCTCGCCCCGCTGCTGCAGGGCGCCGTCTTCCCC
The DNA here is from genome assembly GCF_041687135.1 of Vulgatibacter sp. Classification (NCBI taxonomy): domain Bacteria; kingdom Pseudomonadati; phylum Myxococcota; class Myxococcia; order Myxococcales; family Vulgatibacteraceae; genus Vulgatibacter; species Vulgatibacter sp. The sequence continues at coordinate 421,015 of NZ_JAWLCN010000003.1, read as the reverse complement.
TTCTTCCTGCTCGCCGTCGCCTTCGCCGCCTGGCTCGGGGGGCGCGGCCCCGCCCTCTTCTCCCTGCTGTGCTCCATGCTCTTCGCCGCGCAGCTCGTGCGGGCGGCGCCCGACCGCACGCCCGGCCAGCTGGTAGGCCCCCTCCTCGCCTTCGGCCTCGCCGGATTGGGAACCACCGAGCTGATCGTGCAGCAGCGGCGGCGGCGCCTCGCCGAGTCCGAGGCGGCTGCATCCGGCGCGGAGGCGGATCGGCTCCGCCAGATGGTGGAGAAGGCCGCGGCCCTCGAGATTCGGCAGCAGCGCGCGGCCATGGAGACGATCCGGCGGAACGAGGAACGCTTCCGCATGGTGCTCGATGCAGCCGATGCAGGGCTGTGGGACGTCGATCTCCACGCGGGCACCGCCTACCTCAACGAGCGCTTCCTCGAGAGCCTGGGCTACCGGCGGGAGCAGGCCCCGCGAACGCCTGCTGACCTCCTCGAATTCGTCCATCCGGACGACAGGCAGCTGGCGCTCCAGCACCTGCAGGCCCACCTGCGGGACGGGACGGCGAGCGATCTCGACGTGCGCCTGCGCCACGCCGCAGGCCACCACCTCGATTTCCACGTCCGCGGCAAGGCGGTGGTGGCGGACGGCCTGCCGGTGCGTGCCGCCGGAACCGCCACCGACGTAACCGTGCAGCGCCGCGCTGCGGCAAGCCTCGAGCTGGTGGCGGAGGTGAGTCGGCGCCTGGCGGCGAGCCTCGAGCTCGACAGCCAGCTGGGGGAGGTGGCGGCGCTCTGCGTCCCGCTCCTCGGGGATGCGGCGCTCGTCGAGATCGAGGGGATCCCGGAGCAGGGGGCGGCGGGGGATCCCGCTCTCGTCGACGCGCTGCGGGCCTGTGGGCGCAGCGAGAGCTGGGCGCGGGCGGAGCGGCGCACCTTTCTCGCCCGCGGCGACGCGCTACCGCCGCAGCTCCGGGCTGCCGGCGTGGCGAGCGTCCTCTGCGCCCCCATCGCGCCGCTCCACCTCGTCGCCGATCCGAGCGCGCCCGCCATGGGCTGGCTGGGCTTCGCCTTCGGAGGGCAGGGTCGCCACCACGACGCGACCGATCGGATGCGGGCCGGGGATCTGGCCGACCGGATCGCGCTGGTCGCCGCACGCGGCAGGGCCTGGTCGGAGGCGCAGGCGGCGATCCGACTCCGCGACGACTTCCTCTCCATCGCCTCCCACGAGTTGCTCACGCCGCTCACCCCGCTGCAGACGCGGATGCAGCTCCTCCGCAGGCAGCTGCGGGAGGTGGAACGTGGGGCGCCGCTCGACGCGGCGCGGCTCGGCGCGCTCATCGACGGTAGCGAGCTCCACCTCAAGCGCTTCGCGACGCTGGTGCGCACGCTCCTCGACGCGTCGCGCCTCACCGAGAGCCGCGTCGAGCTCGCTGCCGAGCGGCTCGACCTCGCCGCGCTCGTGCGCGAGGTGGTGGAGCGGATGCAGCCGGAGTCGCAGCGCTCCGGCAGCACGATCGCGCTGCATACCGTGCCGGTCCCGGGGCGGTGGGATCGGGTTCGCCTCGAGCAGGTGGTGACCAACCTCCTCTCCAACGCGTTCAAATACGGCGAGGGCCGGCCCGTCGACGTGGAGCTCTTCACCGAGGATCACAAGGCCGTGCTCCTCGTGCGCGACCGCGGGATCGGCGTTGCGCCCGAGGATCGGCAACGGATCTTCGGCCGCTTCGAGCGGGCCGTCTCCGCCCGGCATTTCGGCGGCCTCGGGCTCGGCCTCTACCTCGTGCAGCAGATCGTCGCCGCGCACGACGGCGTCGTCCTGTTGGAGAGCGGGGGCGGCAGCGGCACCACCTTCCGGGTGGAGCTGCCGGTCACGGCCTGAAGGGGAAGAAGATCGGCAGGACCAGCGTGGTCACCATGGCGAGGACGAGGTTCAGGGGGCCGCCCACCCGCAGGAAGTCGATGAAGCGGTAGCCGCCCGGGCCGTAGATGAACGTGTTGGTCTGGTAGCCGATCGGCGTCATGAAGCTGGTCGAGGCAGCGAACATCACCGCGATCACGAAGGGCATCGGCGACAGGCCCAGCGCCGTGGCCGCGGCAACGGCGATGGGCGTGAGCACGAGCGCCGCCGCGTTGTTGCTGATCACCTCGGTGAGGATGGCGGTGAGCACGTAGACCGTGGCGAGCAGGCCGTAGACGCCCAGCGGCGTGGTCAGCCAGAGCAGCGAGTTGGCCAGAAGTTCCGCGGTGCCGGTGCGCTGGATCGCGAGGCCGAGGGGCAGGATCGCGCCGAGGAGCACCACCACGCTCCAATCGATCCCCTGGTAGGCCTCCTCCGGCGTGAGGCAGCCGGTGAGCACCATCGCCAGGGCGCCGAGGAGCGAGGAGACGGTGATCGGCACCACGCCGAACGCCGGCAGGAGCACGACGAACGCGAGGATCCCCAGGGCGAGGTGGCGCTTGCCGGTGCGGCGGGCGGGGAGGTGGATCGGGCCGAGGAGCGCGAGGTCGCCCTGGCGGTGGAGGATGTAGAGCGACTCGGTGGTGCCCTGCACGAGGAGGACGTCGCCAGGCAGCAGCGGCACGTTGCCGATCCGCTCGTGGAGGGAGACGCCGTGGCGCTGCACCGCCAGCGCGGTGACCCGGTAGCGGCTGCGGAAGTCGAGCTCCTGGAGCGTGCGCCCCACCACGCGGGAGCGGGGCGGCACGATCACCTCGGCGAGGCGCCCCTCGCCTGCCTGCAGCGGCAGCTCGGGGCGGGTGCCGGAGATGCGCAGGCCGTGCGATTGCTCGATCCGCGCGATGTCGGCGACCTTGCCGGTGACGAGGAGGAGATCGCCGGCGTGGAGGACGGTGCGGCCGGAGGGAAAGCGGATGTGCTCCCGGTCGTCGGCGCGCTGGATCGCGATCACCTGCAGGCCGTATTGCTGGCCGAAGCGCGTGGTTCCGAGGGAGCGGCCCACGAGCCGGGACGCGGGCTCGACGATGAGGCCGGTGAGGTATTCGCGGAGCTCGTAGCTGGAGAGTAGGTCCCGAGGGGGTGCCGCCCGCTCCGGCGTGAGCCAGCGGCCCACCGTCACCAGGTAGAGGATGCCGACGCCGGTGATCACCAGCGCCGCCGGGGTGATGGTGAAGAGGCCGATCCGATCGAGGCCCAGATCGAGGACGAGGCCGGCGACGAGCAGGTTGGTGGAGGTGCCGATCAGCGTGAGGATCCCGCCGAGCTGGCTGCCGAAGGAGAGCGGCATGAGGAGCTCGGAGGGGGCCGCGTCGAATTCGCGGGCGAGGCCGAGCACCACCGGCAGGAGGATCGCCACCGCGGCGGTGTTGTTGAGGAAGGCGCTGACCGGGATCACCACGGCGAGCATCACGAGGAGCAGGCGCACCTTGCTGCCACGGGCGGTGCGGCCCATCCACGATGCCACCGACTCGAGCAGGCCCGTGCGCATCAGGCCTGCCGAGAGGACCAGCATCGCCGCCACGGTGAAGACCGCCTCGTTGGCGAAGCCGCTGGGCACCTCGTCCGGCTGCACCAGCCCGGCGAGCACGAGGGCCGCCAGCACGATCAGGCCGACGATGTCGACCCGCAGGCGGTTCCAGAGGAAGAGCGCAAGGGCGCCGGCGGTGATCCCGAGGGTGAGGAGTACGTCCTTGTCGAGGGCTTCGGGCATGGGGCGCTCTGCCCGGCCGGGGGCCGAGCCGGGGATGTATGCGAACGGAATACGGGATCTGCACGTTTCCCCGACAGGGCATTGCCTCTCCGGCCGGGGCGCATTAACCCCTTGGGTCTTTCCCTTTTCCTCATCCAGCGGGAGCACCGATGCCTGGCGAAAACCCCCTGCTCCGGATCCAGTTCGACGTGCCCTTCGACCGGATCCGCCCCGAGCACGTCGAACCTGCGGTCCGGCAGCTCCTCGATCTGTCCCGCGCGGCGATCGAGGCGATCGCCGGCACACCCGGTGAACGGACCTGGGAAAACACCATGGGCGCCCTCGAGAAGGCCACCGAAACCCTCGAATTCGCCATGACCGTGGTAGGCCATCTCGAGTCGGTGATGAGCAGCGATGCGCTGCGCGCCGCCTACAACGCGGTGCAGCCCGACGTCAGCGCCTTCTTCGCCGGCATCCCGCTCCACGAGGGGCTGTGGCGCGCGCTGCAGCGCTACGCCGCCACCGACGAGGCGAAGGGCATGCAGGGCGCGCACCGGCGCCTCCTCGACAAGACCCTCGACGAGTTCCGCCGCCACGGCGCGGACCTCGACGCAGCGGGCAAGCAGCGCCTCGAGGCGATCACCCGGGAGCTGGCGCAGCTCACCAGCCGCTTCGGCCAGAACGTGCTCGACGCCACCGCCGCCTGGGAGCGCTACGTCGACGACGAGGCGAAGCTCGCCGGCCTGCCGGACTCGGCGAAGGCTGCCGCCCGCGCCGATGCGGAGAGCCGGGGCAGGATCGGCTGGCGCTTCACCCTGCACGCGCCCAGCTACGTGCCGGTGATGACCTACCTCGACGACGCAGGCCTGCGCGAGGAGGTCTGGCGGGCCTACGACCAGCGGGCCGCCACCGGCGAGAAGGACAACCGGCCGCTGATCCGGCGCATCCTCGAATTGCGCCGGGAGAAGGCGAACCTCCTCGGCTTCCGGGATTTCGCCGACTTCGTCCTCGCCGACCGGATGGCGAAGACCGGGAAGGCAGCCCTCGACTTCGTCCACGATCTCCGGGAGCGGACCGAGCCCTGGTTCCAGGCCGAGAACGATCGACTCCTCGCCTTCCGCCGGGAGATCGAGGGGGACGGCGCGCCGCAGCTGCAGCCCTGGGACATCGCCTACTACGCGGAGAAGCAGCGCCACGCCCGCTTCGACTTCGACGAGGAGGAGCTGCGCCCCTACTTCCCCGCGGACCGCGTCGTCGCCGGCCTCTTCGAGATCGTGCAGCGGCTCTACGGCATCCGGATCGTGGAGCGGAAGGACGTGCCGGTCTGGCATCCGTCGGTCCACGCCTTCGAGATCCACGACAAGGGCGGCAACCGGGTCGCCGCCTTCTACGCCGACCTCTACCCCCGCGACGTGAAGCGTGGCGGGGCGTGGATGAACGGGCTGATCAGCGGCGTCCCGGGCGAGGACGGCCCGCAGCCGCACCTCGGCCTGATCTGCGCCAACTTCAACCCGGCGGTGGGCCACAAGCCGGCGCTCCTCACCCACCGCGAGGTGGAGACGCTCTTCCACGAGTTCGGCCACCTGCTCCACCACGTCCTGAGCGAGGTGGAGCTGCGCAGCCTCGCCGGCACCAACGTCGCCTGGGACTTCGTCGAGCTGCCCTCGCAGATCATGGAAAATTGGTGCTGGGAGCGGGAGGCCCTCGACCTCTTCGCCGGCCACTTCGAGACCGGCGAGAAGATTCCGCAGGACCTCTTCGAGAAGCTGTTGCGGACGCGCACCTACCGTGCAGCCAACGCGATGATGCGGCAGCTCGGCTTCGCCGGCCTCGACCTCGCGCTCCACGTGCACTGGGATCCCGCTGGCGGCGCGGACCCGGTGGCGATGGCGCAGGAGATCCTCCAGGAGCACACGCCGGCGCAGCTGCCGGCGGGGAGCGCCTTCGTCACCAGCTTCACCCACCTCTTCTCGTCGGCGACCGGCTACGCGGCGGGCTACTACTCGTACAAATGGGCGGAGGTCCTCGACGCCGACGCCTTCAGCCGCTTCCGGGAGGAGGGGATCTTCAACCCCGACGTGGGCCTCGCCTTCCGGGAGGCGATCCTCTCGCGGGGCGACTCGCGGGATCCGGCGGAGCTCTTCCGCGACTTCATGGGGCGCGAGCCTTCGCTCGACGCGCTCCTGCAGCGGGCGGGGCTGGTGGGCGCGCCTGCTTGAAAAGCGGCATTTCCGGGGCGAGGGCGGGGTAGCATCCGCCCCATGATCGATCTCGTTCCCGCGATCTCGTTCTCCCTGCCGCAGCTCGCCGCCATCTTCGCGCGATCGTTCGAGGGCTATTTCGTGCCCTTCCCCGAAGATCCCGTGCGGGTGGAGGCGCTGATCCGCTGCGAGGGCGTGCACCTGGCCGACAGCCGCGTCGCCCTCTCCGCCGGGGAGCCGGTGGGCCTGGTGCTCGTCTCACGCCGCGATCGCGAGAGCCGGATCGCCGCGATGGGCATCGTGCCGGCGTTCCGCGGCAAGCGGGTGGGGGAGGAGATGCTCCGCCCCCTCCTCGAGGAGGCGCGCAGCCGCGCGGACGAGCAGGTCCGCCTCGAGGTGATCGACGTCAACCACCGGGCGGTCCGGCTCTACGAGCGAGTGGGCTTCCAGCGGTCCCGCCATCTGGTGGGGTTCGAGGGCGTGATCGATCCGGAGGCGGCGCCGCTCGATCGCGCGTCGATCGAGGAGGTGGCGGCGCTGCTGCCCGTGGGGCTGCCGTGGTCGTGTGCCGCCAATACCCTGCGCAATCTCGCCTCGCCCACCTACGCCGTCCGGCTCGGGAGCGCCGTGGCGATCGTGCGGGTCGGGGAAGCGATCGGTCTGCGGGCGATCGCGGTGGAGCCGGAAGGCCGCCGGCAGGGCGCGGCGCTGCGCCTGCTCCGCGCGATCGCCGCTGCACATCCGGGCAAGCGTTGGCAGATCCCCGGCATCGTACCGGAGGGGCCTGCCGCCGAGCTGCTCCGCCGCGTGGGGCTGCAGCCCGGCGCGTTCTCGCAGTGGGAGATGTCGTGGACGCCGTGAAGCGGATCGAGCGGGAGACGGTGCTGGCGGCGGGTGATCCCGCGGCGGTCTACGGTGAGCGCCTGCGGGCCAGGCGGGAGGCGGTCGAGCGGCTGGAGCGACAGGACGGCCAGGTCGCCAACGCCCGCCTCGCCCTCTTCGTCCTCGCGGCGATCCTCGCCTGGTTCTCCTGGGGCAGGGGCGCCTTCTCCGCGTGGTGGCTCCTCCTCCCTGCAGCCGCCTTCGTCGCGCTGCTGGTGGTCCACGATCGCCTCCTCACCCGCAAGGCCCGCGCCCAGCGCGCCGTGGTCTTCTACGAGCAGGGCCTCGCGCGCCTCGACGGAAGCTGGCCCGGCAAGGGGATCGACGGCGCCCGCTTCGACGATCCCGAGCATCCCTACGCCAGGGATCTCGACCTCTTCGGCAGCGGCTCACTCTTCGAGCGGATCTGCGTGGCCCGCACCGCAGCAGGCGAGGAGACCCTGGCCCGCTGGCTCGCAGGTCCCGCTTCACCAAAGGAGATCGCAGCGCGGCAGGGCGCCGTCGCCGAGCTCCGCGAGCGGCTCGATCTCCGCGAGGATCTCGCCGTGCTCGGCGCCGACGTCCGCGCCCAGGTGGATCCGGTGCGGCTCGCAGGCTGGGGCGCCGCAGGCTCGGCGTTGCCGGGGCGGGGCTGGTGGGTGGCTGCTGCGGTGCTCACCGCCGCAGGCATCGCCGCTGTCCTCGCCTGGCCCCTGGCTGGCGCGGGTCCGCTGCCGCTGGTGGTGGTGGGCGTCGCCGACTTCCTCCTCCTCCGCCGCCTGAAGGAGCCCCTCGGCACCGCAGCCGCTGCGCTGGAGAAGCCCGGCAGGGATCTCTCCGTGCTGGCGGAGGTTCTCGCCCGCCTCGAGCGGGAGCCGGTGGAGGCGGAGCGGCTCCGCGCCCTGCAGGCGCTGCTGGTGCAGGACGGCGAGCCCGCCTCGGAGCGGATCGCCAGGCTCGCCCGGCGCATCGAGATGCTCCAGGCGCAGGCCAACCAATTCTTCGCGCCGATCGCCTTCCTCCTCCTCTGGCCGGTGCACCTCGGCTACGCGATCGAATCCTGGCGCGGGCGCCACGGCGCCCAGGTCGCCCGCTGGCTGGAGGCGGTGGGTGAGCTCGAGGCCCTCTCCTCGCTGGCGTCCTACGCCTTCGAGAGCCCCGGCGATCCCTTCCCCACGGTGGAGGAGGGGCCGGCCCACTTCGTCGGCGAACGGCTCGCCCATCCGCTCCTCCAGGGCGCGGTGGCCAACGACATCTCCCTGGGCGGCGCGCTCCAGGCGCTGGTGATCAGCGGCTCCAACATGTCGGGCAAGAGCACCATGCTCCGCACCGTGGGGATCAACGCGGTCCTCGCCCAGGCCGGGGCGCCGGTGCGGGCCCGCGCCTTGCGCCTCTCGCCGCTGGCGGTGGGCGGCACCCTGCGGGTGCAGGACTCGCTGCAGCAGGGCACCTCGCGCTTCTACGCGGAGCTCACGCGCCTCAAGCAGCTGGTGGAGATCTCCACCGGCGCGCCGTCGCTCCTCTTCCTGATCGACGAGATCTTCCACGGCACCAATTCGCACGACCGCCGCATCGGCGCCGAGGCGATCCTGCGGGGGCTGATCGAGCGCGGGGCGATCGGGATGCTCACCACCCACGACCTCGCCCTCGCACAGGCGGCGGAGGCGTTGGCGCCGAAGGCGGAGAACGTCCACTTCGAGGATCACCTCGAGGAGGGAAGGCTCGCCTTCGACTACACGATGCGGCCGGGCGTGGTGCGCAAGAGCAACGCGCTGGAGCTGATGCGGGCGGTTGGGCTCGAGGTCTGATCAAGAGTCCTTCGGCGCGCGCCTGCTGCTGCTCTGCCAGGGCCAGCGCCCCTCGAGCTCCACCTCGAGGGTGAAGCTGAGGAAGGTGCGGATCAGCACGATCATAGCGAGGGTGAGCACGTTCTCGATCGAGGGGATGTGGCTCACGGTACGGATGATGTCCGCCGCCACGAGGAATTCGAGGCCGAGCAGAATCGCGTGGCCGAGGAAGCGCCGGTAGAGCAGGTACCAGAGGCGCAGGTCCCACCCCGCTCGCATGGAGACGAGGATCAGCGAGACGATCGTGCCGGCGAGGATGGTGATCACCCCCACCGCCTCGACCGCCCGCGCTGCCAGCTCGACCCATTCCTGCATCGTCATCCGGGCGAAGGTGGGGCGGGGCGCCCCCGGTGCAAACCCCCCGCGCCCTCGCTCGCCGCTGGCGGGAGCGGCCGGGCAGGCGGGGGCGCGTCGCTTGAGCCGCAGGTGGCCATGGGATAGGGGACTCCGATCGTCCCGAGGTCCGATTTGTCCGCACGCTCCTACCTACGCCCCGCGCTCTTCTGGGCCCTGCTCCACGGCCTGCTCGTGGTCCTCTTCTTCGCGGGCCCGCTCGCGCGCGCGGTGGAGCCACTCCCGGGCGCGACCGCCGCGGCGCTCCGGTTCGGCTTCGTCCTCCAGGGGCTCTTCGTCGGCCTCGTCGCGTTCCTCGCCACGCTGCCGCTCCTGGTGCTCGGCCGCCGCTACGCCGTCGCGGCGCCCCTCCTCCTCGGCCTCGTCGGCCTCTTCTTCCTCTTCGACAGCCTGGTCTACGCCTCGCTCGGCTTCCACGTGAACGGCCTGGTGCTGCAGGTGGCGATGCAGCCCGGCGCCCTCGAGGAGACGGGCCTGCCCGCAGGCGAGGTGGCGCTCTTCGGCGTCGCCGTGGTGGCGGTGCTGGCGCTCGACACCTGGCTCGGCAGCCGCTTCCTCCGCCGCTTCGCCGGGGGCCGGCGCACCTGGCCGTGGGCCCTCGCGGTGCTGCTGCTCTGGGTGGGCGATCGCCTCGCGGTGGCGGGTCTCACCTTCGACGGCGGCCAGGCGGTGATGGCAGCGGGAACGACGATGCCGCTCCAGCCGCCGATCCGGATGAACAAGCTCCTGGGCAAGCTCACCGGCAGGAAGGCGGTGGCGGACCTCCGCCTCGATACGCTGCCGCAGGCGGGGACGCCGCCTGGCAAACTCGATCCCGCCTCGGTCCACTTCCGCCGCAAGCCCGACGTGGTGGTGCTCCTGATCGAGAGCCTGCGGGCCGACTTCCTCACCCCCGAGGTGATGCCCAGCCTCGTCCGCCGGGCCGAAGCCGGCACGGTCTTCACCCGCCACCACGCCTCGGCGAGCTCCACCCACTTCGCGCTCTTCAGCCTCTTCTACGGCCTCGACGCACAGCGCCGCGACGCGGTGATCGGCGCCGGCAGGTCGCCGCTCCTCTTCCCGGCGCTCAAGGCCAACGGCTACCAGACCTCGCTGCTCGCAGCCTCCTCCGTCGACTGGATGGATCTCAAGGAGACGGTCTTCCGCGACGTGCTCGACGGCCTGCAGACCGACTTCAAGGGCGTCGGCCACACCCGCGACGTGCAGATGATGGAGCGGGCGGAGGCGATCGTCGCCGGGGCGCGGCAGGAGGCGCCGCTCTTCCTCTTCCTCTTCTTCGACGGCACCCACTTCAACTACACCTACCCCGAGCGCTCGGCGGTCTTCGCGCCGGCCTGGGACGGCAAGGGGAGCATGGCCGCCGCCCGGGTCGATCCGGCGCTGCTGGTGGCCCGGGCGAAGAACGCCGCCCGCGAGGTGGACACCAAGATCGAGGCGTTCCTCCAGCATTGGCAGGCGACCCGCGGAACGCGGCCGACGCTGATCGTCACCGGCGACCACGGCGAGGAGTTCCGCGAACACGGCCGCGTCGGCCACTCCTCGGACGTCACCCGCGAGCAGATCCACGTGCCGATGGTGGTGATCGACGAGATCCTCGAGCCGGGGCGGATCGATCGGGTCACCGGCCACGTGGACGTGGTGCCCACGCTCTTCTCCCTCCTCGGCGACGAGCACGATCCCTCGCTCTTCGCCGACGGCCTGCCGATGCACACCGCGCCGGCGGATCGCTACATCCTCGCGACGGTGGGCTGGGAGCCGCGTTTCGCCCTGGTCGGCGCGGAGCTGAAGGTGCGCTTCCTCGGCCAGGACGGCGGCTTCGGCTCGGTGCAGGTGACCGATCTCTTCGACCGGCCGCTGCCCGACGGCGAGGCCCGTTTCCGCGCCGAGGCGCCGCGGCTGATCCGCACGCTGCGGGGCCAGATGGGCTCCCAGACCCTCTCCGCCGCGCCTTGAGGGAACCGTCCATGGGACGCAGGCCCATGGGATTTTCGGGACGGGGCAGGCAGGGGTAACCTCCGACCTCTTCAACCGAGAGGTCGGCGGGGGCAATGGGCGGAGCTGCGTCACTGGGCAGATTGCGAGAGGTCGTCGCCGGCGCCGTGGCGCGGGGCACGCAGCTGTCGCCCCGTGACGCGGTGGCGCTGGCGCTCAAGGCCGCAGAGGCCGCAGCAGGTGGCGCGCCGGGCGATCTGTTCGTCTGTGGGGATGGCAGCCTCCGTGGCGGCAGCGGCGACGCCGTTGCGCCTGCTGCAGCTGCAGCCGAGCTCGCCGCTCTCATCACCGATCTCCTCGCGGGCCGCAGCGGGAGCAACTCCAGGCTCCAGGGGATGCCGCTGGCGCTGGGCGGGATCCTGGCGCGGGCCCTCGGCGACGATCCGAAGGGACGCTTCCCCGACATGGCGAGCCTGGTCGCTGCCTTCCGCAGCGCGGTGGGCGCGGAACTCGCCGGCGAGCGGGAGCTCGCGGAGCTGCTCGTCCGCCTCGGCGAACCAGGCGGGCGGGTCACCCTCGGGCAGATCGGTGTGGCCCGGGTGCCGGCGTCCGCGCTGCAGCCCGCGCCGCAGCAGGACGTGAAGGTCCCGGAGCGGCGGGCGATGCGCGGCCGCCTGCTCGGCGAGATCCTCGTGGCCCGGGGCAGGCTCGAGACGGAGACCCTCGACCGGACGTTGCACCAGCAGACTCGGGGCGGCGGCCTCCTCGGCGAGATCCTCGTGGCGGAGGGATTCGTCGGCGAGGGCGACGTGGTCCGTGCCCTGAGTGAGCAGACCGGGATCCCCTTCGTCTCCGAGGCGAAGGTCGCCGAGATGGCGGTGCCGCGGGACGTGGTGGCGCTGCTCCCGCTGGAGAGGGCGGAGCGGCTCGGGGTGCTGCCCCTTTCGCTGCGGGGCAAGGAGCTCACCTGCGCGATGGTCGAGCCGCGGGACCTGGCGGTGCTCGACGAGCTCAAATTCCTGGTCGGCGTGCCGTCGGTGCGTGGCGCGTTCGCCACCGAGGGGACGATCCGGCGGGGCCTCGGGCGCTTCTACCGCGGGGAGATCGCCGAGCAGGCGGGGAGCTGGGAAAGCACCGCCGCGCAGGACGAGGCCGAAGCGCCATCGCCTGCGCCGCTGGCTGCGGGGACTCCGTGGCCGCCTGCGCCCCCGATGCTTCCCTGGGTCGCCAGGCCCGTCGCGCCTCCGGTCGCGCCGGTGGCGGTCGCCGCACCGGCGGAGGGCTCCGACGCCTGGGAGATCCCGAGCGCGCTCCTCGTGCCGGACGAAGAGCTTCCGACGGCGCTCCTCCTCGAGGAGGAGACCCCTGCTGCGGTGACGCGGATGCGCGCGCATCTCCTCGGCGCCCTGCTGGCGGAGCGCACCGGGATCGGCGCACTGCCGGCGCTGGTGCGGCGGATGGCGATGCGCCTCGGCGCTTCCTCCGCCGAGGTCGAGCGTGTCGCAGCTGCTGCGGAGGCGGCGGTCCTCCTCGCGGGGCCGGGACCTTTTCGCTGCCCGGATCGCGCCCGCTTCGAGGCGGCGCTGCCCGACGACGCCGCGGAGCTGGCGGACCTCTTCGACCTGCTCGAGGGAGGCGCGCCTGCCGGGGCTGCTGCTGCGGCCTTCGGCGCCGGCATCACCTTCGTCGAGGCGGTGGGCACCGCGATCCCCGACGCGGAGGCTGCGGCGACGCTCCTCGGCCTGCAGCGGGATCCGCGGCTGCAGCAGGAGGCGTTCCTCGCCCTCGCCGCCGAGGTGGCGGCGACCTTTCCCCAGGAGGCGGGGCGGGTGTTGGTGGCGATCGCCGATCCCGCCGCAGCGGCGCCGGTGGTCGCCGAGCTCCTCGCTGCCCGGATCCCCACCCTCGAGGTGCAGCAGGCGGTGGAGCTGCGTCTCGCCCTGGGCGAGCGGCTCGTCGCGGCGGTGGTGGGCGATCTCCCCGACAGCCCCGCAGCGGCGCTGGTCGAGCAGCTCCGGGCGCAGCCCGGGCTGGAGCGGCTGCCGGTGATCGAGATCGGCAAGGTGCCCGCGCTGGAGGCTGGCGCAGCGGTGATCGCCGCCCTCGCGGCCCTCGCCGAGGAGAGCGACGAGGCGGCGGTTCGCTGAGTGGCCTGGTGGAAGCGGCGCGGGTATCCTCCGCCGCCATGACCATCCGCAAGATCGCCACCATCGGCCATCCCGTCCTCCGCCAGCAGGCCCGCGCCGTCACCCGCGCCGAGCTCGAGACGCCTGCGATGCAGGCCTTCATCGACGACCTGATCGAGACGATGCGCGAGGCGAACGGCGCCGGCCTCGCCGCCAACCAGGTCCACGAGCCGGTGCAGATCACGGTGATCGAGGTGGGCGACAACCCCCGCTATCCGTACAAGCCGAAGATCCCGCTCACCGTGCTGGTGAACCCGGTGATCGAGCCGCTGGACGACGAGCTCTTCGAGAACTTCGAGGGCTGCCTCTCCGTGCCCGACTTGCGCGGCGTGGTGCCGCGCCACGTGCGGATCCGGGTGAAGGCCTGGGATCGCCACGGCAACGAGATCGACGAGGTGGTGCAGGGGCTCTCCGCCGGCACCTACCAGCACGAGTGTGATCACCTGCTGGGCAAGCTCTTCGTCGATCGGGTGAAGGACACCACCACGCTCTGCACGTGGAAGGAGTTCGAGCGGCACCACAAGGATGCCTTCGTCGAGCGGGTGCGGGCGCTGGTGGCGCGCTTCGGGAGCTGAGGCCCACGGTCCCGCCCCCTTCGCCCGAGGCGGGACCTGCCGATCAGATGGCGTAGTCGATCGCTTCCTTCACCGGCTCGCTGCCCTTCGCCCGGTAGATCAGGTACGGCGGCTCGATCTGCACCTTGGTGCCCGGCGGCACTGAGCGCGTCAGCCAGACGTTGCCGCCGATCACGCTCCCCTCGCCGATCACCGTGCGTCCGCCGAGGATCGTCGCGCCGGCGTAGACGGTGACGTGATCCTCGAGGGTGGGGTGGCGCTGCTGCGGCTTCCACCCCGGTTCGCCGTGCCGCTCCACGCTCAAGGCGCCCAGAGTGACGCCCTGGTAGATCTTGCAGCGTTTGCCGATCTTCGCCGTCTCGCCGATCACCACGCCGGTGCCGTGGTCGATGAAGAGGCCGGCGCCGATGGTGGCGCCCGGGTGGATGTCGATGCCGGTCCGCGCGTGCACGTACTCGGTCATCATGCGCGGGATGAGCGGCACCTGCTTCCCGTGGAGGAAGTGGGCCACCCGGAAGATGCCGATGGCCCGCACCGACGGATAGGAGAGCAGCACCTCGACGATCGAGCGCGCCGCGGGATCGCCGTCCACCGCTGCCTGTGCGTCCTCGTGGAGGAGCTCGCGGATCGCAGGCAGCGCCTCGAGCAGCTCCATCGCGATCTGCTCGCCGCGCATCTCCGCCCGGGGCCCGCTCACCTCGTCGCCTGCGGTCTCGCAGCGCTCCGTGTGCTCGAGGCTCTTGGCCACCTCCTGCGCGAGCTGGTGGAAGATCCGGGCGCAGCGCTCGCCGATCACGTAGCGGGCGTTGCGCCGCCCGAGCCGCTCGGCCTCGTAGTAGCCGGGGAAGAGCACCGCCTCCAGCTCGCGGATGATGGCGTGCACCGTCTCCTGCGTGGGGAGGTTGTGCCCCTCGATGTGGTTGATCCCGCCCTGGGAGACGTAGGAGCCGAGGAGCTCCTCCACCGCCTGGCTGAAGCGCGGATCGGTCAGCCGGTCAGGGCTGTGCGGCACTGGCCAGCTCCTCTGCGAAGGCGGCGAACGAGCTCCAATAGCGCTCACCGGTGTCGGGCAGGAGGGTGAGCACCGTCTTGCCGGGGCCGAGGCGCCGGGCCACTTCGCGGGCGGCGACGAGGGCGCCGCCGCAGGAGACGCCGACGAGGAGCCCCTCCTGCCTGGCGAGGTCGCGGGCGGCGAGGTAGGCGTCCTGGTCGGTGACGTCGATCACCTCGTCGTAGACCGAGCGGTCGAGGATCGCCGGGATGAAGTTGGCGCCCCAGCCCTGGATCCGGTGGGGACCCGCCTTGCCCTCGGTGAGGAGCGGCGAGCGCTTCGGCTCCGCGGCGACGATGCGCAGGTCGGGGTTCTTCTCCTTGAGGGCCTTGCCCGCACCGGAGATGGTGCCGCCGGTGCCGATGCCGAGGACCACCGCGTCGACCTTCGTGATGTCGAGGTCCGCGAGGATCTCCGCGGCGGTGGTGCGGCGGTGGACCGCGGGGTTCGACGGGTTCTCGAACTGCTGGGGCATGAAGCCCTTCTCGCCGAGGTCGCGGACGATCTCCTGCGCTGCCTCGACGGCGCCGTTCATGCCCTTGGCCGCCGGGGTGAGGACGAGCTCGGCGCCGTAGGCCTCGAGGATGCGGCGGCGCTCGACGCTCATGCTCTCGGGCATGGTGAGGACGCAGCGGTAGCCCTTCACCGCGCAGACCATCGCCAGGGCGACGCCGGTGTTGCCGGAGGTGGGCTCGATCACGGTCATCCCGGGCTTCAGGCGGCCGTCCTTCTCGGCGTCCTCGATCATCGCGAGGCCGATCCGGTCCTTCACCGAGCCACCGGGGTTGAAGAACTCGACCTTGGCGAGGATGGTCGCCTCCCCGGGGCCGGTGGTGCGCGAGAGCCGCACGATGGGCGTGCGGCCGATGAGCTGGGTGACGTCGTCGTAGACCCGTCCGTGCATGGGGTTCTCCTTCCGGCCCTCTCGGCGCGCGAGCGGCATGTGGGAGGGAAGCCTAGCGGAGAGCGCCGCTGCTTGCCGCTCCAATCTCCGCCGCTATCGGGCACCTGACCGATGCACCTGCATCGCGTCTTCTGATGCGAGCGGCGGGGTCTGCCTTTCTTTCGCGATCCAGGGGACATGGCGGTCTTGTGCAGCGGAAGTGCGCCCTTATGGGCGGCGCGAGGACGCCCATGGCCCCATCGATCAAGAGCCGCTCCGCCTTCGCCATCGCCACCCTCGCCCTCGCTGTCGCCATCGGCGCCGCGGTGGGCACGGGCGGCTACACCTTCGTCTATGCGAAGGGCTACTCGTACCTGCAGGACGATCCCACGGCGTGCGCCAACTGCCACGTCATGGAGAACCACTACGCCGGCTGGACGAAGTCGAGCCACCGCTCCGTGGCGACCTGCAACGACTGCCACGCGCCGACGGGCCTCGTCGCCAAATACGTGAACAAGGCCGACAACGGCTTCTGGCACGGCCTCAAATTCACCACCGGCGAGTTCAAGGACCCGATCCAGATCCGCGCCCACAACCGCGAGATCACCGAGGCGGCCTGCCGCAACTGCCACGGGGCGCTGGTCGACCAGATGGACACCGCCCACGCGGACGCGGAAGGGGTGAGCTGCATCCGGTGCCACGGCTCGGTGGGCCACCCCGACGATCGCTAGCGATTTCCGAGAGATCTTCTACCCGCAGCGGCCCTCGCCGCACTTCGAGCAAGACGACATGAACACCCCTGAGAACAAGACTTCTCGCCGCCTGGGCACCCTCGTCCTCGCGGCGGTGGTGGCTGCCGCCGCAGCAGCGGGGGCCGCCGCACTCCTCGTCAACATCACCGAGAAGAAGCAGGAGGCCAGGCAGCCATTCTTCAGCGTCGTCGAGCTGACCGACGAGACCGACGATCCGGCGATCTGGGGGAAGAACTTCCCGATCCAATACGACCAGTACACCAAGACCGTCGACATGGAGCGCACCAAGCACGGTGGCTCCGAGGCCCTGCCCCACGAGCCCACCGCCCAGGATCCGCGCACCGTGGTCTCGCAGTCGAAGATCGAGCTCGATCCGCGGCTGAAGAAGCTCTGGGCCGGCTACGCCTTCGCCAAGGACTTCCGCGAGGAGCGCGGCCACGCCTACATGTTCGAGGACCAGAAGCTCACCCAGCGCGTCCACGTGGTGAACCAGCCGGGCACCTGCATGCACTGCCACGCGTCGGTCTACAACGTCTACAAGAAGGCCGGCGACGGCGACCTGATGGCGGGCTTCGAGAAGGTCAACCAGATGCCCTACCACGACGCCGCCAAGCTCGCGGAGCATCCGGTCGCCTGCATCGACTGCCACGACCCGAAGACGATGCAGCTGCGCGTGACCCGCCCCGGCTTCATCGAAGGGATCGCCGCCCTCAAGAAGCACGAGGGAATCGCCAACTACGACGTGAACCGCGACGCCACGAGGCAGGAGATGCGCTCCTACGTCTGCGGCCAGTGCCACGTCGAGTACCACTTCAAGGGCGACAAGAAGCGCCTCACCTATCCCTGGGAGAACGGTCTCACCGTCGACGGCGCCTACGAGTACTACCAGGAGATCGGCTTCAAGGACTGGACCCACGCCGAGACCGGTGCGCCCTCCCTGAAGGCCCAGCACCCCGAGTTCGAGCTCTACAGCCAGGGCACCCACGCCAAGGCCGGCGTCGCCTGCGCCGACTGCCACATGCCCTATACCCGCGTCGGCGCGCAGAAGGTCTCCGACCACCACGTGCGCAGCCCGCTGCTCAACGTGAACAAGGCCTGCCAGACCTGCCACAAGGCGAGCGAGGCCGAGCTCCAGGCCCGCGTCGAAGGGATCCAGGACAAGACCATCCACATGCGCGACAAGGCCATGGACGCCCACATGGCGCTGATCGAGGACATCAAGGAGGCGAAGGCCGCGGGCTTCACCGCCGAGCAGCTCGCCAAGGCCCTCGAGCTCCAGCGCAAGTCCGGCTTCTACACCGACTACGTCGAGGCCGAGAACTCGGTGGGCTTCCACGCGCCGCAGGAGGCGATGCGCATCCTCGGCGAGGCGGCGGAGTACGCCCGCCTCGGCCAGCTCGCGGTGCGGGAGGCAGGCTTCGTCCCCACGAAGAAGACCGAGGAGCCGAGCCCGGTGATGACCGCCGTGCCCGCACCGGCCCCCGCTGCAGCGCCCGCCGCTCCCGCAGCCCCCGCCCCGGCACAGCAGCCCACCCCGACCGCCACCGCCCACTGACGGACGGACGTGAGGGTGTGAAAGACGAGCGCCGCGCCCCACATCGGGACGCGGCGCTCGCATTTTCGGTCAGTAGCAGCGCTCGCGACGTTCGCCGTTGCGGAGCAGCTGGCGGCTGCAATCGGCCTCGTCGAGCACCGTGTCCGGCAGCTGCCGAAGCTCGGCCCGTCGCCTCCGCAATAGGTGCCGACGTAGCAGACGCCTGGCAATCGTCGCGGCCGTTGCACGCACAGCCGCCGTCCGTCGTCGGGCAGCTGCAGAAGGCCGTCTCGTCGGGGTGCCGCAACGGCTCGTTCGCAGGTGCTGCCCGGGGTCGTAGCTGCGTCGTCGGGGCCGCCATCCATCCACCCGCCGCATGGCCAACGAGCCCATCCGGTCTCCCATTCAGAGCGTAGAAAGCAGGCCGAAACGCACATACGCTATTCAAGTTGGTGCTCGTTCTTCGGGGGGCGAAGATGGCACGCAGGGCAGCAAGCAAGCCGAAGCTTTGGCAGCAGGCCGAGCTCGATCTGCCGGCGCGCAACTGGGGTGGCGCGCGGGCCGGCGCCGGGCGCAAGCCGAAGGAGCCGCGGCAATTTGAAGAGCCCGGCGTCCCCCACCTCGAGCGCCCGGTGCTCGAGCGCCGCCACCCGGTGCACGTGACCCTGCGGATGCGTCCCGAGGTCTGGAGCCTGCGCTCGAAGCGCTCGTTCCGCGTCGTTTCCCGCGCGCTCCTCGGCGTCCGGGAAACGGGGATGCGGATCACCCACTTCTCGGTGCAGGGCAACCACCTCCACCTCATCGCCGAGGTGGAGAGCCGCGGGATGCTCTCCCGCGCGATGCGCTCGATCGGGATCCGGCTGGGGAAGGGGCTCAACCGGATGATGGGCCGCAAAGGGCCTGTCGTCGCCGACCGCTACCACCTCGCCGTGCTCCGCACGCCGCGGCAGGTGGCGAACGCGATCCGCTACGTCCTCTCCAACCTCCGCAAGCACCTGGTCGAGCGGGGCGAGCGCGTGGGCCTCGTGCTCGCCGACGACTACGCGTCGGGCCCCGCGGAGCACGTCCCGCCAACGATGTTGCTGCGGACGAGTCCATTGGTGCTCGAGCCGCGAACGTGGCTGCTCCAGGACGGCTGGCGACGAGCGACGCCGCGCTCGTGAATCGAGCGGACGAGCTGCCGCCATGCGGAAGGCTGCTGGGCTCCCGCCCGGCAGTGCTACTTGCCGGGCCTGGTGCGGCGCCGGGCTGGCGCGTTCGGCTTGGTGGCGGCGGAGGAAGTGCCGGCGCCGTACGGCGGC
The DNA here is from genome assembly GCF_041687135.1 of Vulgatibacter sp. NCBI lineage: Bacteria > Pseudomonadati > Myxococcota > Myxococcia > Myxococcales > Vulgatibacteraceae > Vulgatibacter > Vulgatibacter sp. The sequence goes on along the minus strand of NZ_JAWLCN010000003.1, from coordinate 401,904 downwards.
TCGGCTTCCCGGAACGCGGCAAGTGCCCGCCCCTCGCCCGCCGCGGCTGCGCGGTACCCGATCCCCTCTGCCAGCAGCGCGACCATGAGCTGGTTGAGCGAGACGCCTTCGGCGTGGGCCAGCGCATCCAACCGGCCGTGCAGCGAGCGTGGCAGGCGGAGCCGGATGTTTCCCGAGTGCGGCGGCTCCGAATCCTCGGTGGGAGGCGGCTCGCCGTGTTCTGCCATCACCTCGAGCAGCAGCGCGGCCGCGTCCTCGGCGTTCGCCGTCGCCTCCGCCGCGCTCGCCCCGTGTGCCGCACATCCTGGTAGCGCCGGCACGCGGGCGACGAAGCAATCGTCCTCTTCGCTCCAGGTCACGTGGATGCTGTAGTGCGACGGCTTCATCCGCTACTTCCCCGCTTCCATTTCGTCGAGCATCGAGAGCACCTGCTCGACCTGGTACGCCTTCGCTCGCCCGTCCGAGGTTGCCTGCAGGTTGACCAGCGGCAGCCCCGCCCTCCGGAACACGTGGTGGGAGCCTCTCGTTCGTTCGAGACGGAAACCCGCATGCTCGAGCAGCCTGCACAGGTCGGCGAACCGCACGTTGCGGGGATTGTTCCGAATCGCCGCCTCGAGCTTCGCCCGCCGAGTCATTGGGAGATTGGTACCGCATGCGGTACCAGTCAACCATGCCCCGGGCGGAGGAGGCGTCGGAGCATGCGTACGCTACCCGCTCTGTGGGCTGGCGCGTCGCGGTGGCCACCGTCGATCCACCCTTTCCGCTTGGATAACGAGCCCATCCGGTCTCCCGTTCGGAGCGTAGAAAGCAGGTTGGAAGTCACATACGCTAATCAAGTCGGTGCTCGTTCGTCGGGGGGCGAAGATGGCACGCAGGGCAGCAAGCAAGTCGAAGCTTTGGCAGCAGGCCGAGCTCGATCTGCCGGCGCGCAACTGGGGTGGCGCGCGGGCCGGCGCCGGGCGTAAGCCGAAGGAGCCGCGGCAATCTGAAGGGCCCGGCGTCCCCCACCTCGAGCGCCCGGTGCTCGAGCGCCGCCACCCGGTGCACGTCACCCTGCGGATGCGGCCCGATGTCTGGAGCCTGCGTTCGAAGCGATCGTTCCGCGTCGTCTCCCGCGCGCTCCTCGGCGTCCGGGAAACGGGGATGCGGATCACCCACTTCTCGGTGCAGGGCAACCACCTCCACCTCATCGCCGAGGTGGAGAGCCGCGGGATGCTCTCCCGCGCGATGCGCTCGATCGGGATCCGGCTGGGGAAGGGGCTCAACCGGATGATGGGCCGCAAAGGGCCTGTCGTCGCCGACCGCTACCACCTCGCCGTGCTCCGCACGCCGCGGCAGGTGGCGAACGCGATCCGCTACGTCCTCTCCAACCTCCGCAAGCACCTGGTCGAGCGGGGCGAGCGCGTGGGCCTCGTGCTCGCCGACGACTACGCGTCGGGCCCCGCGGAGCACGTCCCGCCGACGATGTTGCTGCGGACGAGTCCATTGGTGCTCGAGCCGCGAACGTGGCTGCTCCAGGCCGGCTGGCGACGAGCGCAACCGGCCCCGCAGCGGACGGCGTGACGCACGCTCCGGCGTTCCGGGCCCGTCTCAGCGCACGAAGGAGAGAAGGTTCCCGAGGCCGTGCAGGGCGATGCCGGGGACGATGCTGCCCGTCCGCCAGCGGAGCAGGCCCATCGCTGCGCCGAAGAGGGCGTGCACGTGGATGGGCGCGTGGTCGGCGAAGGGAAGGTGCCAGAGACCGAAGGCGATCGAGGTGGCGAGCAGGGCGGCGGCAACGGCGCGGGGCGGTGCACCTGCCGGCGCGAGCTGCCGCCAGAGCACGCCGCGGAAGATCCACTCCTCGACGAGCGGCGCGAAGAGCGCACCGCTGATCACGGCGGGGGTGAGCGAGGGGAAGATCGCCGCCGGCGCCGCCGCCCGGACGATGGCGCCCCGGTAGAGCCAGAGCACCGCCGCCAGGGCGAGGAGGCCTGCGAGCCACGCCCACCTGCCGCGGAACTCGGGGCGGGTGAGCTCGGGTGCCGCGTGCTGGGGCGCGAAGGCCAGGGTGCCGACGAGGAGCACGAGCCACGGCGCCTAGAAGGTACTCCCGCCTGCCTCCATCGCCACCAGCCGCTCGGCGGCCACGCTCCAGGTCCAGGAGGAGAAGGCGAGGGCGAGCCACTCCACTGCGGCGACGGCAAGGAGCAGCGCCACGAAGCCGAGGAGACGTGGCGCGAAGTTGCTGGTCGGTGCTGCTGCGTCGAGGCCGGCATTCATCGGTTCACGTTCCCGCGCCGCCGGCAGCGGGTGACGGTGCACGCGAGACCGCCGACGAGCAGCAGCACGCCGAGGCCAACCGTCATGGTGCTGCGCAACTCCACGACCTTCAGCGCCACGGCGAGCAGCACCACCCCAGCGACGATGGCGAGCATGCCGAGCGGGTCCCAGTCGATCGCTACAGGGGCGATCGAACCCTTGCCCGGGCGGCCTGGGGACTCGTCCATCTGGCGCCTCGTGTGCCGCACGTACTTCAGCGGCTCCCCACGAGACGCTGTCGCGACCGGCGGCGCTCGCCCTGGATCGTGAAGTAGAGCAGCGGCCCGCCAAGGCCGACGAGCACCAATCCGAAGAGGCTCGCCGCTGCCAGCATGATCGGACCGACCAGGAGGAAGATCGCCGCCACGAGGAGCTGGAGTGCGAACGAGGTGCGCCGCAGGGCGATCGGACCCGCGCTCGGGTCGCGCATCACCGACACGAATGCCAGCGTCATCAGCGCGAAGACCCCGGCGCCCACCCAGATGACCACGTCGAAAGTCTCGTGATCGTGGAACGCCAGGTAGATGTTCGGCCCGATGATCAGGATGCCGAGCGCCCCGAAAACCACCCGGCCCGCGTCCCATCGGACCGCCGGTGGTGCTGCCTCCCCTGCGGCGGGGAGGCGCTCCGCCGCTCCCTGGCGTTCCATTCTCTCGCCCACGACCCGGTCGCTCACTGCGCCAACTCTACCTCGAAGAGGCCGCTGTCGGTCATCACCCAGATCCTGCCGCCGGGCGCTTCGCCGCGCAGCGTCGCCCAGGAGTAGGGCGAGGGGCCGGTGAGCGGTTCCCAGACCTCGGTCGCCGAATCGAGCAGGTAGACTCCGCCGTTCGACGAGCAGAGCACGCGACCGTCGCGGGTCACGAGCAGCGAGTCGGCCCGCCAGCCGCAGGGGCCGCCGCCCACCTGCCGCCAGACGTCGCCCTCGAGCCGGACCACGCCGACGTTGCTCGGCGCCCAGGCCGTTCCATCCGCGCCCCACTGCACCGCGTCGTCCACGTGGCCGCCCCGAGGACCGAGCGGACCGGCGCCGACCTCGTGCCAGCTCGTCGCATCGGCGCCGAGGCGGTGCACGCGGCGGTCGGCGGCGCTCGTGCCCCAGAGGCTGCCGTCTCGCGCCGCGGCGAGCCGCACGAGCCCCTCCTGCTCGGGCAGGACGTTCCACGTCCCGGCCGCGTCGTCGAGCCGATAGGGCTGCCCGCCGACGAGCCCGACGACGGCACCGGACGCATCCCGCACGAGCTCCACCGGAACGGAGCCCTCGGGCAGGCCTCCGCGGGGAGCTGCCGCCCAGCGACCTTCGCTCGGATCGATCCGGTAGAGACCTGCGTTGGAGAGCAGGAGCGAGCCGTCGCCATCGAAGACCATCGAGACCGGTGCGGTCTCGCCGAAATCGATCTGCGCAGCGGAGTCGCCGCGATCGGCGGGCCGCCAATCGTCCGCACCGGCGTCGCGCAGGGCGAGCAGGGGCGTCTCCACCCTGCCTGCTTCGGTCCTGTGCCGTTGCGAGGCGAGCGCCACCAGGCCGTCGCCACGCGCGGCGATCGCTCCGACCGACAGATCGCTTCCCGGCAATCCGGCGCTCCCCTCGAACGCGAGGAGCGCCTCCCCGGCAGGAAGGCGCCAGATCCCCTCCAGTCCGACGACCCAGAGATCGTCGCTGCCGTTCTCGAGCAGCGCCGGCTCGTCGAGCGTGACGAGCTCGCCCGGCAATGTGATGTGCTGCCGGAACGAACCGGTGGCCCCGCGGACGAAGAGCGCGTCGTCCGTGAGCACGAACGTCTCCGCACCGGCGAAGGCCATTCCCTTCAGCCGATCGACGCAGAGGCCACCGGTCCCACAGCCGTCGAGCAGGCCCGCCGTCTCGTCGACCCACGTGCCGTCCGCACCGAGGCGGGCGATGCCGTACCCGCCGGCGACGAGAGAGCCGGCCGGATCGATCGCGAGCTGCGTCGGGTAGACACCTGAGGTGCCGAGGGACTGCCACTGCGTCGCGCCTGGGGCGAGGTGGAAGACGTCGCCGTCGAGGCAGTTCTCGATGCACGACGCGTAGACCGAGCCGTCGGGCCCGACCAGGCGCGGGTACGAGCCGGGAGGCGCCACCGGCAGGTCGACCCACGCTTCATCGGGGCCGCTCCGCCTCCACGCCGTCACGCCCGGGATCCATCGGCTACCGAAGACCACCTGGCTGCCGTCCGCGGCGAGGCGTAGCTCCCGGCAATTGCCGCTCTGCAGGCCGATGGCCTCGGAGCGGACCCACCGTTCCATGGCTGTATCGAAGCGGGCGATCGCACACGTCTCGAACGAGCCCGCCTCGTACCCGAGCAACCAGGGCGTGCCGTCCGCCGCCACCGCAATCGACAGCGGCAGGAAGTCGAGTCCCTCGTTTCTCGGGTGCCACGGACCACCCGCCGGCTTTTCGAGAACGGCGTGCCTGTTTACCGCCCACAGCCCGCCGCCGGGAGCGACGGCCAGGTTGCCCCACCAGAAGGCGTCCGGCTGCCCACCGCTCCCGGTCCAGGTGGTGCCGACCCTCCTGGCCTCGGTGACCACGACCTCGTGGACGAAGTCTGCGTCGCCGCCCACCTCGACCCGGAGCTCGTAGGTCCCGGGTGTCTCGGGGACCTGCCAGACGACATCCTCGTCGGATTCTTCCGGGGTCACGCTGCCGCCGCTCGCGGTGAGGCGGAAGGTTCCCGTGACCCCCGCCACCCAGAGCGACTGGCTGCTGCCTGCTGCCACGGTGCGCAGCTGCGGCACCAGCTCCGGAAGGACCTCGACCTCGAGCTCCTGCGAGGTGGTGCCGAACGTGTTGCTCGCAACCAGCCGGTAGGTCGTCGTGCGCTCGGGGCGGACGCGGGCGCCACTGCCCGCAACTTCGCCGACCGGCGCCAGCTCCAGCGAAAAGGGCGGGCTGGCATCCACGGTCCACGCCAGGTCGACGGCCGTGCCCGGGCGGACACCGGTGGCCGAGGCGGTGAACGCTTCGATCGCCGGCGGACGGGCGGTGCTGGTGATGGTCCGCGCGATCCGCCCTTCCGCACCAGCGACGCTCTCGGCCACCACCTCGACGAGATTGCTGCCCCGATCAAGGGGCAGGCGCATCTCCATGTCGAAGGTGGGGGAGAGCGGCAGGTCGCTGCGCTTCTCTACGCCGTTGATCCGATACGAGATCCGGGCGAGCGGCTCGTCCGCCTCCACGCGGCCCCGGACGACGACCCACCGGTCGTCGATCGCCACGCCGTCTTCGGGAGACGCGAGCTGCCACCGCACCGCCTCCACGACCGCGGGGCGCCCTGCCTCTTCGGCACATGCAACGAGAAATTGGCCGGCGGCCAGCAGTGCGAGAACCCTGCGCATCATTTCCCCCCTCGTTCGGCGTCGCCGATGATTCAACCCGCAGTGCTGCGTCGTCCGCAAGCACGCCCACGCTATTGCAGCTGCACCTCGAAGAGCCCGCTCGTGCCCATGTCGACCCAGAGCGCGCCGTTCGGCCCCTCGAAGAGGCGCTCGACCCAGACCACCTCGGGCAGGCCGTCGATCTCGACCCACGCATCCATCTCGGCATCGAAGCGGAAAATGCTGTGTTCGTTGGTGCAGTAGAGCGTGCCTCCTTCGGTGACGAGCAGACCCCGCAGGTACCAGCCGCAGACGCCGCTGCCGATCCGCCGCCAGATCCCATCCGCTTCGAGGCGCACGACGCCCTGATCCGTCCATGCCACGGCGGTGCCGTCCGCCGTGAACGCGATCGAGCGGAAGGAGCCGGCGAGGGCCGTCTCCACCGCGCTCACGCCCACGGGCTCCCACGCCGCCGCACCGCGTGCGAGCCGGAGCACACCTGCATGCGCGCCGTATCCCGCTCCCCAGAGGCTGCCGTCCGGGGCGACGACCAGATCGCCGAGGCCCGGAAGCTCCGGCAGCGCGGCCCAGCTCGCGGCGCCGGGTGCAAGCCGGAAGCTCTTGCCCGCCCCGGCGAGGAGCACCAGCGAGCCGTCCGCCTCACGGAGCAATTCGATGGAGACGCGCTCCGCGGGCAGACCTTCAGCGGGCAGCGTCGCCAGGCGGGAGCCGTCCGGAGCGAGCCGGTAGATCTCCGCGGAGGTCGCCACGAGGAGCGAGCCGTCCGGCTCGTAAAGCAGGCCCCACGGCGTGTCCTCGGGCGCCCGCTCCGCGGGACCGACCTGCTGCCAACCCGACGCCGTACGGAGCGCCACCGGCCGGGGCTTCGGTCCCTGGTTGGCCACCAGGCCGACGGCAACACTCCCGTCCTCCCGCGTCGCCAGCGCGGACGCACCGCGCCAGGGGTTCTCGAGGCCACCGATCCCCTCGTAGCGGTACGTCGACTCGCCGGCGGGCAGATGCCAGAGCCCCGTCGCGCCGGAGACCCAGAAGCCGCCGTCGCCGTCGGCAACCAGCTTCCGGTCGTCCCACGACAGCTCCTCACCGGGCGGAAGCGCCGCGAAGGTTTCGAAGGCGCCGCCCTCACGTCGTGCGTAGAGGCCGTGGGAGTCGTGGGCGACGACGATGCGATCGCCGATGAAGGCGAGCGACTGCACCCAGCAGGAGAGGTTGCCGCATTCGGTGGGCAGGCCGGCGGAGAGGTCCTCCCAGCTGTCGTCCGCAGCGAGGCGGACCAGCCCTCCGAAGCCGGTGACGACCGGCATCCCGCTCGGATCGAGCCAGATGTCGGTGGCGTATGCGACGGTCTGCCCGAGGCTCTCCCAGCTGGCCGCGCCCGGCGGGAGGCGAGAGACGATGCTCCCTTCCTCGGTCGCGACGTAGAGCGTGCCGTCCGGTGCCAGCGCGAGGGAGCCTGCCCAATGGGGCAGCGCCGGCGCTCGTTCCCACGCGGCGCCGGCGCCGGGCCTCTGCCACAGCACCGGCCGGATCCCGTTGCCGTATTCACGCAGGACCATCGAGCCGCCTGCTCCGAAGGTGAGGGCGTTGCAATTGGTGTCGGGGCCCCACTGCCGCTCGGGGTCGCGCATCCACGCCTCCGTGACCGGATCCCACGTCGCGAGCGCACAGCCGTAGTCCTGCATGTCCCTACCGACCAGCCAGAGAGTGCCGTCCGGCGCCAGGGTGATCGCGCGGGGGGTCAGGTCGAGGCCGTCGTTGCGGAGGATCCAGCTGCCACGCCCGGCGGGCTTCGTCACCACGCCGGCATCACCCACGGCCCAGAGCCTGCCCGCCTCGTCGACGACCGGCGCGCTGTCCAGGAGCGTTGCCGGCATGCCGGCGAGGCCGACCCAGCGCGCGGCGATCGGCTCGATGGCTCGCACCTCGACCTCCTGCACGAAGTCGTCGGAGCCCTCCACCTCGACGCGGATCTCGTAGCGGCCGGGCTCCTCCGGTGCGACCCAGAAGGCCTCGTACTCCGGCACCTCGATGCGCCCGCCGGTGACCTCGTACTCCACCGGCCCGGCGGTTCCCGCCACCGCCAGCTTCTGCGTGCTGCCGGCTGCGACCACCCGCAGCTGCGGCACGAGCTCGGGCTGCACCTGCACGTCGACCACGGCGGTGTCGACACCGAACGCAGTCCGCGCCTCCAGCCGGTAGGTCGTCGTGTGGCCGGGCCGCACGGTGATCCCGTCGCCCTCCACCGTGCCGATGCCGTCGATGGTGAGGTCGAAGGGCCCGGTTCCCTCCACCACCCACGCGAGCTCGACCGGCGCACCGGGCCGCACCCGCTCCACCGACGCGGTGAACGCGCGGATCTCGGGCGCACGCACCGTGCTCTCCACCCGCCGCTCGATGCGCGCCTCGTTCCCCGCCTCGTCGCTGGCGACGATCGCCACGACGTTCGGCCCCTCGCGCAGCACGAGTTTCATCTCGATGTCGAAGTAGGCAGAGAGCGGCAGGTCGCTGCGCTGCTCCTGCCCGTTGACCAGGTAGGCGATCCGCGCGAGCGGCCCGTCGGCTTCGACGTGACCGCGGACCACCACGTCCCGGGCTTCGACCAGGAGGCCATCGGAAGGCGCCTCGAGATGGAGCCGCACCGCGGCCTCCACCTCGGGCCGCTGCTCCTCCTCGGCACACGCGATCAGCAACTGGCCGACTGCCAGCAGCGCAACGAGCCTGCGCATCTTCCCCTCCCGGTTTCGGTAGAGGACGAGTTAACGCGTAGCACACTGGATTGCGCAAGGCCTCGGCCCCTGCAGCCGGCAGCACTACCGCTTTCGGGGTGCTTCCCGCGAGCTAATCGGCGTTGCGCGAAGCCTGCGGTATCGGCGGAGCGCCCAGGGCACGATGCCCAGCCCCACCAGCGCACCCGTGGCGAAGGCCCCGCCCTGCGGCGCGTCGTGCAGCCAGGCGGAGATGGCCGCGACCAGGGTCAGGATGTGGGCGACGGCGGCGGCGGCGATCTGGGTGCGGATCGGAACCCCCAGCACCGTGGTGCGCCACGGACCGAGCCGCTCGGCAATCGCCTCCTCCCCGCGCGGTGGGCGGTGGGGCAGCAGCATCGCCGTGAGCAGGAGCGTGACGCAGAACCAGGGCAACGCCGCCCACGGGCCGTGCCGCAGAGCCGCGATGCCCAGCAGCAGCGTAGACACTCCGGTGAATGCAGCGCCCGCGCGGTGCAGAGCGATCGGAGGTAGCGCAGGTGGCGCACGTTCGCCCTTGTACGGACGCTCGGACTCGTGGCCACGCGGCGTTGGGGGCTCGTGCATCGGCGTTTCCCGGTTACGCAGCTGCGAGAGAGGGCGACCGGCATCCGAACGCGCAGCACCGGCGAGCCTACCGCTTCCGCGCCACCCACTGCACGCCCCGCATCCGGAGCTGCTCGAGCAGCGCCTCGCCGCCAGCCGCCGCGGCGATCGCCTGCTCCTCGGCGGTGATCGGCAGCGCCCACAAGAGCTCCACGTGCTCACCCCGCACGTGGGGCAGGTGGAGCTCCGGCGCCCCGGGCGCCTCGCTCGACAGCACCACGCCCGCAAAGCCCGCCGCCGCCAGCGCGCTGCAGCCCACGGTGTGCCCGTGCCCCAGCCACGTGTACCGGTCCCACGGCAGCGTCGCCTGCCCCGCGAGCCAGCGCACCAGCGGCATCGGGTCCGGCAGCAGCGCCTTTTCCACCGCCACGGCGATCTCGATCCGCCGGAAGGGCGCGCCGGCGCCGCTGCCGCGATCGACCCGGGGCTGCGGCCGGATCGACATGCCGCCGGTGGCGAGCACCCACGCGCCGTCCCGCTCGTATTGCGCGAGCAGCGCCGGGGGGAAGCGCTCCTGCCCGGTCTCGTAGACCTGGCGCTCCCGCCCGAAGGCCTGCCGGTAGGCGCCGAGGAGCTGTTCCTGCAGCTTCGGCCAGGTGTGCTCGTCCCAGTCGTTCCAGAAGCTCGCCGCCTGCGAGAGCAGCCGGTAGACGTCGGGGTTGGACTGCGGCGTGCCGAGCGGCGCGCAGAAGGGGCTCTCCAGCGCGCAGTCCCGCGCGTAGCCGGCGAAGCCCTGCACGCCGCTCCACGGCGGGATCACCGCGAGGATGTCGCCCTCCTCGAGGAGCGCCACCCCTTCGCCGTCCTCGAACCAGAGGAACTCGATCCGATCGGGCGAGAGGGACGGCCCGCCCTCGGGATCGACGACGTAGCGCGCCTGGAGCATCGGCGCCTGCCCGCCCTGCATCCGCTCCACTTCCATCAGCCACGGCGCCTTGAGCCGGTTGCGGACCCAGACCGCCCGCGTGCCGAAGTCGCTGCCCTCGGCGCCCTCGAGGTAGAGGTAGATCGACCGGCCGTCGTCCTCGACGAGGGCGGTGACGTTGCCGTTGGGGCCCTTTTCCTCGCGCAGCACGCGCTTTCCGCTGCTCATCGATGCCTCCGGAAGGCCGCGCAATCTACACCAGGTAGGCCCGGAGGATCGGCCCGAAGGTGCCCCGCACCCCAAGGTTGCGCAGGTTGCCGAAATGCCCGCCGATCGCCCGGTCGATGAAGGCGATCTGCGCCGGCGGCTGGAAGGAGTCGAGGCGCTCGAAGAATTTCGGCGCGTTCTTCATCACCTCTTCGGCCATCTTCGTGGCGCCGAAGTCGTAGTTCTCGGTGAGCACGGGCTGGGCGAAGATGTCGCGCCACAGCTTGTAGTACGCGGCCTCCACCTGCGGCCCGTCCGCGCGGCGCACGCCGAGGTGGAGCATGCCGCGCTCCACCGCGCCGTAGTCCTCCTCCAGCGCCGCCTTCATCGTGGCGCGGTAGGGGACCATCACCTCGTCCGGAATCCGCTTCACGCAGCCGAAATCGTAGAGGACCAGCGTGCCGTCGAGGCGCGCGGCGAAGTTCGCGGGGTTGGGATCGGCGTGGATCGCCTGCAACTCGAAGAGCTGCGCGAGGAAGGCCCGCGTGAGGTGCTCGCCGATCCGGTTGCGGACCGCCTGCGAATAGCTGGCCGGGGTGATCGTCCCCAGCGTGTCCCCCGGCTCGTAGGCCAGGGTGAGAACGCGCCTCGTGCTCCGCTCGCCGATCACCTCGGGCACCACCACGAAGGGATGGCGCTCGCGGTGGAAGTCGCGGAAGAGCCGGGCGTTCGCCGCCTCGCCTTCGTAATCGAGCTCCTCCTGCAACCGGTCGCGCAGCTCGGCGAAGAGCGCGTCGAGCGCGGGCTTCGGGATCTGCACCAGCCCGCTCGCCCGCAGCGCGAGCTTCAGGTGCGCGAGGTCCGAGTCACACGACGCGTCGACCCCCGGGTACTGCACCTTGATCACCACCTCGCGGCCGTCGACCCGGGCCCGGTGCACCTGGCCGATCGACGCGGCGGCGAAGGGCGCGCGCTCGAAGCGCTCGAAGAGCGCATCAGGGGATCCGCCGAGCTCTGCCTCGATCTGCCCGGCGATCACCTCGAAGGGCATCGGCGGCGCCTCGCGCTGCAGCGTCTGCAGCGCACCCGCCAGCTCCTTCGGCAGCACGTCGCCGGCGATGGAGGCCATCTGCCCCACCTTCATCACCGCGCCCTTGAGCTCGCCGAGGGTCCTTGCGATCCGCTCGCCGTTCTTCGAGTGGGCGGCGGCGCGGGCGAGGGTCGCCTCCTCCGCCGACTGGACGAGGGAGCGGAGCTTCGATCCTGCATAGCTGCTCGCGACCGATGCGGTCATCCCCGCGAGCTTGAAGAAGCGGTTGCCGCCTGTAGCGGGCCTGGCCATCGCGAATGCCTCCGTCTGCCCACAACAGCCGTTCGGGCCGATCCCTGCCGCCCCGAGATAGCCCGGCCGCAGCCCCGCCGCACCTGATGCGATGCAGAAGCGAAGCTTACCCGCCAGGCGCATTGCCCGGAGCCCGCACCCACGTGTCCAAGGGGCGCGAAGACACAGGCAGTCCCCTCCACCGAAGCGCCGCCGTGCGCTACAAAGCCGCCATGAGCGCCGCCGAAATGACCCTCGTCGTCTCCCCCACCTCCGACCCGCGCAAGGTCCGTCTCCCCGACGGCACCGTCGCCTCGCCGCCCGCAGGCTGGTCCCTGCTCCCGCCCGGCGATCCGGGCCTCACCCGCAGGGTGAAGGCCGCTGGGCCGAGCTGGACGGTGATCGAGATGAAGGGCCGCAAGAAATTCTCGAAGGGCGTGTGGGCCCCGGCCCGCCACATCGAGAACGCGCAGGCCGTCCTCGAGGTGGAGCGGGCCGACCCCGCGTACGCGAAGCGCCGCGTCGCCGACGCCAACCGGCGGGCGGTGAAGCAGGAGGCCTACGTCCACGGCTTCGCCACCGAGGTCTTCCGCTTCCTGCGCTTCTCGAAGACCTTCCACGACCAGGCGATCGAGCTGGCCACCGCCGTCACCGCCCACGCCACGCCGGTGGGCGCCGGCACCGTGGCCCGCACCGAGCGGATCCCGATCGAGCAGCGCGCCGAGGCGGCGGTGATCGCCTGGATGCGCCACCAGACCACCGCCTACGACCACATGCAGATCGCCCGGGTGAAGGGGCTGCGCCGCGAGGTGCGGCGGGAGCTCGCGGAGGTCTCGCGGGCGCTCCTCGATCTGCACCGGCGGGATGTTCCGCATGCGCCCGGCGGTTGCCCGCTCTGCAAAGCGCTCGCCTCGACGGCTGTGGGGTGAAGGCGGTGAATGGCGCCGGTGTCTCACCCGTCGATAGCGGCAGAACGACCGGTCGTCTCTTGGCGATATCGGTGAAAGAGTTGAAAAAACGAGGGCTTGCGGCGTAGAGTCGCGGGCCCTGACGTCGTCCGAGCACGGAGTTGAACATGAAGACCCGTTTCCTGATCCCGGCCCTCGTCGCCGCCGCCCTCGCCACCGGCTGCGCGGGCCCCACCGCCGTCCGCGGCGGCCCCGGCACCGAGAACCCGAACCTCGACGAGGCGGCGATGAGCACCGGCCTCGATCGCAAGGATCTCGAGTACCTGATGCAGCAGAACGTGGAGAAGCTGATGGCTTCCCGCGCCTGGGCCGAGTTCCGCAACGAGCGGAAGGCGCCCGTCCTCGCCATCTGGCCGATCCGCAACGACACCACCGAGCACATCGAGAACCAGCTCAACACCCTGCTGGCCACCCTCGAGAGCCAGATGGTCGAGAGCGGCGACGTGGCGGTGGTGAGCCGCGAGCGGCAGCGCGAGATGGCGGAGGAGGTCGGCCTCCAGAACACCAACGGCGTCTACGATCCCTCGACGGTGGCCCGCCTCTCGAAGCAGGTCGGCGCCCGCTACTTCCTCACCGGCAAGGTGCAGGCGGTGGACGAGCGGATGGAGGGGGAGCGCCGCGTGCAGTACACCCTCACCATGCAGCTCATCGAGGTCGACACCTCGATGATCAAATTCCAGAACACCGCCGCCCGCACCAAGGCGATCGTCCGCTAAGGCCCGCGACCCATGCGACTGCTGCGCTTCGCCGCGTTGGCTGCGCTCACCCTCGTGGTGGGCGCAGGCTGCGCCACCTATTCCGATCACACCCGCGCCGCCCGCGAGAGCCTCGCCCGAGGGGATCTGCAGAGCGGCGAGGCGCAGCTGAACGCCATGCTCGGGGTCGAGAGCAGCAGGGAGCTGCCCGCCGAGTGGGGCAGCGAGACCGCGCTGGCGGTCCTCGAGCGGGCCACCGTGCTCCAGGCGATGGGCGACTACGCCACCTCCGCCCGGGACTTCTCCGCAGCGGAGAAGGAACTCGAGCTCCTCGACATCGCCAACGACGACGTGGGCTCGATCGGCAAATACGTCTTCTCGGACGACGCCACCAAATACAAGGCGCCGCCGACGGAGAAGCTGCTCGTCAACGCCTTCAACATGATCAACTACCTCGCCCGCAGCGACCTGCAGGGCGCTGCGGTCGAGGCGCGCCGCTTCACGGTGATGCGCAACTACCTCGAGGACTACTTCCCCGGGGTGAGCCACGCCGCCTTCGGTTCCTACCTCGCGGGCTTCGTCTTCGAGCAGCGCGGCGATTGGGACGAGGCGATGCGCTACTACGACGAGGTGCTCCAGCACGGCGACGCGCCCTCGCTCCACGAGCCGATCCGCCGGCTTTCGCGCAGGGCCGCCTACCGCACCCCGCGGATCGACGCGATCCTGGCCGCGGGGGGAACGGACGCGCCGAACGGCGACGAGGGCGAGCTCCTCGTGGTGGTGAAGACGGGCAGGGTGCCGGTGAAGGAGCCCGCCCGGATCCCGATCGGCGCCGCCCTCGGCCTCGCCTCCAACTACGTGAGCGGCGACACCAAGGTCCTCGAATACGGGCTCTTCAAGGTGGTCTCCTATCCGGAGCTGGTGGCGACCCGGGACACCTTCCACGGCGGCAGCGTCCGCGTGGCGGGCGCGGCGGCGCCGACCGATCACCTCACCGACGTGGAGGCGGAGATCGTGCGGGAGTACGAGGCGGTGAAGCCGAAGATCCTCGGCGCCGCCCTCACCCGGATGATCACCCGCGCCGTCGCGGCGGAGGGCGCCCGCGCAGCCGGGCGCCAGCAGAGCAAGGGGCTGGGCTTCCTCGCTGCAGCGCTGGTCGAGGGCACGATGGTCGTCCTCGACAAGCCCGATACGCGGAGCTGGAGCACCCTCCCCGCCGACGTGCAGATCGCGCGGATCCGGGTGCCCGCAGGCAGCCACGAGGTGACGGTGGAGCTGAGCGGCGGACCCGGCGCGCGGCTCTCCCGCACCATCGAGGTGCCTGCAGGCGGCTTCGCCGTCGCCGACTTCACCACGCTCCGTTAGTCGCGCTGGCTCGGCCAGGGCGGCACCCGGGCCGAGGCGCCGGGCAGCACCACCCCCGGTGCGCCGGCGGGCGCAGGCCCGAGCAGGGAGAGGAGCAGGCGCCTGTCGACGCCGTTCATCCCTGCGAATTTCTCGAAGTAGATCGATTGCAGCAGCGCCTGCACCTCCTCGCGCCGCAGCGGCAGGCTGCCGTCGGGGGCGTGGAGGAGCCGGGCCGCAGCAGGCGTGCCGCCGCGCACCGGCGGCCGCACGTAGGCGCACGGGAGGGGCTTTGCGCCCTGGGAGCGGAAGAAGAGCAGGATCCGCCGCCGCCGCTCCCGCTCCCCCAGCGTCGGGGCGAGCTCCGGCACGTCGACCTGCACCGCCCAGCCCCGCGGCTCCCGGTCGAGGAGCTCCTGCCGCTCCCGGGCCACCGCCAGCGCGTGGGTGAGCAGGGTGCTGCCGATCCGCTGCCCGCGCAGCTCCGGAACCACCGCCAGGTAGAGGAGCAGCGAGGTGGCGGGCGCCTCGAGGAGGTGCACCGCGGCGAGGCCGAGGGTGCGGCCGTCGTCCTCCGCGGCGAAGGCGAGGACCTTGCCCGAGCGGACCCCCTCGATCAGCGCGCCGGAGGGCTCGCGCAGCGTCCGCTCGAAGCTCGCGCCGTAGAGCTCCCAGAAGGAGCTGTCGCCTGCGAGCCCGTGGGGATCCCGCTCGACGAAGCGCAGCGCTGGGCAGGTGGTTGCCATCCAGGGTCGAAGATGTGCCTGCTGCGCCCCTTCGCCCACCGCCGCAAACGGGCCGCGGACGGCTGCCTGCCAGGCCTTCGGCGGCGCCCGGCAGGCAGGCGGTCCCCCTGCGGGCGAGGCCCTGCTATAGCTGCGCAGCCATGGCCCTCCGCTACGCCATCCTCTCCTCCGGCTCGTCCGGCAACTGCCTCTGGGTCCAGGGCGGCGGGGTCGAAATTCTCGTAGACTGCGGCCTCTCCGCCAGGCGCATCGGCGAGCGGCTCGCGGCGGTCGGCGGCGATCTGCGCAACGTGCAGGCCGTGGTCTGCACCCACGGCCACGGCGATCACGTGGCGGGCGCGGCGGTACTCGCCAGGCGCTACGGGCTCGAGGTCCACGGCAGCGCGGGCACGCTGCGCCACATCCGCGGGGAGCCGCCGCCGGAGCGGCTCCATCCGGTCGGCGTGCGGGATCGCTTCCGCATCGGCGGCCTCGAGATCCGGCTCGCGCCGACGCCCCACGACGCGGTGGGTTCCTGCTCGGTGGTGGTCGCCGACGGCGAGACATCGCTCGGCGTCGTCACCGATCTCGGCAAGCCCACCGAGACGGTGCGCAAACACCTCGAGGGAGTCGACGCGCTGGTGCTGGAGATGAATCACGACCGGCAGATGCTCATCGACGGTCCCTACCCGGAGATGCTCAAGCGCCGCATCGCCGGGGATCTGGGCCATCTCTCCAACGACCAGTCGGCGGAGCTCCTCGCGCAGCTCCTCCATCCCGGTCTGCAGCAGCTCGCCCTCGCCCATCTCTCCGAGCACAACAACCTGCCGGAGATCGCCAGGGACACCGCAGGCGAGGTCCTCGCCAACGCGGCGCTCTCGCCCAACCTGGTGGTGGCGGAGCAGCACCGGCCCGGCGAGCCGGTGCTGCTGCGGACGCGGCGCAAGGGGCAGCTCGGTCTACCGTTCTGAACGGCGATTTCCGCGTGGCTCATCTCTCGTCAGCAAACCGAGGAGGGCGGACGGCGTCTGCCCGGTAAGGCGCCGACACTCCCGAACCAGGTGCGACTGATCGGCATAGCCGGCGGCTGCTGCCAGGGCTGCGAGAGACGCGCCGCGCTCGGCGCGGGCGAGGCGTTGGAATCGCTGCAGGCGGAGGATGCGATCGAGCGTCTTCGGCCCGTACCCGAAGCTCTCGTCGAAGCGGCGGCGCAGCGTCCGCTCGCCCAGGCCGAGATCACGCCGGAGGGTGGTCACGACCGAGCCCGACGGTAGCCCGCGCTCGAGGAGCGCGAAGGCGGCGCGCATCGCCGGATCGCCGGGAGCCGGGTCGTCGGCACGCTCGTTCGCCAGTGCCCGGGCCAGCGCCGCCACGGGGTCCGCTCCGCACCGGGGCGCGGCGCCGAGACGCCGCGCCCGCCTGCCCCAGAGCGTCTCGAGCGGCAGACGCATGCCGACGAGTTCGCTGGCGGGCAGGCCGAGCCAGGCCGATGCGGCGGCAGGCCGGAAGCGGAAGCCCACCACGGTCGCCCCCGCGGCGAGCCGCTCGGTCATCGGTGCCGTATCGGGCCCGGCGATCCGCAGCGCTCCCTCGACGAGCTGCAGATCGATCGTGGCGTCGGGCGTCACCACCAGAGACGGCACGCTCTCGCGGGGCAGCCGATGGATCCAGGTGCAGCTGAAGACGCCCTCGAGGCCCGGCGGCGCCGGATGCATCGAGAAGGCTCCGGCCGCCTGCGCAGGAACCGCTTTCACGTTCGCCTCCGGCAGCGGCGTGGCCGAAACGTCCAAGGCACGAGGGTCGGCGTCATGGCAGAAGTCTCTGGTACCGCACCGAGGAGAACATGAAACCCAGAATCAGCGTACTCACCCTCGGCGTCGACGACCTCGACGCCGCCGTCCGGTTCTACCGGGACGGCCTGCAACTGCCCACCGAAGGGATCGTCGGCCGCGAATTCGAGCACGGCGCGGTCGCCTTCTTCGACCTCCAGGCCGGCATCAAGCTGGCGCTCTTCGAGCGGGCGAACCTCGCACGGGATGCAGGTCTCGCAGACACCGGACGAAGCCCTGCCGAGTTCTCGATCGGCCACAACGTCGCGAGCGAGGCCGAGGTCGACGAAGTGATGCAGCAGGCCGAGGCGGCCGGCGCCCGCATCGTGAAGGCGGCGCAGCCGACCTTCTGGGGCGGCTACGCGGGCTACTTCCAGGACCCGGACGGCCATCTCTGGGAGGTGGTCTTCAACCCTGCGTTCCTCCCGGCGGAGGGGTGAGAGAAAGAGAGCCCGCCTCGCTGACCCGAGGCGGGCTCTCCCGTGCTGCTGACCGGGGCTGCTACTTCATCGCGGTGAGCTTCTCCACCAGCGGTCCTTCCGGCTGCCGCAGGCCCTCGAGCCGCTCGACGATCCTTCCCTCGGCGTCCAGGAGCGTGATCACCGTCGAGTGGTTGATCGCCCCGCCCGCGGCGAAGCGGTATTTGATCCCCAGCACCGCGGCGAGCTCCTGCACCTTCTCCGGCGCCGTGCGCATCATCGTCCAGCGCCCGGTGTCGACCCGGTGCGCCTCGAGCAGCACCTTCATCGACGCGGGCGTGTCGCGGGCGGGATCGAAGGTCACCAGCACCACCTGCACCTTCTCGCGCAGCGCCTCGGGGAGCGCCTGCTCCACCCGCTTCAGATCGGTGATGAGCATCGGGCAGGCGTGGGGGCAGGTACCGTAGAACATGCTGATCAGCACCGGCTTGCCGCGCAGGATCTCGAGCGAGACCTTCTTCCCGTCGTGGCTCTCGTAGTCGCCGCCGATGAGGTAGATCGATTCGTCCGCCGTCGCCGCCTCTGCGGCGGGGAGCGTCTCGTGGCCTTCCGCAGCAGCGGCGAGGCCCGGTACCGCGAGCAGTCCAGCGAGCAGGAGCGCCAACGTCTTCATCACTTCTCCTTCACGTCCCGCGCGCAGCGGAAGCCGAGGTTGCCGGTGGTGTAGGGCGCCTTGAGCGAGCTGCGGAAGGCCACGCGCATGAAGGTCGCGTAGTCGCCCTTGTCCGCTGCGGTGAGGGCGCCTGCGCCGCAGAAGCGGCTCTTGTCGGGATCGCCGCTCTCGCGGCTGTCGCTCGAGACGAGCGTGCTGTTGAAGTCGCCGACCCATTCCCAGACGAGGCCGTGGAGGTCACGCACGCCGTAGAGGTTCGGCTCGCCCCTTCCCGCTGCGGGGAGGACCTTCGGGTTGGGCTGCCCGTACCAGGCGAGGAGCCGGGCCACGAACGCGGGATCCTGGCGGGCGTCCTTCACCTCGGCGCTGGCGGTGGCTGCGTGCTCCCACTCGTTCTCGGTGGGCAGCCGCATGCCGCGCGCTTCGCAATAGGCCTTCGCCGCGAACCAGCTCACCTGGACCACCGGTGCGTCGGCAGGGGCGCGCTCCCCCAGGGCGAGAGGTAGCGCCCAGTGGCCGAGGTAGCCCGCGCCGGCGAAGAGCCGCGCGATCCGGTCGCGCCGCCAGCGCGGGTGCACCTTCACGAAGGCGAGGTACTCGGCGTTCGTGACCGGGCGCTCGTCGAGGAGGAAGGTTGCGACCGGGATCTCGGCTTCCTCCGGGGAGGGCGGAAAGACCGGCTTGTAGGTGCCGCCCTCGACCCGCACCTGCTTCGGCGCGGCGCCGGCCGAGCCGGCGACGAGGAGCACGAGGAGGGAGGTGAGCAGGCGGGCGCGCATCGGATTCTCCGGTGGAGGCAACGTGCCTCTCTGTGGACCACCTAGTCCCTTGAGCGGCGGGCGCAAGTGCCACGACGGAACGGCGCGAGGCCCGGGATCGCCGGGCCTCGCGCGTTCGTCGTCGTCGTCGTGGAATCGTTGCTTCAGTGGGCGGCGCCGGCAGGTCGCTTGGTGGTGGCGCGGATCTTCGCCACCTCCGCCGGCGTCACCGCGTCGCCGCTGTTGCCGAAGGCGTTGCGCACGTAGGTGAGGATGTTGGCGACCTCGTCGTCGTTGAGTTGGCTCATCGGCGGCATCACCGAGTTGAAGTCCTTGCCGTTCACCTTCACCGGGCCGGAGAGGCCGTTGAGGATGATCTCGATCGAGCGCTGCTTGTCGGCCATCAGGTAGTCGCTCTTCTCGAGGGGCGGGAAGACGCCTTCCATGCCGGCGCCCGTGGGACCGTGGCAGACGGAGCAGGTACCGGCGTAGAGCGCCTTTCCTGCTGCAACCTGCGCGTCCTTGGAGAGCGTGCCCTGCTGCATCTTCGCCGTGGCCTGCGCCACCACGCCGCGCTTCGGCTCCGCCTTGTCGGCGAGGTAGACCTCGTCGACCTCGAGGCCGGAGTAGACCGCCTTGTCCTCGGGGCCGTCGACCTTGAGCATCGCGATGGCGCCCTTGTTGAAGGCGCGGAAGAGCGAGTGATCGACCAGGATGTAGGTGCCCGGCACCTCGACCTTGAAGTCGACCATGGCGGCGCCGCCGGCGGGGATCAGCGTGGTCTGCACGTTCTCCTGGTAGCGCGTGCCGCCCTCGTACCAGACCTTGTCGAAGATCTCGCCGATCACGTGGAAGCTCGAGACCAGGTTCGGGCCGCCGTTGCCGATGAAGAGGCGCACGGTCTCGCCCACGTTGGCCTTGAGGGCGTTGTCACCGGTGAGGGCGCCTTCGGAGCCGTTGAAGACGACGTAGGTGGCGTTCTCCTCGATGGCCTTCTGCATGTCGAAGGGCTGCAGGCCCTTCTCGCGGTACTTGCCCACCGTGTAGAAGTCGCCCTGCATCACGTAGTACTCGCGGTCGACCTTCGGGAGACCCTCGGGCGGCTCCACGAGGATGAGGCCGTACATGCCGTTCGCCACGTGCATGCCCACCGGCGCCGTGGCGCAGTGGTAGACGTAGAGCCCCTGGTTCAGCGCCTTGAACGTGAACTGCGTCCGGTGCCCCGGCGCCGTGAAGGACGAGGTGGCGCCGCCACCGGGCCCCGTCGCCGCGTGCAGGTCGATGTTGTGGGGCATCTTGTTGTCGGGATGGTTCTTGAGGTGGAACTCCACCGTGTCGCCCTGGCGGACGCGGATGAAGTTGCCCGGCACCTGCTTGCCGAACATCCAGAAGGTGTACTCGACGCCTTCCGAGATCTCCTTGTTCTCCTCCCGGACCTCGATCTCGACGACCACCCTGGCGGGCGCCGTGCGGTTCACCGGCGGCGGCACCAGCGGCGGATCGACGATCGCGTGGGTGACGGGATCACCCTGCGGCGGGCCGAAATCGCCTTTGGCGGAACCGCCGGTATCGGCGGGGGCGGCTGGGGCTGCAGGCGTTGCCGCAGCGGGGGCAGTGGGCTGGCTGCAACCCGCGGCGAGTCCGAGCGTGGCGGCGACGGCGAGGGCGCGCATCGTCTGCATCTGTCTCTCCTTGCGCAGCTCCGGCTCCCTGCCGGAGTCTCTACGGACCAACTAGTCCGCTGATGGAGTTGCGCAAGGAGGCACGCACGATCTCTTCTGCCGCGCTGCAGGGCTACTGCTCGGTCGCGGGATCGTGCCCCTTGGTGCGGCGGTGCTCGAGGGTGCCGATCGGCGCCAGGGGCAGGGGTCGCCCCTTCGCCCGGGCGAGATAGAGGGCGCTGTTGATCAGGCCGACGTGGGTGAAGGCCTGCGGGAAGTTGCCGAGGAAGCGGCCGGTCCCCGGCTCGATCAGTTCGGCGTAGAGGCCGAGGTGGTTCTGGCGGGCCACGATCCCCTGCATCAGCTCCTCCGCCTCCTCGAGCCTGCCGGAGAGGGCGAGGCAGTCGACGAGCCAGAAGCTGACGAGGCAGAAGGCGCCCTGGTCCGCGCCGGGAAGGGCGTCGTCGCCGAGGTAGCGGGCCACGAGGCCGTCGTGGAGGAGCTCCCGCCGCACCGCCTCGATGGTGTTCTGGACCCGCTCGTCGTCGATGGGGAGGAACTCGAGCAGGGGCAGCACCAGGTTGGCGGCGTCGAGGGCGTCCTCCTCGTAGCTCTGCACGAAGGCGCGGCGCTTCTCGCTGTAGCCGCGCCTGCAGACCTCCTCGCGGATCGCCGTCCGGTTCCGCCGCCAACCGTCGACGTCACCCCGGAGGATCCCGAGCTCCGCCAGCTGCACGGCGCGGTCGAGCGCCACCCAGCACATCACCTTGGAGTGGACGAAGTGGCGGGGCTTGCCGCGCATCTCCCAGATGCCGCTGCCGCGGAGCTGCCAGTCGTGGCAGGCGCGATCCGCCACCGCGGCGAGGAAGCTGCGCAGCTCGGCCGGCAGATCGAAGCCGGCGCGGACCAGATCGTAGCCTGCGTCGAGGAGCTCGCCGTAGATGTCGAGCTGCCGCTGCTCCGCCGCGAGGTTCCCCACGCGCACCGGCCGCGAGCCCCGGTAGCCCTCGAGGTGGTGGAGCTCCTCTTCGCCGGGGGCCTCGCCGCCGTGGAGGTCGTACATGATGCGGAGGGTGCACCTGCCGTCGCCGCATTGCTCGGCGAGGTTCTCGACGAATTCGAGGAAGGCCCTGGCGTCGTCGGGATGCCCCGAGGCGGTGAAGGCCTGCGCGGTGAACGAGGTGTCGCGCAGCCAGGCGTAGCGGTAGTCCCAGTTGCGCACGCCGCCGAGCTCCGCCGGAAGCGAGGTGGTCGCAGCGGCGGCGATGGCGCCGGTCTCCGCGTGACAGAGCAGTTTGAGCGCGAGCTCCGACCGCTGCACCTGCTCCACCCAGGGCGCTGCCCACTCGATCCGGCACCTGGCGTCGCCAGCGTGCAGCCAGGTGCGCCACGCGCGGATCGTCGCCGCGAGCTTCTGGCTGGTCGAGCCGGGATCGCAGGGCGCGTCCGCCCACCCGGTGACCAGCGCGCGTTCGTCCCCGGGCTCCATTCGGAATCGAGCCACCGCCACCGGGCCCCAGCCGTCCTGCTCGATCCGCGCTTCGGGGAGGCCACGGAGCAGCACCCGGGCGGCGGCGTCGGTGGCGACGAGGGCGGGCCCCTCCTTGCGGATCCAGGTGAGCGCCCTGCCGAAGTTGAGCCGCGGCGACCACTCGACTTCCACCTCGATCGCCTCGCCCTCGCAGCGGATCAGCCGGTGCAGCTCCGGGGAAGGGCTACCGGCCTGCCTGCCCTCGAGACGGCCCTCGAGCGGCATGAAGTCGGTGAGCACGATCCTGCCGCTGGCCTGGTGGATCGTGGTCTCGAGGACGTTGGTCTCCGGCAGGTAGCGCTGCGCGCATCGGGGCGTGCCGGCACCCGCGCGCACGGCGAACCTGCCGCCGCGCCGATGATCGAGCAGCGCGCCGAAGACGCTCGGGCTCTCGAGATCCGGCAGGCAGAGCCAATCGATCGTCGCGTCGAGACCGACGAGCGCCACGCTGCGGAGATTGCCGATCGCGCCGTGATCCCGGATGGGTAGATAACCGTCGCTGCTCACCCGGCCGAAGGTGGGGGTTGGTGCCGGGTGGGTGAATGCCCCGGCGGGGGCTGCAGGCGATCCGCACCTGCCGTGTGCATTGCTTCCGCCATAGGTGTCGACGTTGGCGAGCGTGTTTCGATAAGGCCCGATACTGCGTTTCGAGACGGCACATTAGCAGTGAAAAGTATGCAAGGCCTTCACCGTATTCTCCGCGATTCCGGTGACTTCACGGACAGTCAGGCAAATTGACAGTCGGCCGCCCGCTTTGCTCCACTTGCCGGTACGCAGCAAAATTCGCGCATCGGCAGCAGCCGTAGGCTGTCCGTGCGGCATCGCAGGTTCTGCTTCTGGGAAGTGGGCACCTTCGCCGTGGGACGGCGACGTGTGTCTTCACTTCGAGGTGAAACGCCATGTCGTCGCCTGTCCGTACGTTCGCGTTGTTCGCTGCCCTGGCTGCAGCGCTGCTCGCCGCGTGCGGGGATTCCGAGCCGAAAGAGCCGGTCGTTCCCGCAGCGGAAATCGTTTCCTTCCTGGCCACGCCCGACAGCATCGAGGTCGGCCAGACCTCCACGCTGAGCTGGGAGACGCGGAACGCCGCCAAGGTGGTGATCCGCGATGCGCTCGGCGCGGCGATTTCCAACGAAGCCCTGCCGGTGAGCGGCAGCATCGAGGTGCAGCCCGGCGACACGGCGACCTTCACCCTCGAAGCGGCGAACGAGGCCGGCACGAAGGTGACCCGCGAGGTCGCGGTCGAGGTCACGCCGCTTCCTGCCATCGCAAGCATCACCCGCTTCGAGGCGACGCCCGCCGCGGTGGCGCCCGGTGACGAGACCACGCTCTCGTGGGCCACCAGCGGCGCCGACGAGATCGCGATCGTCGACGGCAGGGGCCGGGTGATCGACCTCGCCGGCGCAGCCACGGCAGCAGGCTCGGTGTCGGTGCGGGTCGAGCGCGACGCGACCTTCACCCTGACCGCGAAGAACCGCGGCGGCGCGATCACCGCCACCGCCGGCGTGGACGTCGTCCCGCCGCCCACCGCTACGCTCTCGATGCCGAGCGCGCCGATCGTTCCGGGGAGCAACGCCACCATCTCCTGGTTCACCACCGACACCGAGCGCGTCGTCCTTACCGACGTCGCCGGCACCGTGCTGGTCGACGCCACCGATCGGCCCAGCGGCGACGTGACCGTCACCGCCAACGCCAGCGCCACCTACACCCTCCGCGCCACCGGCATCGGTGGCGAGATCGTCCGCACCGCCGAGCTCCGCGTTCGCCCGGTGATCGAGAGCTTCGTCGTCGTCACCGAGGGGCCGGTGCGCTCCGGTGACGAGGTCACCGTCTCCTGGGCGGTCCGCGGCGCCACCGCGGCCCGACTCTCCAACAATGCCGGCGAGGCGATCGAGATCGCTGCCGGCGATCTGCAGGCCGGCACGCGCGCCTTGCGCGTCGGTCCCGACGGGGCCCTCTTTCTCCGCGTCACCAGCGGTTCCCTCGACGCCACCGCTGCTGCGAGCATCGCGATGACCACCGCGCCGCGCTTCGGCCTCTTCACCGCCGATGCGCCGGAGTTGAGCGCCCGCCCGGACCTCCCCGCGACCGTCACGATCAGCTACCTCGTCGACGGCGCCGAGCGGCTGCAGATCGTCGCCGAACCCGGTGGCCTGCTGCCGATGGTCGGCCTCTCCAACCGCAGCGGCACCGTGCAGGTGGAGATCACCGAGTCGACCACTTTCTCCGCCCTCGCGATCAACTCCAGCGGCAACGCCGAATCCACCACCCAGGTCGCCGTCGTCCCCGCGCCGACGATCGCCTCGTTCCGTGCCAACCCGATCCGGGTCGGCGCCGGCGAGGGCGTGCCCCTCTCCTGGGACGTCGCCGACGCCACCGCGATCCGCATCGAGCGCGACGGCGTCGACATCGGCGTCGACCCCGCCCTGGTCAGCGGCGCGGCGGAGGATCCGATCTTCGCCGACGCGAGCTACGTGCTGAAGGCCTACAACCGCCTCGGTTTCGAGGTGGCCTCCGCGCCGGTCGCGGTCTCGGTCGGCGATCCGCTCATCGGTGCCTTCGAGGTCGATCGGCCCATCATCCCCGCCGGCCAGCAGCTCACCTTCTCCTGGACCAACGTCGGCGGCCGCACCCTCAACCTCCTCGACAGCGACGGCGCCGTGGCCTTCACCACCACCGACGTCGACCTGATCGCCTCCGGCTCCGCCGCGGTCACCGCGCCGATCCTCGACGCCACCCACGATTACACGCTGCAGGTGATCAACGGCGTCGGCGGCACCAGCACCGAGGTGCTTCCGGTGGTCGTCATCGGCGGCCCGCTCGTTCGCAGCTTCAGCGCCAGCACCGCAGGCCTCAGCCTGGGGGAGCAGGTGACCTTCACCTGGCAGGTCGACAACGACGCCCAGGGCCGCACGCCGACGGTGGCGATCACCGACGACCTCGGCAACGCCTACGACCTCGGCACCGCCGACCCGAACAACGGCACCGCCACCCTCAGCCCGGTCGCTGCCGGCGCCACCAGCTTCACCCTCACCGCCACCACCCCCGACACCACGGCCTCCTCGGCGAATGCGCCGGTGGTGGTCTACGGCCTGCCCACCATCGACACCCTCGGCGCCAACCCCGAGGTGGTCGACACCATGGGCGGCACGCAGCCTGCGGTCAGCACCGTCTCCTGGACCACGCAGTGGGGCACCGAGCTCGAGATCTTCGAGATGGCCGGCGGCAACCCGGGCGCCACGCCGGTCCACTCCACCGTCTCGGTCGCGG
Source organism: Vulgatibacter sp. (assembly GCF_041687135.1). Classification (NCBI taxonomy): domain Bacteria; kingdom Pseudomonadati; phylum Myxococcota; class Myxococcia; order Myxococcales; family Vulgatibacteraceae; genus Vulgatibacter; species Vulgatibacter sp. The sequence goes on along the minus strand of NZ_JAWLCN010000003.1, from coordinate 376,630 downwards.
ACATCGCCGCCGGCAGCACCGACCTCCCGCTCCAGCCCGGCAGCAACGACTTCCTGGTCATCGTGACCAACGGCGCCGGCGCCACCGTGCAGGGCACCGTCTCCATCCTCGTCGATCCGGCGGAGGTGCTCTCCTTCAGCGCGGTCCCGAACCAGATCCTCCTGGGCGAGACCACGCAGCTCAGCTGGACCACCAACCGCGCCACCAGCGTCACCCTCGATCCGCCGGCGCCCTCGGTGACGGTGGGCACCGAGCCTCTCCTCGCCATCGACACCACCGGGGCGGGCACCGCCGTCCTCGTGACGCCTTCGAGCGTCGACGGTGGCTACGCCGCGATCAACTTCCCCAGCGGCTTCACCTTCCCCTGGTACGGCGCGAGCAAGAGCGGCCTGCGGGTGATGACCGACGGCTTCATCAGCTTCAACATGTCGGCCACAAGCACCTTCACCAACTACCAGTTGCCCCGCAGCGGCAGCTCGAACATCCACCTCGCGCCCTTCTGGGACGACCTGCACGTTCGCGGCACCGGCGAGCTCTGGTGGGACACCGGCTCCGACGCCGAGGGCAGCTACCTGGTGGTGATGTGGAAGAACTTCCAGTTCTACACCACCGCCGACAACCCCACGACGATCGACATGCAGGTGATCCTGCGGGCCAACGGTGACGTGGAGTACCGCTACGGCAACATGAGCAGCGCCAACGTGGCCCGCGTCAATGGCAGCAGCGCCACCATCGGTCTGCAGAACGAGACGGGGACGGTGGGCTACACCTATTCGTACAACAGCGAGATCGCCGGCGGCCTCGCCGGGAAGTCGCTGCGCTTCGGCTTCGCCATGCCGCTCTCCGGCACCTGGAGCGTGGCGCCGCAGGCCAACACCACCTACACGCTGACCGCCCGCAACGGGCACTCCACCGACACCGCCCAGGCACTCGTGGAGGTCTTTGCGCCGGTCGCGGTCTCGGCGGCCATCGCGCCTGCACAGCCGGAGTTCGGCACGCCGTTCACCATCAGCTGGAATGCCGCGAACGCCACCGACGTGCGTGTCGTCGATGGATTCGGAGTCGAGCGGTGCGTCGCGGCCGCGGGCCAGCTCGCCTCCGGCTCCTGCCAGATCATCGAGGCCACCCCGGGCGACTACTCCTACGACGTAGTCGTCGTCGGTGGGATCGCGCGGAATACTGCGACCGACCAGCTCGCTGTTCGGGTCTACAGCCCGCTCTCGATCACCAGCTTCGCGGCCGGCTCGCGTTCCCTGAACCCCGGGCAGTCGACCACGCTGACCTGGCAGGCCGTGGGTGCCGCGTCGATCGAGTTGACGGCGAACGGCGTCCCCCTCGACCTCACCGGCAGGAGCATGGTCGCAGACTCGATCACCGTTTCCCCGAACAGCTCGACCCAGTACGTCTTCACGGTATCGGCCGAGGGCCGGAGCTTCAGCTCCAACGCCGAGGTGCTCGTCCTCACCGCGCCGACCGTGAGCAGCGTCACGTCCTCCTCGTCCCAGGTGCCGCCCAACACGCCGGTGTCGCTCTCCTGGACGAGCAGCGGTGCTGCGGGCGCCTTCGTCTCCGGCTACATGCCGTCGAATCCCGCCACCGTGACGTCCGAGCCCTTCCTCGATGTTTCCGGTAACGGCGTCACGCCTCTGACCCTCACCTCGACGACCGGCTACTCCGACTACGTCTTCTCGCCGAACTTCCGCTTCCCGTATTTCGGCGAGATCCTCTCGCAGATCCGGATCTTCGCTGCCGGCTACATCTCCTTCAGCCCCGAAGCGGCGGCAAACACCAGCAACGGCACGCTGCCCTACGGCTCGAGCACGCCTGCGACCTACGTCCACCTCGCACCGTTCTGGGATTCGATCCGCGCAGGGACGGGCGGAGAGGTCTATGCGGTCGAGGGCAGCGACCACGAGGGGCGCTATCTGGTGATCCACTGGAAGGGCTTCGAGTTCACCTCGACGAGCTACAACCCGGCGTCGCTCAACTTCCAGGTGATCCTCCGCGAGAACGGCGTCTTCGAGTATCGCTACGGCGCCATGACTGGCAACGGCGGCAGCAACGACAACTACGCCGACGGTCGCAGCGCCACGATGGGCTTCCAGAACTTCTACGCTTCGGCGGGTTATACGCACTTCAGCAGCCCGTCCTCCCCGGCGCCTCTCGACAACACCTCGTTCCGCTTCGACTTGCGCCTGCCGGCGAGCGGCTCGCTCGACGTGACGCCCTCCGAGACGACCACCTACCGTGTGTGCAATTCGCAGATCGGCCTGACGGACTGCGAGGAGCACACCATCGTCGTCGTGAAGCCCGGCGACGTGGCCTTCAGCGAGCTGATGATCCACCCGAGCGGCGGTGCCGCGACTTCCGACGGCGAGTGGATCGAGGTTCGCAACACGACGCCCTGGCCGATCGACATCGCGGGTTTCGTCCTCGCCTCCGGATCCGAATCGACCACCGTCGGCAGCGGCCAGCCGCTGGTGATCCAGCCGGGCGCGTTCGCGGTGCTCACCGGCAACAACACCACCGTGACCTCGACCTGGAGCTACGGATCGGCGATCACGCTCGACGATACGGACAGCGTCTCCATTTCCTACATGGGGACGGAGATCGACCAGGTCACCTGGGATTCCGCCGGTTGGACGATCACGCCGGGCCAGGCGCTGCAGGTCGACCCGAGTGCCTTCAACCGCCAGGTCGCTGCGAACGACGCACGGTCGGCCTGGTGCACCACCACCACGGCCTACGACGGCGTGAACACGGGTAGCCCCGGCACGCGGGGAACCGGTTGTCTCAACAGCTACTACGACGTCGATCCGGCCTCGAACCGGCCCTTCATCGACATCTCGGCGACGGGTACCGCGCTCTCCGCCAACGTCTACAACACCTACGCCCAGATCAGCGGCGGGCTCGGCTTCTCCTTCCCCTATTTCAACGGCACGCTCGCCTCGGGCACCGCCGTCGGCGTTTCCTCGAGCGGCTTCCTCTCGTTCGCGACCCTCTCCTCGTCGAGCACGAGCAACGCCAACATGCCCAGCAGCTCGACGCCCAACGGCGTGGTGGCTCCGTTCTGGGAGACGCTCTACGGCCAGAGCTTCACCCGCGTGCAGCACGAGCAGCGGACCATCGATGGCCAGACGGTGCTCATCGTGCAGTGGTCGAACGCCCGTATCAGTGGAACCGGTGGCCGGGTCACGTTCCAGGCGCAGCTCTGGCAGAACGGCGACATCGTGACCGCGTACCGCGAGATGGAGGGTCCTGCAGCCTACCGCGGCTCCAGCACCACGGTGGGCATCGAGGACGGCACCGGCGCAAACGCGGCGCTCTACTCGTACAACCAGGAGAGGCTCTGGGCAGGCCAGAGCATCGCCTTCTACAAGAAGTAGCCTCCTGGTAGCGCGCCTCCCCGACGCGGGAGGCCAGAGGGCCCCGGCGCAGCGATGCGCCGGGGCTCTTTCACTTTGCGTGCGGTGCTGGGCCCTTTCCTCGGCGCGCATCCTCCGCTATGGGTGAGCCCGATTCGTCGCTGGCGGGTCGGGGGGCCCTCACGGGCTCGTGTCGTTGGGGGGAGAGATGTTGGCTACGGGGACCGCCGCGCAGGATCCCTTCGTCGGGAGAGCCGTGGAGCTGCGCCGCCTGCGGGCCTGGCGCACGTCGGGCGGCAGGCTGCTCACGCTCCGGGGACCTGCGGGGATCGGCAAGTCGCGCCTCGCCTGGGAGTTCGCCCGGGAGTGGACGGGGCATGCCCTCGTCTGCGAGCTCAGCGACGCCGCCGATCCCGACGCCCTGGTGCGGCGCCTCGCGCGCCTGCTCGACGTGCAGGCGACGCGCCTCCCCGACTCCGAGGTGGAGGCGGCGCTCCTCGACGCCCTCCGCAGGCAGGAGCCTTCGCTCCTCGTCCTCGACAACCTCGAGCCGATGGGCCCGACGCTCGGCGTGCTGGTGGCCCGCTGGCTCGAGGCGGCGCCGCAGCTCGCCTTCCTCGCCACCGCCGGCGAGGCGCTCCGGGTCGAGGGAGAGCAGGTCCTCGAGCTGGCGCCGCTCTCCGTCGCCGACGAGGCGGTGGAGCTCCTCCGGCTCCGGGCCGCAGCTGCAGGCGCCGACCTCCGGGACGCGGACGCAGCGACGATCCGCGCCATCGCCGTCTCCCTCGACGGCCTGCCGCTGGCGCTCGAGCTCGCTGCGGCGCAGCTCCCCCACCTGCCGGCGGAGCGGCTCCTCGAGCAGCTGCCGGCGCGGTTGGAGCTCCTGGTGCGGACCCCCGGCGCCACCCATTTCTCGCGGCACCACACCTTGCGGGAGGCGATCGAGGCCTCCTGGCGCTTCCTCTCGCCGGCGCAGCGCAGCGCCCTGGCGCAGCTCTCGGTCTTCCGCGGCGGCTTCGAGTCCGAGGCTGCTGCGGCGGTGGTGGTTCTCGACGGGGCCGATCCGCTGGAGACGGTGCGCTCGCTCTACGAGCGCTCCCTCCTCCACCTGCGGCAGCTCGGCGGCGGGCAGCCGCGCTACGGCCTCGACGAGTCGGTGCGGACCTTCGCCGCCAGGCAGCTCGATCCCGCGGAACGTTCCGCCGTGGAGCGGCGCCACGCCGCCTGGTACCTGGCGCGGGCAGAGGCCTGGGCCCGCGCCCTCACCGAATTTGCCGACCTCCAGGCAGGCGCCGCCCTCGAGCGCGCGCAGGAGAACCTCCTCGAGATCCACCGCCGGGCCGTCGGCAGGTCGGCGGCGCCCACCGAGGCTGCAGCAGACGCCTTGCGGGCTGCGGTCCTCCTCGCGCCCCTCTTCCTCCTCCGCCACCACGCGAGCGCGCTGGTCGCCCTGCTCGACGGGGCGCTCGCAGCTGCGTCGCCGTCACGGACCGATCCCGCCCTGCGGGCCGCCGCCCTCCTCGCCCGTGGCAAGGCCCGGCTCCACGGCGGCAGGCCCGCGAGCGCCCATGCCGATCTGGTGGAGGCAGCGGGCCTCGCCCGCGGCGTCCGGGACGCCACGCTCGAAGCGCGTGCGCTCCTCGAGCTCGGGAGGCTCCACCGGGAGCAGGGCCGCGACGACGAGAGCCGCCGGGTGACCGACAGGGCGATCGAGCTGCTCCGCGAGGCGGGCAACGACGCGTGGCTGGGCCGGGCCCTGGGCAGCAGGGGCCACGTCGCCCACGCCCGCGGCGAGCTCGAAGAGGCGCTGGGCTGGTACGAGCAGGCCGAGGCGGCGCACCTGCGCTGCGGCGATCGCCATGGCGGCGCGGTGATGCGCGGCACCATGGGCAACGTGCTCTTCGACCAGGGCCGCAGCGACGAGGCGCTGGAGGCGCTTGGTACGGCCCTCGAGACCTTCCACGCGATCGGCGACGATCACAACGAAGCGGCGCTGCTCGACAGCATGGGCGCGATCCGCCAGGAGGCCGGCGACTTCGACCGCTCCTGCGCCGAATACGGGCGCGCCCTGGCCCTGGTGCGCCGCACCGGCAGCCAGCACCTCGCCGGGCTGATCCTCGCGGGGCTCGGCGGCGCGCACCTCGAGGCTGGCAGGCTCGAGGAGGCGCGCCAGCGGCTCGAGGAGGGGGCGTCCACCTTCCGTGCCCTGGGCGACGCCCGCAACCTCGCCCTCACCCTGCTTCCCCTCGGCCTGCTCCGCGCGTCGGACGGCGAGCTGGCGGAAGCGGAGGCGCAGATCGATCGAGCGGAGCAGCTGCTCAAGGAGGTGGACGATCCCGTCCACCTCGCTGCGGTCGCCGCCGCCCGTGGCACGGTGAGCGCCAACCGCGCCGCGGAGCTGCGGGGCGCGCCGGAGAGGGCCGGCGGCTACCTGGAGGAGGCGCTGCGCCTCCAGGCTACGGCGAAGGCGGGCGGGGCAGGTGCCTTCGAGGAGGGGCGGCTGCTGCTGCGGCTCCTCGAGCGGGCGATCGCCGCGGGCAGCACGCCGTGAGCCCGCGGCGCAAGCAGCCGCCGCAGCTCTCCCTCTTCGGCGCGAGCGAGCCGCCGCCGCAGCCGCTTGCACCTGCAGCCCTGGCCACCGCCGCGATGGCGGCGCGCCTGCCGGCGACGCTCCGCCTCGGCACCTCCTCCTGGACCTTCCCCGGCTGGCAGGGGCTCGTCTGGGCGGACCGCCTCTCCGAGGCCCGCCTCGGCAGCGAGGGGCTCTCGATCTACGGCAGCCATCCGCTCCTGCGCACGGTGGGGATCGATCGGACCTTCTACGCGCCGGTGCAGGCCGACGTCTTCGCCGGCTACGCCGCGCAGGTCCCCGCCGAGTTTCGCTTCCTCGTGAAGGCCCACGAGGCCTGCACCCTCGCGCGTTTTCCGAGGCACGCCCGCTACGGCGCGCAGCGGGGCGAGGCCAACGATCGCTTCCTCGATCCGGCGTGGGCAACCGACGTGGTGGTCGCCCCTGCGGTGGAAGGACTCGGCGCGAAGCTGGGGCCGATCCTCTTCCAGCTGCCGCCGCAGGCGCCTTCTTCGCTCGGCGCCTTCGCCGAGCGGCTCCACGGCTTCCTCGCCGCGCTGCCGAAGGGGCCGCTCTACGCGGTGGAGCTCCGCAACGGCGCGCTCCTCACGCCCCCCTACCTCGCGGCCCTCGCCGACGTGGGCGCGGTCCATTGCCTCAACGTCCACGCGGGCATGGTGCCGCTGGCGGAGCAGCTCCGCCGCTTCGATCCCCTGCGCGGGCCCGCGGTGGTGGTGCGTTGGATGCTGCGCGACGGCCTCGACTACGAGGGGGCGGTGGCGCGCTACCGCCCCTTCTCGGCGCTGGTGGACGAGGATCCGGCGAACCGTGAGCTGATCGCGCAGCTCGCCCTCGACGCGGCGCTGCGGGGCCTTCCCACCTTCGTGATCATCAACAACAAGGCCGAAGGCTCGGCGCCCCTCTCGGCAGCTGCGCTCGCCGCCCGGATCGCCGCGCTGGGCGGACCGCTCTACAGCGGCGGCCAGCGGTAGCCGTAGCGGAAGACGTCCCGGGCCTCGAGCAGGGGCACGCCGCTCTCGTGGGCGGCGTGGAGGGCGGCGAGGATCACCCGCCGCCAATCGTCGAGCTCCTCGGTGAGGAAGAAGCGCACCGCCTGCTGTCCGAGCTCGTTCCAGCGCTCGGTGAGAAGCCGTGCGATCCCCTCCGCGTTGCCAGCAGGCAGCAGCAGCGACTCGGGCCCGGCGGCGAGCGAGCCGAGCCTGGGCGCCCGTTCCACCAGCGCCCGCAGCGCCGCGAGCACCGGGGCCTGCGGATCCGGCGCGCCGAGGGCGGCGCGGACCTCCGCCGGATCGATCTCGTAGGAGGCGAGCAGCGCCGCGTCGCGGGCGGCGTCGGGCACGCCGCCGGCAAGCGCCCCGAGCCCGCGGCCGCGTCCCTCGCTCCACACCGGGCCGATGCGCCCGAGGATCTCCGCCGCGGCGTGTGCGGCGGCTCGCACAGCTGCATCGTCCGGCGTCTTCCCGAGGAGCCGCGCCAGCGGCCCGGGGGCCGCGCCCGCCGCTACGAGGGCGAGCCGCTGCTCCATCCAGCTGCGTAGCTCCGCTTCGCCCGGCGCGCGGATCGCCGGATCGAGCCGGCGGACCTGCAGCCCGAGCTTCTCGGCCTGCGCCGTGAAGAAGGCCTCGAGCGCGGCCTCCTCGTGCAGCGTCTCGACGGTCCGCAGCGCCTCCGCGATCCCGTGGGGATCGGGGGCGGCGATCAGGTAGGGCAGGTTGCCTGCGGCGAAGCCGAAGCGGGCGTTGTCCCGGGCCTGCGGCCGCTTGCGCACGTCGTCCACCACGCGCTCGCTCGCTGCAGCCACCCGCTGGTGCTGCAGGGCGAGGGAGGCGAGCACCCGGGCACCGGCGGCGGGATCGCGCCTGCCGCGATCGATCGCCTCGACGACGGAAGGGGCTGCTTGTACGAGGAAGAAGCGCGGCGGAGACACGGGCGGTAGGATGCCAGAGATGATCACCTGGTATTGGGATTTTGCCGGCCCCAACGCGGAAGGAACCGCCCGCCACTTCCGCGTCCACCTCGACGAATTCCTCGCCCGCGAGGGGATCGAGGGCTGCGAGACCGGCGTCGAATCGCAGGGTCCCGGCCACGCCGCCGCCTTCTGCCGCGGCCCCGCGTCGGTGCGCGAGCCGATCGAGCGCGCGCTCCGCCCCCGCCGCAGCGCCTAGCCGCCCACCCGCGACATCTCGACCTTGCCGCTCACCACCGGTAGGAGCTCCCGCAATTCCGAGTAGCGATCGTCGCGCCCGCTCCAGATCGTGCGCAGCCGCTCGAGGAGCGCCTCGGCCCCGGCGCCCTCGCGCAGCGGCCGGCGCAGGTCGTGCCCGTCGGTGGCGAAGAGGCAGGTGTAGAGCGTGCCGTCCGCAGCGAGGCGGGCGCGGACGCAGCCGCCGCAGAAGGGCCGGGTCACCGAGGTGATCACGCCGATCTCGCCCCCGCCGTCGCGGTAGCGGTAACGCCGCGCCACCTCGCCCGGCGCCGCCGGGTCGAGGGGCTCCAGGGGCAGCACCGCGTGCACCTTGCGGACGATCGCTTCGCCACTGACCACCTCGTCCCGGTTCCAGCGGTTGCACGAGCCCACGTCCATGTATTCGATGAAGCGGAGCACGTCCCCCGTGCCGTGGAAGTGCCGGGCCATCGCCTCGATCGCGTGGTCGTTCACGCCGCGGCGCACCACCATGTTGACCTTCACCGGACCGAGGCCCGCCGCCCGTGCCGCGGCGATCCCCTCCAGCACCGGCGCCACCCTGGCGCCGACGCCGCTCATCCGCGCGAAGGTCTCGTCGTCGAGGGCATCGAGGCTCACCGTCACCCGGCGCAGACCCGCTCGGGCCAGCGCCGCGGCGCGGGGGGCGAGGCGGCTGCCGTTCGTGGTGAGCGCCAGGTCCCGGACCCCGGGGATCCCGGCGATCCGCTCCACCAGCTCCTCGATCCCGGGACGAAGGAGCGGCTCGCCGCCGGTGAGGCGGATCTTCTCCACACCAAGGGCCACCGCCGCCCGGGCGATCGCCTCGATCTCGTCGAAGGAGAGGAGCTCCTCGCCCCCGAGGAAGCGGTGCCCGGGGCCGAAGGCCTCCGCCGGCATGCAATAGGGGCAGCGGAAGTTGCACCGGTCGGTCACCGAGATCCGCAGGTCGCGCAAGGGGCGGCCGCGCCGATCGTTGGCGGCGTGGCGGAGCGGGACGAGGGGCTGCGGCGCGGTGACCTTCACGGCAGGCAGGGTAGACCGCCAGGCGCAGCGACGAAAGCCGGTGCAGCGAAAACGAGAGGGCCCGCCCGGCGAACCGGACGGGCCCTCTCGAGATTCCGCGGCGCGGCCGGGGCGCTACTCGGCCTTCGGCTTCGCCTCGATGGCGTAGATGCTGGAGAGGCCGTTGAAGACGGCGCCCTGGTTGCCGTCCTCGAAGGTGGCCGCGACGCCGGAGTTGGAGTGGCCCTGCATCCTCGTCTCGAAGAGCACCTCACCGTCGTCCAGGGAGAGGCCGCGGATCGTGGTGCCAACGTGGAACTCGCTCCACTGCGCGGTCGCGATGAAGGCGGGCGCGATCTCGGTGTGCGGCACGTAGATCACCGGGCCGCCGGCGGGGCGCAGGTTCCAGCCGATGTCCTTCGACTCGAGCCACTTCGTCCAGATGTCCGCGCCGTTCACACCGTCGATCAGGTGCATGTCGTTGCGCAGGCCCGAGGCCACGACCTCGAAGACGCCGTCGCCGTTCTGGTCCGGGACCGCCATGCCCCAGAAGACGGGGTTGCCGAGGGGATCGTGCTCCGGGTACTCGGGGTCGGGGATCGGCTCGATCCGGTGCTCCCAGACCAGCGAGCCGTCGTCCATCGAGTAGAGCCCCGTGTAACCGCCGAACTGCACGGCGCCGCCACCGGTGAGAACGCCACCCGGCACCGCCTGCACCCACTGGGTGTCGATGATCTCCTTGTTCCAGCGCACGGTGCCGTCCGCATCGAGGAGGGCGATGTCCGGGGGCTCGAGCATGGGCGGGGCGGCGTAGGCGATCTCGGGCACGTCGTCACCGTCGACGTCGGCGATGCTCAGGTAGTTGCCGGCGCCGCAGGTGTTGATCGAGGAGCTCCAGAGGATCTCGCCTGCGGGCGTGAGCGCGTGCACCACGCAGGTGCCTGCATCCTCCACCGCGAGAATCTCGGGAACGCCGTCGCCGTCGAGGTCGGCGATCTCGGCGGTGGTGATCGAGCCGTTGTAGAGCCGCGACCAGAGCAGCGCGCCACGGTTCGAGTAGAGCTCGAGCACGCCGCTCTTCTCGTCCGCCATGCGGTAGCCGCCGGTGACGATGTCCGCGACGCCGTCCGCATCGATGTCGCCCATCGCCGCCGCCATGGTGATGGCGCCGCGCACGCTCTGGAGGCGGCGCGACCAGATGCCGGTGCCATCCTTGCCGTCGACGAGGTGGACGTTGCCGCGCATGTCGCCGCGCACCACGTCGGTGATGCCGTCGCCGGTGGCATCGCCTGCGCCCATCGCGGTGACCATGTCGCCGACGTAGTTGAGCCACGCGGTGGCGCCGGTCGCGGCCTCGACCGCGCGGACGCGGGCGTCGTCGGCGTAGAAGGCGATCTGCTTCTCGCCGTCGCGCTCCAGCATGGTGAAGCCGAAGACCATCAGGCCGAAGTCGACCTTCCACTGCTCTCGGATGGCGGTGGGCGAGGTGTTGAGCGCTGCGGCGAAGCCGCTGTAGACGCCCCGGACCTCGTTGCCGCAGGTGAAGAGGAGCTCGAGCTCGGGATCGTCGTCGAGCTGCTCGAGGGAGAAGCCGTCGACCCAGATCGGCGCGACCGAGTACTCCCACATCCGGGAGCCGTCGTCGTCGTAGGCGATGATCCGGGTGGGGGTGGCGTCCGCATAGGCCATGAAGGCGACGAAGACCTCGTCGCGGCCGTCGCCGTCTGCATCGCCTGCTGCGGTGCGGAGGATCGCGCCGTGACCGATGTCCTCGCTCCAGACCGCCTGGCCGTCGCTGCCGATGACGTAGATCCAGCCCTGGTTGGTGCCGGCCACGCCCTCGTGGATCCCGTCGCCGTCCACGTCGGCAGCGGCGACGGTGCCAACCTGGCCGGTGGTGGCGAACTCCCAGATCTTCTGGTCCCCGGCGTAGCCGAAGACCTGCACCATTCCCTCGACCGGCGGGCCGTCGATCGGCGCATCGGCCTCCACGCCGACGATGAGGTCGATGCCGGGCAACCCGTCGAGCTCGGCGGGCTCCGCATCGGCGACGATGACCGGCAGGCCGAGGTCGTAGAGCACCTCGCCGGTGGCGCCGGAGCGCACGGTGCTCTGGCCCACCACGAAGAAGTCGGGCACGCCGTCGTCGTCTCCGTCGACGATGGCCATCCGGGCCGGTAGGAACTCGGAGATCTCCGGCTGGTACCAGATCCGCTCGCCGGTCTGCCCGTCGACGAGGTAGGCGTCCTTGTTGGTGCTCACCACCAGCACGTCGTCGGTGCCGTCGCCGTTGCCGTCGAAGACTCCGAAGTTGTAGGCCATCTCCCACTCGGTGCCCTCTTCCCAGTCGAGGGACCACTTCGGATGGGCGCCCGGGTCGGCGGGATCGATGACGGCGGCGCCTCTGCCGCCGAGGAGGTATTCGTCGTTGCCGTCGCCGTCGTAGTCGAACGCGGCCAGCGACCACGCCAGACCGAAACCTTCGCGGGTCCAGCGGTGGTGGATCTCGGCGTCGTCCCACGTCTGCGGGGCCTCTTCGCCGCCGGCGCCGCCGCCTCCCGTGCCGCCCGAGCCGGCGCTGCCGCCGCCGCTCCCGCCGCTGCCACCGGCGCCGACCTGCCGCGCCCTCTCCGTCGAATCGCCACAGGCGGCGGCAGCCAACAACGCCGCGAGCAGAGCGACCTTCGTCACACGTACCACGAGGTACCTCCTGGAACCGGGATGGTCCCGGGAGGACGCAAGGTGCGTGCCCGGACGCCGGATCGCCGTCGAATCGCCTCGCCAGGCGCAGGTTCGCCAGCCTCGTGCCGCAGATGTGAGGCAGAACGCCCCAGGTAGCTACCCGGAAATCCGGCAGGTGGGGTGACGGGCCTGTGCCGTGGCAGGATGCGCCGATTCTTCCGGGGGGTTAGAAGAGCAGCCATGCAGAACCCCACCGAGCGCGCTTCCACCCTGGCCGGCGGCGCCTACGCCTTCGGCGCCTACCTGATCTGGGGATTCTTCCCCGCCTACTGGAAGCTGCTCGGCGGCGTCGCTCCCGGCGTGATCATCGCCCACCGGATCGCCTGGTCCTTCGTCTTCGTGGCGGGGCTCCTCACCCTGGGCAGGCGCTGGCCCGAGCTGCTGGCGGCGCTGCGGCGCAGGCGGACGCTGGGGCTCCTCGCCCTCACCACCTCGCTCATCTCCTGCAACTGGCTGCTCTTCATCTGGGCGGTGAACACCGGCCACGTCACCGAGGCGAGCCTCGGCTACTACATCAACCCGCTGGTCAACGTGCTCCTGGCGCGGCTCTTCCTCGGGGAGCGCCTGCGCCCGCTGCAGCTCGCCGCGGTGGTGGTGGCCTTCGCCGGCGTGGGCTGGCTCGCCCTCGGGCTGGGGGTGGTTCCCTGGGTCTCCCTCACCCTGGCCTCGACCTTCGGCCTCTACGGCCTGCTCCGGAAGCGGGCCTCGGTGGAATCCCTCACCGGCCTCGCCGTCGAGACCGGCCTCGCCACCCCGGTGGCGGTGGCCTGGCTCCTCCTCGTCCCGGCGAGCGGGGCCTTCGGCTCCACGCAGGGGGAGGCCCTCCTCCTCGTGGGCGCCGGCGCCGCCACCGCGATCCCGCTCCTCTGGTTCGCCACCGGCGCCCGCAGGCTCCGCTACTCGACCATGGGGATCATCCAGTACGTCGCCCCCACCTGCCAGCTGGGGCTCGCGGTCCTCGCCTATGGCGAGCCCTTCACCGAGCGCCACGCGGTGACCTTCGGCCTGATCTGGACGGCGGTGGCCCTCTACGCCGCGGACGGCCTCCTCGCCAGGCGCCCCCCGGTGCCGGCAGCCCCGCCCGTGCTGCGCACCTGATCTTTCCCCCGCTTCCGGCGCGCCGGGGTATATGGTGCGGCAAAACCTGCAGCGTTACGCAGAGGACTTTCTATGAAGGCGACCAAGGGCAACGTCGTTACCGTGCAGTACACCCTCACCGATTCGAAGGGCGAGGTGCTCGAGAGCAGCGTCGGCGACGCGCCCCTCCAGTACCTGCACGGCTTCGACGAGATCGCCGAGGGCCTGGAGAACGTGCTCCAGGACAAGGAGAAGGGCTTCAAGACCAAGGTCACCCTGAAGGCCGCCGACGCCTACGGCGAGCGCGACGACGAGATGGTGATCGAGGTGCCCCGCTCCGACCTCCCCGAGGACGTGGAAGAGGGCGAGGAGATCTGGTCGGACGACGAGGAGGGCGAGCCCCAGGGCTTCACGGTGATGAAGCTCACCGACGAGACCGCCACCCTCGACGGCAACCACCCCTACGCCGGCAAGGACATCACCTTCGACGTGGAGCTGCTCGACGTGCGCGCCGCCACCGCCGAGGAGCTCGAGCACGGCCACGCCCACGGCGAAGAGGAGGAGTGCGAGTAATCGCAGCTCCCCGGCTGGGCACATGAGAACGCGCGGGCCTGCGAATGCAGCCCGCGCGTTTTCGATTTTCAGGGCGGCTGCGTCTCTTCCTCGTGCGCCTCCCGCGTCCGCGCCAGCGGGTTGGGGATCGGCAGCGTCTCGCCCCGGTGGATCCAGCGCACGTGGCCATCGAGCCCCGCTGCGTGGACCTCGTCGGCGAAGTCGGAGAGCGGCGAGCGGAAGACGTCGTAGTCGTCGTAATGGATCGGCACCGCGATCTCCGGCTCGACGATCTTCATCATCTCCACGCCCTGCTTGCCGTCCATGGTGACGAGCACCCCCATCACCCGCGTACCGCCGAGGTGGAGCAGGGCGCAGTCGATCCCCGGGAAGCGCTCGGGGATCTCGCGGATCGCCTCGTAGACCAGCGTGTCGCCGCTCACGTAGAGGCGGAGCAGCAGGCCGAAGCGCTCGTGGCCGAATTCGAGCATCGAGCCCATCACCGGCGGCAGCAGCCTGGCGAAGGCCATCGGCCCGTGGCGCCCCGGCATCGAGGTCACGCGGAGCCGGCTCTCGCCCCGGGCGAATTCGATCGATTCCCAGGGGTGCATCGCATCGACGGCATAGAAGCCTCGGTGCGCCAGCGCCCGGGCCGCCTTCGGCGTGGTGAGGATCTGGGTGTGGCGCGGCAGCCGCTGCTCGACCTTGCGATCGAAGTGGTCCTCGTGGAGATGGGAGAGGAGCACGAAGTCGAAGGGCGGGAGATCCTCGAGCTGGCAGGCGGGTTCGGTGCGCCGGGTCGAATGGAGCCCGTAGCCGAGGTGGACCTTCTCGCCCTGGTGCAGGAAGTTCGGGTCGGTGAGGATCGAGAAGCCGCCGAAGCGGATGAGCGTGGTGGCCGTCCCCACGAAGAAGATCGAGCCGTCGCTCATCGCCCCGGCGGCCTCCCCACCGGCGAGCTCGTAGCGCCGATGCATCGGCCCCTACCCGAGGAAACGGCGGAGCAGGCCGCGGCGCCTTCCGTAGCCGTAGGAGCGCCGGGACCGGCGCCTGTTGAGGAAACGGCTGAGGAAGCCTGCGGCTGCTGCCTTCTTGAAGAGACCCATCGTCTACCTCCTTGCGCGTGGTGTCCTTCAAGGTGGGCGCGATGGGGCGGCCATGCACCGCGCGCCGCCCGGGCTCCGGGCGAGCAAGCAGGCGCCGTGCGGCTTTCTGCCGTGCAACCGGCGGCGCTTCTCGGGCATCCTGCGGCGCCATGAGCAAGGCTTTCGTCACCGGCGCCGGCATCCGCGTCGGCCGCGCCACCGCCCTCGCCCTGGCCCATGCTGGCTACGACCTCGTCCTCCACGCCCACGCGTCGGTCGATGCGCTGGAGGAGGTGGCGGCGCAGGCCCGGGCGCTGGGCAGGCAGGTCGATCTCCGCACCGCCGATCTCTCGGATCCCGACGCGGTCGATCGCCTCGCCGCAGCGCTGCGCGCCGAACACCCGGCGCTCGATCTCGTGGTCCACAACGCCGGCATCTTCGAGCGGGTGCCCTTCGCCCGGATCGATCGGGCCCGCTACCGGCGGATGCAGGCGATCAACCTCGAGGCCCCCTTCTTCCTCACCCAGGGGCTCCTCCCCTCGCTGCTCGCGGCGCCGGCGCCCTGCGTGATCCACGTCACTGACATCGCCGCGGAGCGGCCCTACGACGAGTACGCCCACTATTCGGTGAGCAAGGCCGGGCTGCTCATGCTCACCCGCGCGCTGGCGGTGGAGCTCGGACCGAAGGTCCGGGTGAACGGCGTGGCGCCAGGGACCGTGGCCTTCCCGCCCGACTACGACGAGGCGACCAAGCAGTCGATCCTCGCCCGGGTGCCGATGGGCCGCGAGGGTGATCCCGAGGACGTGGCCCGGGCGGTGCTCTTCCTCGCGCAGCAACCCTACGTCACCGGCCAGGTGATCAACGTGGACGGCGGCCGCTCGGTCGTGCTCTGAGAGTTTGTGAAACAAACTCTCCAGCGAAGCCGAAGGCGGAGCGATCGTAAGATGGAGCGTCTCTCGCGCGAAGCGCGAGCGAAGAAAGCGGGCCGGCGCTTGCCGGACCGATTTCTTCACACGCTCTGAGGTTTCGCATGCAGCGTCCCTTCCTCACCACCAACGGCAGGAGCCTCGACGCCATCGAGGTCCGCGGCCTGCGTGCCGACTGCATCGTCGGCGTCTACCCGGAGGAGCGGCGCACGGTGCAGACCCTGCAGGTCGATCTGGCCCTCTTCCTCGACACCCGCGCCGCAGCTGCAGGCGCAGGCCTCGAGGCGAGCCTCGACTACGCGCGCCTCGCCGGCGAGATCCGCTTCCTCCTCGAGTCGTGCCGTTTCCGCCTCCTCGAGACCGCCGCGGAGGCGCTCTGCAGCTACATCCTCGCGCCGCCCACCGCCGACGCGCCCCACGCGCAGGTGGAGGCGGTGAGCGTGCGGCTCACCAAGCCCGGCGCCCTCGGCGGCGACGCCGTTCCCTCCCTCGAAATCCACCGCAGCCGCGAGGAGATGGGCTTCCCCGTCGAGGAGAAGAAGTGGGGCCGGGTCGACGTGCTCCACGCCAGCCAGGGCTGCGGGATCTACCGGCTGCGGATCGCGCCGGGGGCGTCGATCCCCACCCACGTCCACCAGGCGATGGAGGAGCGGGAGCTGATCCTCGGGTCCAACCTCCTGCTCCAGGGCAGGCCCGTGGCGCCGGGGAGCGCCTTCCGCTGGCCGAAGGATCTGCCCCACCGCTACGACAACCCGGCGCAGGTGGAGGGCACCATCCTCTGCGTCGATCGGCCGGCCTTCCTGCCCCACGACGAGATCGAAGTGGCGCACGAGGGCGAGCTGCCCTGGGTCGAGCCGGTGCCCTTCTACCCTGCGGCGGAGCGGGCGCGATGAAGCTGCCCGTCGGCACGCGGCGGGTGCTGGTCACCGGCGGCGGCAGCGGCATCGGCCGCGCCGTGGCCGAGCGGATCGCCGCCGACGGCGGCGAGGTGGTGGTGGTCGGGCGCAGGGCGGAGCGGCTCGAGGCGGTGCGGGATGCATGGCCCGGCCGCATCCACGCGCTGCCCTGCGATCTTGCCGACGAAGCCCAGCGGCAAGGCCTGCTCGAGCGGGCCCGGGATCTGCTCGGCGGCCTCGACGGCATGGTCCACAGCGCCGGAAACGTGGTGCACCAGGCGCCGGGCCGGATCGACGAGGCGGCGCTGCGATCGCAACTCGAGCTCAACCTCGTCGCCCCCTTGCGCCTCGGCGAGGAGGCGCTGCGCGTGCTCGAGAGCGGCGGGGGCGTGGTCTTCGTCGCCTCCACGCTCGCCTTCCGCCCGGTGCGGACCTCTGCGGCCTACAGCGCGGCGAAGGCGGGGCTGGTGGCGGCGATGGCCTCGCTGGCCCTCGAGGGCGCGCCGCGGGGCGTGCGGTTCAATGCGGTGGCGCCGGGGCTCGTCGACACCGAGATGATTCACGAGCTGCGCCTCGATCCCGGCGAGACGATGCCCACCGGCGTGGAATACGAAGAGCGCCTCGGCGCACAACTCGAGGCGCTCCGCGGCCTGCACCCCCTCGGCCGCCTCGGCAAGGCGGAGGACGTGGCCGCTGCGGTGGTCCATCTCCTCGGCGCTTCGTGGAGCACCGGCACCACGCTCACCATCGACGGCGGCCTGCTCCTGCGTGAGTGATCAGGAGCGGGCGGGGCCGGGCCGCTCCACCGTGCCCCGGCGCTGGAGCCAGCGGGCGAGCAGCCAGCAGGCCAGCGCCCAGGCCATCCCCGCCACCCAGCCGCCGAGCACGTCGGTGGGGTAGTGCACCCCGAGGTAGAGGCGGCTCAAGCCCACCAGCACCGTGATCCCCATCGCCACCAGCAGGCACCAGGCCCGCGCCCAGGTGTTGCGCACCAGCCGCGCCAGGAGCGCGCCGAGGGTGAGGTAGACCACCGCGGAGAGCATGGCGTGCCCGCTGGGGAAGGAGGCGGTGAGCACCTCGGTGAGGTGGGGCACCACGCCGGGCCGCTGCCGGTCGAAGGCGTCCTTGAGGGCGGAGGTGAGGAGCGCGCCGCCGAGGGTGCTGCCGACCACCAGCCACATCGTGCCCCGCCGGCGCTGCAGCCCCAGGGCGACGACCACGCTCACCGTGACCAGGACGAGCACGGTGACGCCGCCCAGCGCGGTGATGTCCCGGGCCGCCTCCTCCACCCAGACGTCGCCGATGGGATCGGAGAGATCGCCGGGGGTGCGCAGCTGCCGCAGCACCCACTCGTCGAAGGCCTGGGTCTCGCCCTCGTTCACCTCGTCGGCGAGCGCGACGAATCCCCACACGCCGCCGACCACCAGCAGGCCCGCGACGAGCACGCTCTTTTCGTTGCGGCCGATCCAGTCGATCAGCCGCCAGAAGAGCCGCTTCAGCACGCCATCCTCCGCGGGGCCGCCGGTCATGCCGCCGCACACCGGGCGAGATCCCGCAGGGCGTACCGCGCCGCCTCGAGCAGCCGCTCGCCGGAGAGATCCGGCGCCGTCTTCACCACCAGCTTCATGTCGGGGGTGAGGCGGTAGTTGCCGCCCCGGGCCACCAGCGCTGCCACCTTGGCCGGATCGAGGAGCGCGTCGGGGCCGAGGGTGATCACCAGCCGCGCCGGCCCGCTCTCCAGCGCCCGCAGCCGCAGCGCGCGCAGATCCGCCTTGATCGCCATGGTGCGGGTGAGGGCGTCCACCTCGTGGGTGGGCTGGCCGCAGCGATCGATCATCTCCTCTCGGACCTGCTCGATCTCCTCGTCGGTGTTGGCCTGGGCGAGCTTCTTGTAGAAGAGCAGCCGCTGGTGCACGTCGGGCAGGTAGTCGTCGGGGATGAAGGCCGGCACCGGCAGCTGCACCTCGGGCTCCACCACGTGCTGGATCGGCTCGCCGCGGGTCTCCGCCACCGCCTCCTCGAGGAGCTGCGAGTAGAGGTCGAAGCCCACTGCCTCGATCTGCCCCGACTGCTTGGCGCCGAGGAGGTTGCCGGCGCCGCGGATCTCGAGGTCGTGGCTGGCGATGTGGAAGCCCGCGCCCAGATCGCTGAACTGCTGCAGCACCTCGAGGCGCCGCTGCGCGTCCTTGGTGATCTGCTGCTTCGCCGGCACCAGCAGGTAGGCGTAGGCGCGCTCCGACGAGCGGCCCACGCGGCCGCGGAGCTGGTAGAGCTGGGAGAGGCCGAAGGTGTCGGCGCGGTTCACGATAATCGTGTTGGCGCTGGGGATGTCGAGGCCGCTCTCGATGATCGTGGTGCAGAGCAGCACGTCGTATTTCTTGTCGATGTAGTCGCCGACGATCCGCTCGAGGACGTGCTCGCCCATCTGCCCGTGGGCAACGCCAATGGAGGCCTCCGGCACCAGCTCGGTGAGGAAGCGCTGCATCGAGCCGATCGACTCCACCCGGTTGTGGACGAAGTAGACCTGGCCGCCGCGTCCCTTCTCCCGGAGGATCGCCTCGCGGATCTCGGTGGGCGAGAATTTCGAGACGAACGTGCGGATCGCGCGACGGTCCGCAGGCGGCGTGTTGATGATCGACATGTCGCGCACGCCGGCCATCGACATGTGCAGGGTGCGCGGGATCGGCGTGGCGGTGAGCGTGAGCACGTCCACCTCGGCGCGGTAGCGCTTGAGGCGCTCCTTGTGCTTTACGCCGAATTTCTGCTCCTCGTCGATGATCACGAGGCCGAGATCCTTGAAGGCGACGCTCGGCGCCAGCAGCGCGTGGGTGCCGAGGACGATGTCGACCTTCCCCTCCGCGGCGCGCTGGAGCACCTCCTTGTTCTCCTTTGCGCCGCGCAAGCTGGAGACCCAGTCCACCTGCACCGGGTAGTCGCGCATCCGCCTCTTGAAGGAGTTGAAGTGCTGCAGGGCGAGGATGGTGGTCGGCACCAGCACCGCCACCTGCTTCTGCCCCAGCACCGCCATGAAGGCGGCGCGCATCGCCACCTCGGTCTTGCCGTAGCCCACGTCGCCGCAGACCAGCCGGTCCATCGGCTTGCCCGAGGCCATGTCGGCGATCACGTCGTCGATCGCCTTCTGCTGATCCGGCGTCTCGTCGAAAGCGAAGTCCGCCTCGAATTGGTGGAAGTAGCGGTCGGGCTGCGGGTACTCGATGCCCGGGTGGGCCTTGCGCCGCGCGTAGATGTCGAGGAGCTCCGCCGCCATGCGCAGCAGCTCGTCCTTGACCTTCTTCTTGGTCTTCTCCCAGGAGGTGCCGCCGAGCTTGTCGAGGCGCGCGTGCTCCGCGCCGGCGCCCACGAATTTCTGCACCTGCCGCAGCTTCGAGACCGGGAGGAAGAGCTTGTCCTTCCCCTCGAAGTGGAGGACGAGGAAGTCGCCCTCCACGCCGCGGACGTTGAGCTTCTGCAGGCCGCCGTAGCGGCAGATGCCGTGGTCGACGTGCACGCAGAGATCGCCCTCGTTCAGCTCGCGGAAGGCGGCGACGAAGGGCATGTCCGCGCGGCGGGCGGAGCGGAGCCGGCGCTTCTGGCGGACGCCGAGGATCTCCTCCTCGGCGATGACCGCGAAGTGCGCCTCCGCGGCGAGGAAGCCGGCGGTGAGCTCGTGGGGGACGATCCAGGCGTGGACCGAGCGATCCCACCAGCTGGAGGGATCCGCGGGCACCCACTCGTCGCGGATCTTCACCGCCACCCGCCGCTCGGAGAGGAGCCGCTTGAGCTTGTCGGCCTGCCCCTGGGAACCCGCGGCGAGGATGGTGGTGTAGCCCCGCTCCCGCCACCGCTTCAGCCGCTCCACCAGCGGGTGGAGGGCGCCGTCCTCGCCGTGGTGGTTCTCGATCTCCTTGCGGATCCCCGCGGTGGCGGGCAGGTCGAAGCGCACCGCTTCCACGTCGGCGCCGCCCATCCAGAGCGAGTGGAGGTCGGCGCGGGCGAAGGCGCCGAGCTGGGCGAGGGCCTCGTCGGCGCCGAGGAAGTGGGCCTGCGGCGGCAGCGCGAGATCCGCGCGCTCGAGGGTGGCCTCGTGCTCCTTCTCCAGATCCTCCCAGAGATCCTCCAGGGCCCGGTCGATCGCTACCGGATCGTCGAGGAGGATCACCGCGCCTTCCGGAAAGAATCCGGCGATCGGCTCGAGCTTCTCCTCGTAGAAGCCGGGGAGGAAGCTCTCCACGCCGTAGGCGGGGATCGCCTCCTGGATCGAGTCGACCAGCTCCCGCACCTGGGCGGTGGGCTTGTTCACCCGGTCCGCCGCGTCGCGGATCGCGGCGATGCCGGCGCGTTTCGTCTCGTCGCTGAAGAGCACCTCGCGGGCGGGGCCTAGGAGCACGCGGTCGAGGGTCCGCACCGTGCGCTGGGTGTCGGGCTCGAAGACGCGGAGGCTCTCCACCTCGTCACCGAAGAATTCGAGGCGCACCGGCTGGCCGTAGATCGGCGACCAGAGGTCGAGGATGCCGCCGCGGACCGCGAAGGTGCCCGCGTCCTCCACCAGCGGCACGCTCTGGTAACCCAGCGCCACCAGGCGGCGCGCCAGATCGTCGCGGTCCCAGCTCGAGCCCACCGCGATCTCGTCGGTGGCGCCGGCGAACATGGCGCGGGGCAGGGTGCGCCGGGCCAGCGCCCTGGCGGAGAGGACCAGCGCCGGCGGGGCTTCGCCGCGGTGGAGGAGGGTGAGGGCGGCGAGGCGGTCGAGCTCGGTGGAGCGATCCGGCGAGAGGCCGTCGTAGGGGAGGACCTCGTCCACCGGCAGCCGGAGGACCTTGCGCTCCTCGCCCTCGGTGCCGCCGCCGAGGAAGAAGCCGAGGTCCGCGGCGAGGCGGTCGGCAGCCTCCTCGTCCGCCGCCACCACCACCAGCGGGCTGCCGAGGGCCTCGCGGATCCCGGCGGCGACCCAGCCCCTGGCGCCGCCCTTCACGCCCAGCACGGGAACCGGCCCCGTGCCATCCCGGAGCCGCTCCAGCAGACGGCCCAGGGCGCCCTCGGCCGTGCCTTCCGTTTCGTTCGCCAGCAGATCGTCCATCCCAGCCCACGACGCACACGACCCCGCCTGCCTGCGGGCCGGAGGCGGCCCGGGCGGTGGGTCGTCGCTTGCTCCGCAGTATGGGTTTTGCGCGCCGACCCTGCCACGGAAACGGGCGCCGGACGCCCTCCGCGCGGTTGATGCCCCAACTGCGCTGTGCCATGATGCGGGCCGCAATTCCGCGTCTCCACAGGGTTTTCAGCGCTCATGTCCCAGTCCGAGACCCCGCCGAAGAACGCCTTCCAGGTCGACATCAGCGAGGACGCCATCGCCGAGGCGCTCCGCGCCGTCGAGGGTGGCTCCACGACCACCGGCGTCGAGAACACCCTCGAGATCGAGGTCGAGGAAGACGTCGTCGCAGCAGCGGGCGAAGGCGACGAGGCGCTGCGCGCCGAGCTCGATCTCAAGGAGCAGCTCCTCGAGGAGTCGGCGAAGCGCACGCAGCAGCTGATGCAGCGCCTGCAGGAGGCCAACGACCTGCGCCTGCGCGCGGTGGCCGACCTCGAGAACTACAAGAAGCGGGCGGCGCGGGAGCGCGAGGAGCTGCAGAAGTTCGGGATCGAGAAGCTCCTCTCCGAGCTCATCCCCGTCCTCGACAATTTCGACCGGGCCCTCGAGGCTTCCGCCGGCGGCGGCGACCTCAACTCCTTCGCCGAGGGGGTGCGGATGAACCGCCGCCTCTTCGAGGAGACCCTGGGCAAGTTCGGGGTGAAGGGCTTCTCGGCGGTGGGCGAGCTCTTCGACCCGCGCTTCCACGAGGCGATCCAGCAGGTGGAGAGCACCGAGCACGCAGCCAACGTGGTGGTGCGGGAGCTGGTGCGGGGGTACCAGCTCCACGAGCGGCTCGTCCGCCCGGCGATGGTGGTCGTCTCCAGCGGGCCCGGCCCCGAGGCCGCCGCTGCTCCTTCCGGGGAAGAAACGCAGAATTGAGCCTCTGCCCGCCGTGCGCCCCGGGGGGAGCACACAAGGGAACGACGTAAATGGCCAAGGTCATCGGGATCGATCTCGGAACCACCAACTCCTGCGTCGCCGTCCTCGAGGGCGGTGATCCGGTGGTGATCCCCAACTCCGAGGGCAGCCGCACCACCCCGTCGATGGTGGCCTTCGCCGAGAACGGCGAGCGGCTCGTGGGGCAGATCGCCAAACGCCAGGCGATCACCAACCCCGACGCCACCATCTACGGCGTGAAGCGCCTCATCGGCCGCAAATACCAGACGCACGAGGTGCAGCGGAGCCTGGGGCTGCTGCCCTTCGGCGTGCTGCCTGCAGACAACGGCGACGCCTGGGTCGACGTCCGCGGCAAGAAGATGGCCCCCGCCGAGATCTCGGCGCAGGTGCTCTCGCGGATGAAGCAGACCGCCGAGGACTACGTGGGTGAGGAGGTCACCGAAGCGGTGATCACCGTCCCCGCCTACTTCGACGACGCCCAGCGCCAGGCCACCAAGGACGCGGGCCGCGTCGCGGGCCTGAACGTCCTGCGCATCATCAACGAGCCCACCGCTGCGGCGCTGGCCTACGGCCTCGACAAGCAGAAGGACGGCAAGAGCGAGCGCATCGCGGTCTACGATCTCGGCGGCGGCACCTTCGACATCTCGATCCTCGAGCTGAACCAGGGCGTCTTCGAGGTGAAGGCCACCAACGGCGACACCTTCCTCGGTGGCGAGGACTTCGACAACCGGATCATCGACTGGCTCGCGGAGCGCTTCGCGGCGCAGCACGGCACCGACCTGCGCAAGGATCGGATGGCGCTGCAGCGGCTGAAAGAAGCGGCGGAGCGCGCCAAGCACGAGCTCTCCTCGGCCCACGAGACCGAGGTGAACCTCCCCTTCATCACCGCCGACGCCACCGGCCCCAAGCACCTCACCGACACCCTCGACCGCGACACCCTCGAGCAGCTCTGCGCCGAGCTCATCGACCGGACCCTGGAGCCGTGCAAGGTCGCGCTCCAGGACGCCGGCGTCACCGCCCGGCAGATCGATCAGGTGATCCTGGTCGGCGGCATGACCCGCATGCCGAAGGTGCAGGAGAAGGTCCGCGGCTTCTTCGGCAGGGATCCGCACAAGGGCGTCAATCCCGACGAGGTGGTGGCGATCGGCGCGTCGATCCAGGGCGCGGTCCTCACCGGCGACGTGAAGGACGTGCTGCTCCTCGACGTGACCCCGCTCTCGCTGGGCGTCGAGACCGCCGGCGGCGTCTACACGAAGATCATCGACAAGAACACGACCATCCCCGCGAAGAAGGGGCAGGTCTTCTCCACCGCGCAGGACAACCAGCCGATCGTGTCCGTGCACGTGCTCCAGGGCGAGCGCGAGATGGCGGCGGACAACAAGACGCTGGCCCGCTTCGAGCTGGTGGGCATTCCGCCTGCGCCCCGCGGCGTGCCGCAGATCGAGGTCACCTTCGACATCGACGCCAACGGCATCGTGCACGTGGCGGCGAAGGATCTCGGCACCGGCAAGCAGCAGACCATCCGCATCCTCGCCTCCTCCGGCATGACCGAGGAGGAGATCCAGCGGATGATCAAGGACGCCGAGGAGCACCGCGGCGACGACGAGCAGAAGAAGGCCGTGGCCGACGCGAAGAACACCGCCGACGGCCTGATCTACACGACCGAGAAGAGCCTCGAGGAGTACGCCTCGATGCTCCAGCCGAAGGACGTCGAGGAGATCAAGGGCGACGTGACGGCGCTCAAGGCGGTGCTGCCGACCAACGACCTCGAGCGGATCAAGGAAGCGGTGGCGCGCCTCGAGGGCAGCGCCTACCGCATCGCCGAGACGATCTACAACCAGTCGGCGGGCTGATCGCTCCACGCGAGACGGTGCGTTGCGAGCGTTGCCGCGCCGATGGCGGCAACGCAGGCCCTACCGCCGGACGCGTCCGCATCGCCTGTTGGCTCTTTGGTCACTCGACCGGAACGATCGGCTGGCCGATCGAGTCGAATTTGTCGAGATCGTACCGGTAGACAGCCGAGAACTTGCCGACGTGCGCGCCGGGCAGGGTGTAGACGACGTAGAGATGCTCTCCCGTGAGCCCGGCAGCCCAGACCTCATGGCCTTCGATTCCTCGGATGTCACGCATCGCCCAGTCGGTCGTACGGGCGAGGAGGAGCCGCCGTCGATCCGCGAGGTTCTCGTAGACCTCCTCCACCCAGACCATGGCGGCGTAGTCTCCCCACGTAGCGATCCCGCTGGCATCCACGACGGGTCGCGGCCAAAAGACGGGGCCCAGTCGTAGATTGGCAAGCGCGCCGTCCTCCGTGCGCTCGGCAATCCAGAACCTTCCCTCGTGCTGGTAGACGGCGCACGCGTTTGCCGTCGAGAAGCCCGCTACATGCGTGCTGCTCAGGCCGATGGAGCAGGTGTCGACCTCGATTCCCTGCATGGCCGTACGAATCCCCCGGCCATCCGGTTTCCAGAAGCGGACCCGCGATCCTGGTGCGGAACGATCGATCTCGGACCAGATGAGCAGGTCGCCAAGCGCCGCGGCTCTTGCGGTCCGAAAGCCAGAATCACTCGGGCGGTCCAGGACCGTGATCGCGCTCGAGCCCGGTGTGAGCGCAGCGCGGATGATGCCGCCGCAGAAGTAGAAGGATCGTCCCCCCTCGTCCATATCGGCGTATTTGCAATAACCCGGGTTGAAACCCTGGCTGCCAATCTCGGGCCAGGGGAGTTGCCAGCGCCAGGCCGCCTCCCGACGGTCCCAGCTGCCGCGGATGTGTAGGCTGTGCTCCCAGTCGAAAGACCTCGCTCCACTTGAAGCGAGTCCGGACTGGAGTACGAGGCTTGAACTGCACCAAGCGAAGTTGTCCTTCGTGCTGACAACCGCCTGAACGGCAGCGACTGTCATCCCCGATGTCAGGTCGACGCTGCGCTGCGTCTTCAGGTGATACCTAGCCGGGGTCGTGCCCCCATGCACGAAGTGAAGAAAGGCGGTCGAACCCTCCTCCTTGAGAGATGAGCTGATGACTGGGTACGCGGCGATGTCCCCGTGTCCCTGCAGCACATCGGCGCGGGCACAGCCCTCACCGCAGCTCTCCCACCGAAGCGGCGGATACTGGATCCCGTCCGGATCCGCTTGCCTCATGTAGCAGCGCTCGTCCCAGACCTCGGGCTGCGGAAGCAGTGACCAAACCTCGGGGTCGTCGAGCCAGGCCACCTCGGCAGGGAGACCAAGCGGCGGGAATTGCTTCGCGGGGGTCGCACCGCCGGCGCCTCCGGAACCGCTGCTGCCCCCACCCCCGCCGGTACCCGTCTCCTGAGCGCCGCCCCGTCCACCTTGGCCCGCGGCACCGCCGCCGCCACTACCGCTACCGCCAGTGACGTTCGGTCCGGCGGTCGCGGTGGGCGCGGAGTTGCTGCAGGCGGCAGCCAGCGCCAGCGCCTGCAAGCCGCCAAACAGCACAACCAGCGCTCTCCTTGCTGCGTGCATGCGGTCCCTGCCTCCAGGCCGGCAGCCGTTGAATCGATGTACCTACCGTATCCCAACCGCGGCCAGTACCGGCACCGCCAAGGCTGCAAGCTTTCCGGCGCG
Organism: Vulgatibacter sp.; assembly: GCF_041687135.1. Lineage (NCBI taxonomy): Bacteria > Pseudomonadati > Myxococcota > Myxococcia > Myxococcales > Vulgatibacteraceae > Vulgatibacter > Vulgatibacter sp. Next base: position 350,603 of record NZ_JAWLCN010000003.1, on the reverse strand, counting down.
TCAGCGATACTGAAGCGACGACGCTCGGAGCCGACAGCCAGGGTACCGCCGTGCTGTGAGCACGGGCTGCCGAGCACCACCGGAAGGGACGGGCCCGGCCCGTGGAAGGCACGCCCTGCATCCGCTCCCCGCTTTCCTCCTCCGCCGGGCGTGCTACAAGCCGGGGTCCATGAGCTTTGTCGACAGGCTGCACGAGAGGATGGCGCGGCTGAACACGCGCCTTTGCGTTGGCCTCGATCCCCGGCCCGAGTGGCATCCCGCGGGCGTCGATCTCTGGACCCACTGCAGCAGCGTGCTCGAGGCCTGCGCCGAGTACGCCTGTGCGGTGAAGCCCCAGGTCGCCTTTTTCGAGGCGCAGGGGCTTGCCGGGATGGAGACGCTCCACCGGGTGCTGCAGCTGGCGAAGGCCCTCGAGATCCCCGCGATCATCGACGCCAAGCGCGGCGACATCGGCTCCACCGCCGAGGCCTACGCGAACGCCTGGCTCCGGGGCGAGAACGGGGGCAGCGCGCTCACCGTGGCGCCGTACATGGGCCGGGACACGATCCAGCCCTTCCTCGACGCGGCGAAGGAGGAGGGCGGCGCCCTCTTCTGCCTGGTGAAGACGAGCAACCCGGGGGCAGGGGATCTGCAGGATCTGCCCACGCCCGAGGGCACGGTGGCCCAGTGGGTGGCGGGCTGGACCCGGGCGTTCAACGGCGAGGGCGAGGGCTACGGCCCGGTGGGCGCGGTGGTCGGCGCCACCAGGCCCTCCGAGCTGGCGCTCTTCCGCTCGCTGATGCCGCGCTCGGTCCTTCTCCTGCCGGGCGTCGGGGCCCAGGGCGGCAAGCCCGCGGACCTTGCGCCCGCCTTCCACGAGGGCGGCCGGGGCGCCGTGGTTGCGGCGAGCCGCGCGGTCGAATACGCCTCCCGCGGGCAGGACTACGCCGAGGCAGCGGCGCGTTCTGCACGGGACCTGCGTGACGCGATCAACGCAGCCATCGGCTGCTGAGCGCGAAACCGCCTGATTTCTTCGGGATCGCTCCCCCTTGCGGGACGCCGACCCTGTTTTACATTGCCGGCCGCCCGCTGCAGGGCGAACGAGGGCGAACGTCTTGAAGCGCGACTATTACGAAGTCCTGGGTGTAGCGAAGACCGCCTCCGCCCAGGAGATCAAGACCGCGTACCGCAAGCTCGCGCTGCAGTACCACCCGGACAAGAACCCCGGGAACCACGAGGCCGAGGAGAAGTTCAAGGAGGCCTCCGAGGCCTACGCCTGCCTCTCCGACCCGGACAAGAAGGCGAAGTACGACCGCTTCGGCCACGCCGGCAATCCCTTCGGCGAGGGCTTCGGCGGCTTCGGTGGCGGCGCCGCCGGCGTCAACATCAACGACATCTTCGGCGACATCTTCGGGGACATCTTCGGCGCCCCGCGGGGCCGGGGCCGGGGCGGCCGCGGGCGCGGCGCCGACCTCCGGGTGGAGAAGGAGCTGACCTTCCAGGAGGCGGCCTTCGGCACCACCATCGAGCTGGAGTTCGAGCGCAACCAGCACTGCGACACCTGCAGCGGCTCGGGCGCCAAGCCCGGCACCAAGCCCCAGACCTGCGGCACCTGCGGCGGCTCCGGCGCCCAGCGCTTCACCCAGGGCTTCTTCTCCGTCTCGCGCCCCTGCCCCACCTGCGGCGGCGAGGGCAAGGTGATCCCCGATCCCTGCACCAACTGCCGCGGCCGCGGCGTGGTGGCGGCGCCGGCGAAGGTGAAGGTCCCCGTTCCCCCCGGCGTCGACACCGGCACCAGGCTCAAGGTCTCCGGCGAGGGCGAGCAGGGGCAGCACGGCGCGCCGGCAGGTGATCTCTACGTGGTCTTCCGGGTGCAGGAGCACCCGATCTTCATCCGCGAGGACACCGAGATCATCTGCGAGATCCCGATCTCCTTCACCCAGGCGGCGCTCGGCTCGACCATCGACGTGCCCACCCTCGACGGCAAGGTGAAGATGAAGATCCCCCAGGGCACGCAGTCGGGGAAGGTCTTCCGCCTCCGCGGCAAGGGCGTCCCGGCGATCAACGGCTACGGCCGCGGCGACCAGCACGTGCGCGTGGTGGTCGAGACCCCGACCGATCTCTCCAAGAAGCAGCGGGAGCTCCTCGAGGAGTTCGCCACGCTGGCCGGCGAGGACGTGCACCCGCAGTCGAAGACCTTCCTCGACAAGGTGAAGCAGATCTTCGGCTGATCGCCCGCCCGATCACCCGCAAGCCACGAAGGCCCGCCGGCAACTCTGCCAGCGGGCCTTCGTGCGTTTCGGGGCCACGGGGCGGCTCGGCGGGAAGAGGGGAGGGGGGCCGGGCGTTGACCCGGCAGGCGAGCGTGCGCACCTCGCCCATGCAGCTCCTTGATTTCCCTTGGGAACGTGGGCTAGACCCTAAAATTCTATGAGCATTCTCGCCCGTCTGCTGCTCGCCGCCTTCCTGCTCACCCTCCTCGCCGGCTGTCCGCCCCGCGCCGTCCTCGTCGACGGACGGACGATGAGCGTCGAGGAGGCCGCCCGCTACGAGCTCGAGAACGCCCGGGCGAAGGAGGCCGCCGGCGACTACGTCGGCGCCGCCGAGCTCTACGAGACGCTGGCCCGCCGCTACCCCGACTCCGTCGAGGCGGACGAGGCGCTCTTCGCCGCAGGCGGCGCCTGGGAGAAGGCCGAGCAGCCGATGCGGGCCCGCGCCGCCTACGAGCTGCTCACCACCCGCTACCCGCACTCGGACAAATACCCGCAGGCCCGCACCCGGATCGGCAAGCTCGGCGGCGATCGCGACGAGGCCCTCGCCCGCGCAGCGGCGGAGTACCAGGCGCTGCCCGAGGCGCAGAAATACCCGGCGGCGGTGAAGTACGCGGCGCAGGCCGAGGAGGCGGGCAACGGCATCGAGGCCTACACCTGGCGGGCGGAGGCCCTGGCCGTGGCCCCGGATCTCCGCCGCCGCAGCGAGGCGGAGGCCGAGCTCCGCCGCGTCCTCGACGCCCTGGCGCCGATGGATCTCGAGCGGATCCAGGTCGAGCCGAGCGTCCCGGCCGCTCCCTTCGTCGACTGGCGCCGCACCCAGCTCCACCAGGAGGAGCGGGATTGGGACGCCCTCGAGGAGAGCCTCGCCGCCTTCGCCCAGACCCATCCCAGCCACCCGCTGGCGGTGGAGGCGCGGGAGCTGCTCCAGAAGATCGAGCGCCGCGGCGAGGTGGCCCCCGAGAAGATCGGCGTGATTCTCCCGCTCTCCGGCCCCTACAAGGTCTACGGCGCGCAGCTCCGCGCCGGCATCGAGCACGCGCTGCAGGGCTCGCGCGTGCAGGTCGTCTTCCGCGACACCCGCGGCGAGGCGGAGGGCGCCACCCTCGCGGTGGAGCGCCTGCTCTACGAGGACCACGTGATGGCGGTGGTCGGCGGCGTGATCACCGCCGAGGCCCAGGCAGCAGCGGTGGCAGCCGACGAGCTCGGCCTGCCCTACGTCTCCTTCTCGCGCACCGAGGATTTCACCGCGCAGTCGGAGTGGGTCTTTCAGTCGATGCTCACCAACGGCGCCATCGCCGACGCGCTGGTCGAGTTCGCCATGGGCGTCCGGGGGATGAGCCGCTTCGCCGTACTCCACCCGGAGATCCAGTACGGCGAGGAGATGCGCGACCTCTTCTGGCAGCGCGTCGAGGAGCGGGGCGGCGAGGTGAAGGGCGTCGAGAGCTACGCCCAGGAGACCACCACCTTCTCCGAGCCGATCAAGTCGCTGGTGCAGCGCCAGAACGTCGTCGATCGCGCCGAGTACCAGCGCAAGCTCCGGGAGCTCCGCGCGAAGGGAATCACGGACGCCCGCAAGCGCCGCAACGCCCTCGAGAAGATCAAGGCGAGCGTGAGCCCGGTGATCGAGTTCGAGGCGCTCTTCGTCCCCGATCACTGGAAGACCGTGGCGCTGGTCGCACCGGCACTCGCGTTCGAGGACGTGATCACCAACTGGTGCGACAAGAACGACATCGATCGGATCCAGAGGACCACCGGCCACAAGGTGAAGCCGGTGATGCTGCTCGGCGGCAATACCTGGAACCACCGCGACCTGCCTGCCCGCGCCGGCAAGTACATCAACTGCTCGGTCTTCGTGGACGGCTTCCACGCGGGCTCCTCCCGCCCGGAGACGGTGCGCTTCGTCGAGTCCTTCCAGGCCCGCGAGGGACGGATGCCCGGCCTGCTCGAGGCCTATGGCCACGAGGCCGCCGGGGTGGTCCGCGCGGTGATCGAGCAGCAGCGCCCCGTGAGCCGCCGAGCCTTCCAGGAGGCGGTGCTCGGGGTGCAGGGGATGTCCGGTCCGATGGGCCCGATCTCGGTGACCGAGAACCGGCAGATCGTCCACCCGCTCTACCTGCTCACCGTCGATCGCGGCACCATCCGCGAGGCCGATCCCACCAGGCCCGACGGCGCGCTCTAAGGCACCCATGGAGACGCGGCAGCCGTACGAGCTCGCAGCCGCACCGGCCCGCCCGTTTCCGGTCTGGAACGTGGTGCTCTTCGGCGCCACGATCCTCACCACCCTCACCGCCGGCGCCGACTTCGCCGTCGGCGGCGGCTGGACGCAGGAGCCCGCCGATCTCGCGGGCTACGTGCGGGCCGGCGTTCCCTTCTCGCTCAGCCTGCTCGCGATCCTCGTCGCCCACGAGATGGGCCACTTCGTCGCGGCGCGGCTCCACCGGGTCGAGGCCTCCTGGCCCTGGTTCATCCCGGTGCCCTTCGCCATCGGCACCATGGGCGCGGTGATCCGGATGCGCGGCAGGATCCGGAGCCGCAACGCGCTCATCGACATCGGCGCCTCGGGCCCGCTCGCCGGGGCGGTGGTGGCGATCCCGGTGCTGGTCTACGGCATCTCGCTCTCCTCCATCGGCGAGATCGCGGTGGAGCCCAACTTCCTCTTCGGCAACCTCTCGCTCGTGAAGCTCCTCGGCTGGCTCTTCAGCGGCGAGGCGCCGTTCCAGGGGCTGGGCGCGGTGATGGAGCCGCAGCCGCTCCTCTACGTGCTGGTGAAGAAGCTCCTCTTCGGCGTCGGGCCGGCCCAGGACGTCTTCGTCCACCCGGTGGCCTACGCCGGGGTGATCGGCCTCTTCGTCACCGCCCTGAACCTCGTGCCCATCGGCCAGCTCGACGGCGGCCACGTCGCCTACGCGGTGCTGGGGCGCAAGGCCGAGCGCGTCGGCCGCGCCTTCGGCGTCGTGCTCGTGGTGATGGCGCTCCTCTCCAGTTTCAGCTGGCTGGTGTGGTATCTGCTCGCCTCGCGCTTCGTGAAATACGGCCACCCGCCGGTGGACGACGAGGCGGAGCCGCTCTCCCGCGGGCGGAAGCTGGTGGTGGCGGCGACGGTCCTGCTCTTCCTTCTCACCCTCACGCCGGTCGCAGCCGACGTGCTGTAGAGGTCGGTCCCTTGAAGCTCTTCTGCGAGGCGTGCCAGCGGATCGGGGCACCGGGTTCGTGGTCGGTGATCGACGGGCTCCTCCGCGTGCGCTGCAGCGCCTGCGGCGCGGAGGCAGCGCTGCAGCCCCGTGCCGCTGCGGCGGCAACCGTCCCCCTCGAAACCCTGGGCCCCGGCAAGGCGGCGCTGGCCTCCTTCTCCTCCGGGCCTGCGGCGGCACCGGTCCCCGACATCGACCGGGTGCTCGCCGAGTTCGTGACGGCGACGCCGGGACCGGCGCCCGCCACTGTAGCCACCGATCGCTGGGAGCTTGCGCCCAACTCCCTCGCGGCGCAGGAGGCCGATGCAGCCCTCGATGCCTCCCGGCCCGAGGAGAGCATCGACGACGAGCCCTGGCTCGCCATCGGCTGGGCGCAGCTGCAGCAGAGCTGGAACGACCCGGCAGCGCACCAGCGCCTCCTCGCCGAGGCTGTGGTCCGCGGCGACTTCGCGGCGCTCGGCGTGCGCTACCGCGATCACCTCGCCAGGGCGCCGCACGACGCGGTGGCGGTCGCCGCCCGGGACGAGCTGCTCAAGAAGGCCACCGCGCAGCTCTTCACCCAGCTGCCCTACGAGTCGGGTGGCATCGGGCCGGCGCAGGCGAAGAGCGTGCGCAACGCGCTCCTCGTCGTCTTCCTCCTCGGCGTGATCGGCTTCGGTGCCTGGGTGCTGGTGCAGATGGGCGGTGGCTTCTAGATGAGCGAGGAGATCGATCCGATCGCGCAGGTGCTCGGCCGCGGGGGCCTCCTCGCCCGGGCGATCGGCGCCTACGAGGAGCGGCCGCAGCAGCTCGCCATGGCGCGGCAGGTGCTCGATGCGCTGGAGGCGGATCGCTACCTCCTCGCCGAGGCGGGCACCGGCACCGGCAAGACGCTGGCCTACCTGCTGCCGGCGCTGCTCGCGGGCAAGCGGGTGGTGATCTCCACCGCCACCAAGACCCTGCAGGAGCAGATCTACTTCAAGGACATCCCGCTGCTGGCGGGCGCCCTCGGGGTGGAGATCCGCGCGGCCTACATGAAGGGCCGCTCCAACTACCTCTGCAAGCAGCGCTTCGAGGAGTTCTCGAAGGAGCCCAAATTCGCGGTGCGCGAGGAGGGGCTGCTCTGGGCGGAGATCGAGGGATGGGCCGCCTCCACCGAGAGCGGCGACCGGGCCGAGCTGGCGCTGCCGGAGAATTTCTCCGCCTGGCGCGAGCTCTCCTCCACCGCCGAGACCTGCACCGGCCAGCGCTGCCCCTACTACGAGGATTGCTTCGTCACCCAGATGCGGCGCAAGGCGCAGGAGGCGGAGGTGATCGTGGTCAACCACCACCTCTTCTTCGCCGACTTGAGCCTGCGCACCCGCGGCGGCGAGGAGGAGAGCGGGGTGGAGGTGATCCCCCGCTACGACGCCGCGATCTTCGACGAGGCCCACGCGCTCGAAGAAATCGCCACCGACTATTTCGGCGTGCAGGTCTCCTCGTGGCGTTTCGAGGAGCTGGTCCGCGACGGCACCCGCGCCGCGGGCAAGGTGCCCTCGCTGGCGCCGCTCATCGTGCCGCTCCTCGGCGCCGTAGAGGGCAGGGCCGCCGGCTTCTTCTCCGCGGTCGAAGCGGCGACCGGTTTGCTGCGCGGCACCGGCCGCGGGCGCGAGTCCCGCGACGCCACGGTGCGCCTCGCAGCCGGCGCGCTGCAGGGCTGCATGCAGGAGCAGGGCGAGTTGCTCCACGCGCTGCGCGAGCTCTCCGAGAACGCCTCCGGCGCAGCGGATGCGCCGGATCTCGAGGCGATCGCGCGGCGGGCCCTCACCATCGCCGACGATCTCTCCTTCGTCACCGACGCCTGTGACGACGGCCCCTACGTGCACTTCGTCGAGCGGCGCGGGCGCGGCCTCTTCCTGCGGGCGGCGCCGATCGAGATCGCCGACGAGCTGGCGCGCCGGCTCTACACGCGCCTCGGCTCGGCGGTCTTCACCTCGGCGACGCTCGCCGTCGGCGGCCGCTTCGACTACGTGCGCCGCCGCCTCGGCCTCGTCTCCGCGGAGGGCGAGCCGCGGGTGGCGCTGGCGGAGCTCCAGGTGGGCTCGCCCTTCGACTACCGGACGCAGGCGGCGCTCTACCTGCCCACCCATCTGCCCGAGGCCAACGCGCCGGACTTCATCGACGCTGCCACGGTGGAGCTCGAGAAGCTCTTCGCCATCACCGGCGGCAGGGCCTTCGCCCTCTTCACCTCGGTGCGCAACATGCACCGGGCCTGGGAGCTGCTCGAGCGGCGCCTGCCCTACCGCGTGCTCCTGCAGGGCCAGCTGCCCAAGGCGCAGCTGATCGAGAAATTCCAGGAGGTGCCGAGCGTGCTCTTCGCCACGGCCTCCTTCTGGGAGGGCGTCGACGTGCCGGGTGAGGCGCTGTCCCTCGTGGTGATGGACAAACTCCCCTTCGCCAGCCCCGGCGATCCGGTGGTGGCGGCGCGGATCGACGCGCTCCGCAACGCAGGCAACGACGCCTTCGGCACCTACCAGGTGCCGCAGGCGGCCATCGCGCTGCGCCAGGGCTTCGGCAGGCTGGTGCGCACGAGGAACGATCGCGGCATCGTCGCCATGCTCGACCGCCGCATCGTCACCCGCGGCTACGGCAGGCAATTCCTGCGCTCGCTCCCCGACTGCCCGAAGTTCGGCAAAATCGAGCACGTCGAGCGGTGGTGGGATGCGGATTCGGAAACGCCCAGGTGAGCGCGAAGGCCTACCACCTCACCTCGTTGGCGGGTGCGCCGCTCCGGCCGGTGGTCACGAAATCGGGCGAGCAACTCTCGCTGCAGCTCGATCTCTCCGCGGCCGCGGGCTTCAACCATCTGCGGGTCTCCTTTGAGCGGATCGCACCGGGGGCGAGGCAGGCGCCGCCCCACCGCCACTCGACGCGGGAGGAGGGCTTCCTCGTTCTGCAGGGCAGAGGCCTTGCTATCGTCGAGGGGGAGCGCGTCGCCGTCGCTCCGGGCGATGTTGTTCTCTTTCCGCCCGGCACCGAAGCGCACCACGCCCTGGTCAACGACGGCCCGGACGACCTGGACCTGTTCGTCTTCTCCGCCGACGCCGGGGGCGACGAAACCACCTATGCAGCCTCGTCCACTGGTCCAAAGCTGGCGCGCTGAGTTGGGAAACACACCGGCCCGCAGCACCCGCATGGATCGCGGGGTAGACTCGTCGCCGTGAAAGCGGAGACCAGCATGCAGCGTGAGGCAGAGGCACGCGAGATCGGCAGCGGCGGCGCAGTCGCGCGGGCCGGCACGTGGCTCCAGGGGATGGTGAGCCGGGTGATGCCCGATCCCTTCCTGCTGGCGCTCGGGCTCACCGTGCTGGTGATGGCGATCGGCGGCGCCCGCCTCGCGGGGCGCGGCGCCGAGGGCGTGGCTGCCACGGTGATCGTCGGCTGGCTCGAGGGGTTCGCTGCTACGTCCGGTCTCGCCTTCGCGCTGCAGATGGCGCTGGTGCTGGTCACCGGCCACGCCATTGCCACCAGCCCCGCGGTGCAGCGCGTCGTCGATCGGGTCGCCGCGATCCCGCAGAGTACCGCCGGCGCTGCCACCATCGTCGCCGCCTTCGCCTGCGCCGCCTCGGTGATCCATTGGGGCCTCGGCGCCATCGCTGGCGCGCTCCTCGCCCGCGAGGTGGCGGCCAACGCTTCGCGGCGAGGCATCGCCCTCAACTACCCGCTCCTCGGCGGCGCCGCCTACGCGGGCTTCGCCGTCTGGCACGGCGGGCTCTCCGGCTCCGCGCCGCTCAAGGCGGCGGAGCCCGGCAACTTCCTCGAGGCGAAATTCGGCGGCGTGGTGCCGCTCGCCGACACGCTCCTCTCGCCGCTCAACCTGGTGATCACCGGCGCGCTGCTCCTTTCGATCCCGCTCCTCTTCCGCGCGCTTGCCACCCACGCCCCGGCGACGACGCTGCCGCGGGAAGCGGTCCACCTGCAGCCCGCGCCCCACGCCCCCGAGCACGGCCTCGTCGCCAGGCTGCAGGAGAGCCGCGCGGTCGGCGGCCTCTTCGGCGCGGGGCTCCTCGCGATGCTGGTGGTCGGCGGGACGAAGGGCCGGATCGCCTTCGACTTGAACACCGTCAACCTGCTCTTCCTCGCCACCGGCATGCTGCTGCAGGGCAGCATCCGCGCCTACGTCGGCGCCATCGCCGACGGCGCCAAGGGCGCCGGCGGGATCATCCTCCAATTCCCGTTCTACTTCGGGATCCTCGGCGTGATGCAGGCCACCGGTCTCATCGGCGCGATCAGCGACGCGCTCCTCTCCGTCGCCACGCCGCGCACCTTCCCCGTGCTCGCCTTCCTCTCCGCCGGGATCGTCAACTTCTTCGTGCCGTCGGGCGGCGGCCAGTGGGCGGTGCAGGGCGAGATCCTCGCCACCGCCGCGCAGGCCCTCGGCGTCCGCCCCGGCTCCGTGATCATGGCCTTCGCCTACGGCGACGCCTGGACCAACATGCTCCAGCCGTTCTGGGCGCTGCCGCTGCTGGGCATCATGGGCCTCAGGGCCCGCGACGTGATCGGCTACACCACCCTCGTCTTCCTCGCGATGGGCGCCCTCGTCTCCCTCCTGCTCCTCGCCCTCGCCTGACCGCTCGCAACGCAACTGGTCCGATTGCGTGTGACCATGGCCATGGCTATGGTCTTGCGATGGAACCCGTGTCCAAGAGCGCGCTGAAGGCGCGGATGCTCGAGTACTTCCGGCTCGTGGAGCAGACGGGCGAAGAACTGATCATCACAGACAACAACCGGCCGGTCTTGAAGGTCGTCCCCATCCGTCAGCGACGTCCGGCGCGCGAGGTCTTCGGCGACCTCCGCGGCAAGGCCAGGTCGGGAGAGGACATCCTTGAGCCGACCACCAGCGAGTGGCCGGAGACGTGATCCTCCTCGATACGCATGCGCTCTTCTGGTGGGCGGTCGAACCGGAGAAGCTCTCGCCGCAAGCCGCGAGTGTGTGTGAGCAGATGGAGCGAGAGGGTGGGTTCGCCAGCGCCATCTCGATCTGGGAGCTGGGAGTGAAGGCGCGCAGCGGCAAGCTGTTGCTCGGTACCTCCCTGGAGAATTTCGTCCGCCGACTCGAGGTGGGCGGAGTCGTTCAGTTGCTGCCGGTCGATACGTCAATCTGGCTGCGGACCGCGATGCTGGAATGGGACCACCGAGACCCAGCGGATCGAGTCATCGTTGCGACGGCAATGGAGCACGGCATTCCGCTCCTCTCGAAGGACACAGCGCTTCACTCATTCGAGGGCGTAACTTGCGTCTGGTAACCCGAAGCAATCCCAAGCAAGCCGTCGCGATGCGGCGAATGAGGGGGCTATTCACCGCATAGGATGCGGTGAATGCGTTGCGTCGCTGGACCACTCGGTCGCAGAATGGGGGGATGGTCTGGCTTCATGAGCGGCGCGGCTGGCCGGCACTGCGCTGGGAAATCGCCCACCTGGCGACGCCCCTGGCCGCCGTGCGCCACCGGCAGGGCCGGCTCCTGGGCCGCATGGAGGCGCTCGGTTTCGAGCTGCGCGAGGAGGCGCTCCTCCGCACGCTGACCGAGGACGTGGTCCGCTCCAGCGAGATCGAGGGGGAGCATCTCGACACCGCGCAGGTCCGCTCGTCGATCGCGCGGCGGCTCGGCATCGAGGCCGGAGGTCTCGTCCGCGCCGACCGCGACGTCGAGGGGATCGTCGAGATGATGCTCGACGCTACGCAGAACTACACGGCGCCCCTGACCACCGAGCGTCTGCAGGCCTGGCACGCATCGCTCTTTCCCGCCGGCTTCAGTGGGATGCGCCGGCTCACGGTCGGACGATGGCGAACCGACGAGCGCGGGCCGATGCAAGTCGTCTCGGGGCCGATGGGCCGGGAGCGCGTGCACTTCGAGGCGCCGGCTGCGGACCGCCTGCATGGAGAGATGAAGGCGTTTCTGAACTGGTTCGAGGCGCCGAGCCCCGCGATCGATCCGGTGCTCAAAGCCGGCATCGCGCACCTCCACTTCGTCACCATCCACCCTTTCGACGATGGCAACGGGCGCATCGCGCGGGCGATCGCCGACCTGGCGCTGGCGCGGGCCGAGGGAAGTGCCCAGCGCTTCTACAGCATGTCGTCGCAGATCCGCCGGGAGCGGAAGACCTACTACGAGAAGCTCGAGTCGACGCAGCGGAGCGGCCTGGACATCACGCCGTGGCTCGACTGGTTTCTCGGTTGCCTTCAGCGCGCGATCGAAGGGGCCGAAGAGCTGCTCGGCAACGTGCTGGACAAGGCGCGCTTCTGGGAGCGCCACCCGCCGGCGGGTTTCAATGAACGGCAGCGCGCCATGCTCGAACGGCTCCTCGAGGGCTTCGAGGGAAAGCTCACCAGCTCGAAGTGGGCGAAGCTGAGCAAATGCTCGCAGGACACGGCGCTGCGAGATATCACCGAGCTCGTCGAGCGCGGCGTACTCGTACGCGAACCTGCAGGTGGCCGGAGCACGAGTTACGTGCTCGCGCCGTAGCTACACCGTCCGGAGCACGAGCTTGCCCATCGTCTTGCGGCCCTCGAGGCGGCGGTGGGCCTCGGCGACCTCCTCGAGCGGCAGCACGTCGTCGATGCGGATCTGCAGCTCGTTGGCGGCGCTCCAGCTGAGCACGTCGCCGGCCCGCCAGAGCAGCTCCTCCCGGTCGCGGGTGTAGCTGCCCAGGCTGGGGCGGGTGACGTAGAGCGAGCCCTTGCGGTTGAGCACCTGCAGATCGAGCGGCGGCACCGCGCCGCTCGACTGGCCGAAGAGCACCATCGTCCCGCGGGGCATGAGGCAGTCGAGGCTCTCGTCGAAGGTGGCCCTGCCCACCGAGTCGTAGACCACGTGCACGCCGGCACCGCCGGTGAGCCGCTTCACCTCCGCGGCGAAGTCGACCTCGTCGTAGGCGATCACGTGATCGGCGCCGGCGCCTTCCGCCACATGCCGCTTCGCCGCGGAGCAGGTGGCGTAGACGAAGGCGCCGCGCTTCTTCGCCATCTGCACCAGCAGCGCGCCGACCCCGCCAGCCGCCGCATGCACGAGGCAGCTCTGCCCGCCCTGCAGCGGGAAGGTCGAGTGGGAGAGATAGTGGGCGGTCATGCCCTGCAGCATCGACGCCGCCGCCGTCTCGAAGCCGACGCCGTCCGGCACCGGCACCAGCTCCCGCGCCGCCACCGCCACCTTCTCCGCGTAGGAGCCGGGGCCGTCCTTCCAGGCGACGCGGTCGCCTGGCGAGAACCCCTCGACGCCGGCGCCGATCACCTCCACCGTGCCGGCGCCCTCGAGCCCCAGCGGCCGCGGCAGCCTGCCGGGATAGGCGCCGCTGCGCTGGTAGACGTCGATGAAGTTCACGCCGGCGGCGTGCACCTGCACCACCACCTCGCCGGGGCCTGCCTCGGGCTCCGGCCACTCGTCGACGAGCAGCATCTCGGGGCCACCGAATTCGCGCACCACCGCAGCTTTCACGTCTCGCCCTCGAGCAGGCCGATCAGATCGTCGCGGATCGCATCGTAGCGCGCCTTGCCCCAGGCGAAGCCGTCGGTGCCGTGGAGCGCGGGCACGGTGGTGAGGCGGATCCTGCCGTCGAAGGTCGCCACCGTCACCGACGTCGGCTCCTCCACCACGCCGATCGTCGCCCGCTCCTCCAGGGTCTGGAGCAGGAACTTCTTGTCCCCTGGCGAAATCATCTTCTGCAGCGAGAGCACGAGGATGCCGGGATGGTCGTCCTCCGCCTGCTCGAGCAGCGATTCGAGCGACGCCCGCCGCGCCCGCAGCTCACCGGCGAGGGAGTCGATCTTGTGCTGCAGGGGCTGCGGGATCTCGCCCCCGAGGAGCGCCTCCGCCAGCTCGCGGAGGAGGGCCTCGTGTTTCGTCGGCGCCGCGTCGCGGCTGCGCGCCACCGCGTCGGCGATCCGCTGGCCCCGCGCGCTGCAGCGGAAGCCCTGCCCCGGCGCGTCGATGGCGCGGGCGTCCTCGTCGGCGCCGGGCCAGGGCTCGCTTCCGCCGTTCAGGTACTTCACCGTGGAGAGCCAGCCGTCGAAATCCGCGTGGGCGAAGAGGTGGTCGATTTCGCCGATGGCGGCGATCCGCTCCGGCGTCACCAGCTGCGGGCAGGCGGGAGCGGTGGCCTTGTCCACGAGGACGAAGCGGGGATCCCCTGCGTAGGCGGACCAGGCGGGATGGGGGTGGTGATCGATCCAGGCGGCGAGGCGATCGCCCAGGGCCTCGATGAACGGTCGGGTGGCGCGCTCGTAGCGGTCCTCCGCCGCGAAGGCGAGGTCGAGGGTGACCACCCGGCCCTGCTTCGGTGGCGCGGGCAGCTGCTTGGGACTGTTCACGTAGTGGAGCGCCGGCCGCTTCAAATCGGTCCTCCGCCTCGGGCGGGAGTCTAGCCACGGCGCAGAGGCGCTGCCGTGGGTCGGGAGGGAAAGGCTGCTACCAGATCGGGAACGCCGCTTCCCCTGCCAAATCGGCAAAGAGACCGCTGCGTCGCAGCAGGCGATCGGCACGGCGCCTGCTCCCTCGCCTGCGGGGGCCTTCGCGATGGCGCGGGCCGACGACCGGAGCGATGCGCGGACGCGCAACGCTGGAAGGGGGAACGGGGATGCGGAACGGACGGTGGGGGATCTGGTTGGCGGCATTGGTCGTCGCGTCGGGCGCCGCCTGCGGCGACGACGACGACGACAACGGACCCGAGACGACCGGTGAGGGCGGGACGGGCGGGATCATCGACCTGCCCACCGGCGGCTCCGGCGGGATCGTGGTGCCGGGCACCGGCGGCATGGGCGGCGTCGGCGGAACGGGCGGCCTCGGCGGGGTCGGCGGCGTCGGCGGCACCGGTGGCGTGGGAGGCACCGGCGGTGTCGGTGGGACCGGCGGTGTCGGTGGCATGGGTGGAACCGGCGGCACAGGCGGCGTCGGTGGTACGGGTGGAACCGGCGGCACAGGTGGAACGGGTGGCGTCGGTGGCACCGGCGGCGTCGGCGGCACGGGTGGCGTCGGCGGCACGGGTGGCGACGGCGGCGACGACGACAGCAGCGGTCCCGGCAGCGGAAGCGACCGCCGTGCGGTGGAGGGCGACCGCAACGGCAGCCTCGGCGGCGATCCCGGCCAGGCGGAGGCGCCCTTCGACGGCATCGCCATCTGGCTCAATTCCTGCCGCACCGCCCTCGAGGCGAGCTGGGAGAACGCGGAGGATTTCGGTCTCGCCTCGGTGAGCGTCACCACGCCCGACGGCAGCTCGGGGACCTTCACCCTCGCGCCCTCCGAATCCCTCGCAGCAGGCGCCGACGAGCATTGGGTGCTCCTCGAGCAGCAGGGCCTCACCGCAGGCAGCTACGCGGTCACCTTCGTCCTCGACGACGGCAGCGAGCGCCGCTTCGAGCAGGACGTGCCGGAGCCGCCCGGCAGCAGCAGCTGCCGCTGACGACGAGCTTCCGACCGAGCGGGCGCCCGACGCCAGGGCGCCCGCCGTCCACACCCCGGCAGCCTGCCAGCTTGTTGACCCACTGCCATTCCGGCGCGAGGCTGGCCCGCGATGGCCTACCTCCCCCGCGACGAGCACGCCCCCTTCGAAATCCCGGACGTCCTGCCCCTCCTGCCGATCCGGGATCTGGTGGTCTTCCCCTACATGATCGTGCCGCTCTTCGTGAGCCGGCCGCTCTCGGTGGCGGCGCTCGAAGAGGCGATGGGCCGCGACCGCCTCATCTTCCTCGCCGCGCAGCGTGACACCGAAGACGACAGCCCGCGCCCCGACGGGATCCACTCCTTGGGCACCGTCGGCACGATCATGCGGATGCGCAAACTCCCCGACGGCAGGATCAAGGTGCTGGTCCA
Organism: Vulgatibacter sp.; assembly: GCF_041687135.1. NCBI lineage: Bacteria > Pseudomonadati > Myxococcota > Myxococcia > Myxococcales > Vulgatibacteraceae > Vulgatibacter > Vulgatibacter sp. Next base: position 335,340 of record NZ_JAWLCN010000003.1, on the reverse strand, counting down.
GGGAATGGCCCGCGCCCGCGTCGACCAGTACCTGCGCGAGCTCCCCTCCCTCGCCGTGCGGGTGGCGCCGCTGCGCGAGCGCGCCGTGCCCCGCGGCTCCCTCGATCTCGACTCGCTCCTGCGCTCGACCCGCGAGAACCTCGACCGGCTGGTGCAGCTCGGCAAGGGGCTCTCCCCCGACATCATGATGGTCACCTCCGGGATCCAGGAGCCCGGCAGGCTGGCAGACCTCATCGCCGCCAACCTCACCCTCCAGGTGCAGACGGCGCAGACGCTCCTCGAGAGCCTCGAGCCACTCGAGCGCCTCCAGCGCGTCAACGAGGAGATCCGCGCCCAGCTCGCGGTCCACCAGGTGCAGCAGCAGATCCAGTCCCAGGCCCGGGAGGAGATGAGCCGCACCCAGCGCGAGTACTTCCTCCGCGAGCAGCTCCGCCAGATCCGCGAGGAGCTCGGCGAGCGCGAAGGGAAGGGCGAGGAGATCGAGGAGCTCCGCGCCAAGGTCGAGGCAGCGGGCATGCCCGCCGAGGTGAAACAGGAGGCAGACAAGCAGCTCCGCCGCCTCGAGGGCATGCACCAGGACAGCGCCGAGGCAGCGGTGATCCGCACCCACCTCGAGTGGCTGGCGGAGCTCCCCTGGGCGAAGCAGTCCGAGGACGTGCTCGACCTGAAGGCGGCGCAGGCCATCCTCGACGAGGACCACTACGGCCTGCAGCGGGTGAAGGATCGCCTCCTCGAATACCTCGGCGTCCGCAAGCTGAAGGCCGACATGAAGGGGCCGATCCTCTGCCTCGCCGGCCCTCCCGGCGTGGGCAAGACCTCGCTGGGCCGCAGCGTCGCCAGGGCGATGGGCCGCTCCTTCGTGCGCGTTTCCCTGGGCGGCGTTCGCGACGAGGCCGAGATCCGCGGCCACCGCCGCACCTACGTCGGCGCGATGCCCGGCCGAATCATCCAGGCGATCAAGCAGGCCGGCACCGCCAACCCGGTGGTCCTCCTCGACGAGCTCGACAAGCTCGGACAGGACTTCCGCGGCGATCCCGGCGCGGCGCTCCTCGAGGTCCTCGATCCGGAGCAGAACGCGAAGTTTCGCGACCACTACCTCGGCGTCGACTTCGACCTCTCCAGGGTCCTCTTCGTCGCCACCGCCAACGTGCTCGACACCATCCCCGGTCCCCTGCGCGATCGCATGGAGGTGATCTCGATCGCGGGCTACACCGAGCTCGACAAGCGCCACATCTGCAGGCGCCACGTCATCCCCCGGCAGCTCGAGGAGAACGGCCTCACCGACGAGCGGATCGAGATCACCGATCGCGCCCTGAAGGCGCTCATCCGCGGCTGGACCCGGGAGGCGGGCCTGCGCAACCTGGAGCGCCAGGTCGGCACCGTCTGCCGCAAGGTCGCCCGCCGGGTGGCGGAGGGACGGGAGGGCAAGACCCTCGTCACCGCGAAATCGCTGGCCCGCTACCTCGGCCCCGCGCGCTACGTCGAAGACGAGGCCCTCCTCGCCGACGAGATCGGCGTGGTCACCGGCCTCGCCTGGACCCAGGGTGGCGGCGAGATCCTCCGGATCGAAGCCTCGGCGATGAAGGGCAGGGGCGGCCTCATCCTCACCGGCCAGCTCGGCGACGTGATGAAGGAGTCCGCCAGGGCGGCGCTCACCTGGGTCCGTTCCCGGGCGCAGGCGCTCGCCATCGACGAGTCCTTCTTCGACGAGCGGGAGCTCCACATCCACGTGCCCGCTGGCGCCATCCCCAAGGACGGCCCCTCGGCCGGCATCGCGATGGCCACCGCCATCGTCTCCCTCGCCACCGGCAGGCCGGTGCGCAAGGAGGTGGCGATGACCGGCGAGACCAGCCTCCGTGGACGGGCGATGCCGATCGGCGGCCTCAAGGAGAAGCTCCTGGCGGCGATGCGCCACGGGATCGCCGAGGTGGCGATCCCCGTCGAGAACGAGAAGGACCTGGTCGAGGTCCCGAAGCTGGTGCAGCGGAAGGTGCGGATCGTCCCGGTCCGCACCGTGGACGAGGTCCTCGAGATGGCGCTGGTGCCGGCGGCGAAGCAGAAGGCGGCCCGGGCCGCCAGGGCGAAGCGGTAAAAAAACGCACGACCTGTGAAGGGAAAGGTAGGGCTGGCGCGTCTACGTCCCCGAAGGAAGGGCGTGCTAGCATCCGGAACCGACGCCTCAGGGTGGGATGTCGAGGCGAAAGGGTCGGTCGCAATGGTGCAGATCAACCAGGCGCAGCGAGAACTGTCGCTGAAGGTCGTCTACTACGGCCCCGCGCTGAGCGGGAAGACGACCAACCTGATGGCGCTGCACGAACGCGTCTCCAGCGACGTGCGCGGCAGGCTCCTCTCGGTCGACACCAGGGACGACCGCACCCTCTTCTTCGACATGCTGCCGGTCTTCTTCCGGACCGCGAGCGATCTGAAGGTGAAGATCAAGCTCTACACCGTGCCGGGACAGGTGATGCACGCCTCCACCCGGCGGCTGGTGCTGCAGGGCGCCGACGCGGTGGCCTTCATCGCCGACGCCCAGAAGAGCGCGGCGCAGGCCAACAACGACGCCTGGCGCAACATGGTCGAGGACATGCGGGCCAACGGCCTCGACCCCGAGTCGATGCCGCTCGTGATCCAGTTCAACAAAACCGACCTGCCCGACGCCCGCACCGAAGGCGAGATCGCCGCGGTGGCGCAGAAGGGCAGGGAGCCTGTCTACAAATCCGTCGCGGTTCGGGGGGAGGGTGTGCTGGAGACGCTCTACGGGCTTCTCCAGCTCACGTTCCGGGATCTCGACAGGAAATACGGCATCCGGGCGAAGTTCCGGCTCACCGAGGAGGAATTCCTCGGCGAGATCTTCCGGAACATGGACGTGAAGGCCGCACAGCTCGAGCCGGTGGCGCGGAACGCCGCCAGCGCGGCGGGACGTTAGGGGGAGACGTGAGCGAAGATCTGCTCGAAACGAAGATCCCGCTGGGCGAGCTGCTCGACCTCAAATCCTTCCAGGAGGTCTGCCGCTCCTTCGTGGAGCTCTACAAGATCGGCCTGAAGGTCTTCGATGCCACGGGCCAGAAGCTCGTCGACATCAAGGTCGGCTCCGCCGATTTCTGCGGCTACGTCTTCACCGACGCCGAGGGGGCGCGGCGTTGTACCGCGACGGTGCTCAAGGTGAAGAGCGACCGCGTCGACGAGCCGCAGATCCACACGGTGCAATGCTTCACCGGGGCCCGCTATCTGGTTCTGCCGCTCCTCTACGAGATGGACGTGGTGGGCCGGGCGGTCTTCGGACCCTTCGTCCCCGACGACCTGCAGGAGCTGCCGCCGAGCTTCACCGACTTGCGCGGCCTCGACTTCGCGAAGGCAGCGCAGCTGATGACCAGCATCCGCCGCGCCGGCACCTCCACGGTGGCCAAGGTCCTCGAGCATTTCGTGAAGATCTGCGACGTGCTCGTCTTCTCGGCCTACAAGGTCCACCTCACCTCGCGGATGCACATCGCCTCGGTGCGGGAGAGCTACCGCGAGCTGGCCTCGAAGAACGCCCGGCTCGAGGAGAGCTACCGGCGGCTGCAGGAGCTCGACCAGCTCAAGTCGAACTTCCTCGCCACCGTCTCGCACGAGCTGCGCACGCCGCTCACCTCGATCATCGGCTACGCCGAGATGCTGATCGAGGGGCTCGCCGGAAAGCCCAACCCGGAGCAGGCCGAATACCTCTCCACGATCATGGAGAAGGGCGAGAGCCTCCTCGCGCTCATCACCTCGATCCTCGACCTCACCCGGATCGAGGCGGGCAAGCTGCGGCTGCAGCCCGAGTCCTTCGATCTCGAGCAGCTGGTGGCAACCGCCGTCTCCTCGGTCCACCCGCAGGCGATGAAGCGCGGCCTCCAGCTGCGCAAATACGTCGACCCCTCGCTGCCGCGCCCGGTCCTCGACGAGGAGAAGATGCGGCAGTGCCTCGTGAACCTCCTCGCCAACGCGGTGAAGTTCACCCCTGCAGGCGGGACGGTCACCGTGCGGGCGGAGCGGGCCACCGTGGCGCCTGCCTCGGCCGCAGGTCGCTTCGACGGCCCCGAGGGCTATTTCGTCCTCAGCGTCGAGGACACCGGCATCGGCATCCCCGCCGACCAGGTGGAGCGGATCTTCGACACCTTCTTCCAGGTCGACGGCAGCTCCACCCGCGAATACGGCGGCACCGGCCTCGGCCTCTCGATCGTGCGCTCCTACGTCGAGGCCCACGGCGGCGAGGTCCGGGTCACCTCGGAGCTGGGCAGGGGCTCGCGCTTCACCATGACCCTGCCCTTCGCGCTCCCTGCGGTGGCGGCCCCCGACGTTCCCGCGGCGGCGCTGCGCAAGGCGGCCATCTAAAGGGCCCGGCAGACGCCACGGCGCGCTAAGGTGCTTGCCGTGGCGACCCGCAAGCCTTCCGAATTCCAGCTCATCGAGCGCTTCACCTCCGCCTTTCGACTCGAGGGCCGCGGCGTGGTCGCCGGTCCCGGCGACGATTGCGCCCTGACCCGGCCGAAGGCGGGCCACCTCCTCGTCTCCAAGGTCGATCAGGTGGTCGAGGGCGTGCACTTCACCGCCGCCTTCCGGCCCGAGGAGATCGGCCACAAGGCGCTGGCGGTCTCCCTCTCCGATCTCGCCGCCGCAGGGGCCGTTCCCCGGTGGTTCCTCGTGGCGATCAGCCTGCGCGACGGGATCGGCGCCGGCTTCGTCGAGCGGATCGCCCGGGGCATGTCGCGCCTCGCCGACCAGAGCGGCGTCACCCTCGTCGGCGGCAACTTCACCGGCGGGGCGCAGCTCTCGATCGCGGTGACGGCGCTGGGCGAGGTGAAGCCGAAGGAGGCGCTGCGCCGCAGCGGGGCGCGGCCCGGTGACAGGCTGCTGGTCAGCGGCGTCCTCGGCGAGGCGGCGCTCGGCGTCGCCAAGCTCGCGGGCGGCAGGCCCCGCAGGCTCGGGCGCAGCGTGCTCGCCCAGCTGGTGCCGGTGCCACGGGTGGCGCTGGGACAGGTGGTGGGCCGCCACGCCAGCGCCGCCGTCGACCTCTCCGACGGCCTCCTCGCCGACCTGGGCCACCTCTGCGCCAGGAGCGGCGTCGGCGCCACCATCGACAGGGCGGCGCTGCCGCTGGGACCGGAGGTCGCCGCGCTCGGGCCCGAGGGCGCTCTCCTCGGCCTCACCGGCGGCGAGGATTACGAGCTCCTCCTCGCGGTTCCGCCGAGGCAGGTGGCCTCCCTCCGCCGTGCGGCCGCGCGGGTCGGCGAGACGCTCACCGAGATCGGGATGCTCGACGAGAGGCCGGGCATCCGCGTCCTCGACGCCAGCGGCAGGCCGATGGCGCTTCCCGGCAGCGCCGGCTGGGAGCATTTCCGTTAGGCAGTTGCGCGGCGGCGCGGGAATGGGATAGCGCTCCCGGCGCATGGACGAGCGCACCCTCAAGAAGCTGCTGCAGGCGGTCGCCGGCGGCTCCGTCTCCACCGACGAGGCCCTGGGCAGGTTGCGCGATCTGCCCTTCGCCGACCTCGGCTACGCCGTGGTCGACCACCACCGCCAGCTCCGGCAGGGCTTCCCCGAGGTGATCTACGGCGAGGGCAAGACCGCCGCGCAGATCGCCGGGATCGCGAAGGAGATCAGCGGCCGCGGCGCGCCGCTGCTGGTCACCCGCATGGCGGCGGAGAAGCTGCCGCCGGTGCAGGAAGCGGTGCCGAAGGGCGTCTACCACGCGGCGTCCCGCACCTTCGCGCTGCGGCCCGCACGTGCCCCGAAACCGAAGGTGCGGGGCTACGTGGCGGTGGTCTGCGCCGGCACCAGCGATCTGCCCGTGGCCGAGGAGGCGGCGGTGACGCTGGCGGTGGCGGGCCACCCGGTCCGCGAGATCACCGACGTGGGCGTGGCGGGGATCCACCGCCTGCTCAAGCGCCGCGAGGAGATCGCCGGCGCCAGCGTGGTGGTGGCGGTGGCGGGGATGGAGGGCGCGCTGCCCACCGCGCTGGGCGGCCTGGTCGGCGTGCCGGTGGTGGCGGTGCCGACCAGCGTCGGTTACGGCGCCGCGCTGAACGGCCTCACCCCGCTCCTCGGGATGCTCACCTCGTGTGCTCCCAACGTCGCGGTGGTCAACATCGACAACGGCTTCGGCGCGGGCTTCTACGCGGCGATGATCAACCGGAAATAGGGATAGGTCATGGGCGGTCTTCTCTGGCTCGAGCCGGTGGGCGGCTGCGCGGGGGACATGACCCTCGCTGCGCTGCTCGACCTCGGCGTTCCCCTCGACGCGATCACCGCAGGCCTCGATCGCCTCGGCCTCGGCGGCTGGTCGATCGAGGTGGGGCGCGATCACAAATGCGGCATCTGGGGCACGCGGGTCGAGGTCCACGTCGAGGCGGCGGATCGCGAGCGCACCTGGGTGGAGATCGCCCGGCTGATCCGCGGGGCGGGGCTTCCGGCGCAGGCCCGCGACATCGCCCTCCACGTCTTCGAGAAGATCGCCATCGCCGAGGCGCGCATCCACGGCACCACGCCGGACAAGGTCCACTTCCACGAGGTGGGCGCCATCGACAGCATCGTCGACATCGTCGGTGTGGCGCTGGCCCTGGGTGAGCTCGGCCTCGAGCGCATCTACTCGGCGCCGCCACCGCTGGGGAGCGGCATCGTCCAGAGCCGGCACGGCGCCATCCCGGTTCCCGCGCCGGCGACGCTGGAGATCCTCAAAGGGCGCGAGGTGCGCTTCTTCGGCAAGGGCGAGCGGACGACGCCCACCGGCGCCGCGATCCTCGCCGCCGCCACCGAGCCCGGCCCGCCCCCCGCCTTCGTGCCGGAGCGGATCGCCTACGGCATCGGCCACAAGGATTTCGAGGACGCGGCCAACGTGCTGCGCGCCACCCTCGGGCAGGAGGCCACCGCCAGCGCCGAGCTGGTGGAGCTCGCCTGCAACCTCGACGACGCCACGCCGCAGGTCCTCGCCCGGGCGATCGAGGCGGTCCTCGAGGCAGGCGCCCTCGACGCCTGGGTGGCGCCGGTGACGATGAAGAAGGGCAGGCCCGGCCATCTGCTCGGCGTGCTCGCGCCGGGGAGCCACCGGGCGCGGATCGTCGACACGCTGCTGCGCGAGACGCCGACCCTGGGGGTGCGCCACCACGTGGTGGGGCGCGACGTCCTCGAGCGGCGCTTCGAGCAGGTGGAGACGCCCTTCGGGCCGGTGGCGATGAAGATCGGCCACCGGGCCACGGCCGTGATCAACGCGGCGCCGGAGTGGGACGATTGTCTGCGGGCGGCGAAGGCCCACGGCGTGCCGGCGCGGGTGGTGCGCGAGTTCGCCCTCGCCACCTGGCTCGCCAACCGCCCCGCAGGCGGCTGATCACAGGGCGTGGGAGGAGCGCCGGGGCGCCCGGTGCTATCCTCCCGCCGTGCCCGAAGAACGCTACCCGCTGCTCCTCTGCACCGAGCGTCCGGCCGTCGCCGCGCGGGTCACCGCCCTGGTCGACGAGGGACCGGCACGGCTCGTCGTCGCCGATCGGCACGAGCTGCCTGCCCTCGTCCTCCCCGGGGCGGCGATCCTCCTCGACGTGCCCTTCGGCGGCACCATCGGTCCGGGCACCATCGCCACCCTGCGCTGCGACGCCCGCTGCACCGACGTGCCCATCATCGCCCTCGTGGACGACGAGGAGGACTCGGTGATCCGGGACGTTCTCGGCGCCGGGGCCAACGACTTCCTCCGCGCCCGCTACCTCGAGCGCGACCTCTTCAACCGCCTCGCCGCGCAGCGCAGGGCCTGGGAGCTCCGCGAGGAGCTCCGCCTCCGCGAACACGACCTGCGCGCGCTGGTGGAGCTGACCCGCTCCTTCGCCGGCACCCTCGACGCCGGCGCGCTCCTCCACGACGTCACCCGCCGCCTGGCGGAGGCGCTCTCGCTGCGGCGCTGCTCGCTGGTCCTCACCGACGCCCGCGGCAAGCTGGGCACGGTGATCGCCACCTCCGACGACGAGGCGATCGCGAAGCGCCCCATCGATCTGGCCAAATACCCCGAGATCCGGGAGGCGTTGCGCACCCGCCGCGCGGTGGTCGTCGAGGACACCAGCCGCCACCCGCTCCTCGATCCCGTGAAGGACGCGGTCTCCGCAGCGGGCATGGGCGCGATGGCGGTGCTGCCGCTGGCCCTCGAGGAGGAGATCCTCGGCGTGCTCTTCCTCCGCGCCTCCGCCGCCGAGACCGGCCGCAGCTTCACCCTGCGCGAGCTCGACTTCGCCGCTGCGGTGGCCAATGCCACCGCGGTGGCGCTGCGCAACGCCCGCTCGGTTGCGGGGATCCGCAGCCGCGTCGAGCTGGTCGAGGCGGAGGCCCACGCCCGCAAGCAATACGAAGAGATCTACGAGCACGTCTCCGACGGCATCGCCCTCGTCGACGTGCGCACCGGTGCGATCCGCTCCGCCAACCCCGCGGCGCTGGCGATCCTCGGCCTCGACGCCGCCGCGGTGCGGGGGCGGCAGGTCGGCGACGTCCTCCTGCCGGTGGAGGAGGGCGTCTACCGCAGCCTCGTGGAGCGCGTCGCCTCGGGGGAGCCGGTCCGCAACCTCGACCTCGAGGCCCGCCGCAGGGACGGCAGCATCGTCCACGTCGAGGTGAGCGCCTCCCAACTCGACGAGCAGCTGGTGGTGCTCTCGGTCCGCGACGTCACCGAGCGCAAGCGCTTCCAGACCGAGCTGCAGCGCACCAAGGAGTTCCTCGAGACGCTGATCGAGTCGTCGGTGGACGGCATCGTCGCCGCCGACATGCAGGGCCGGATCATCCTCTTCAACCGGGGCGCCGAGCTCCTCCTCGGCCATGACGCCGCGGCGATGGTGGGCAAGGCCCACGTGCGCGCCCTCTACCCGGACCGCGGCGCCAGCGAGGTGATGCGGCGCCTGCGATCGGAGGAGCACGGCGGGGCGGGGCGCCTCTCCGCCACCTTCTTCGAGGTGCTGCACCGCTCCGGCGAGCGCATCCCGGTGCAGATGACCGCTGCGATCATCGAGGGGCCCCGGGGGCCGATCGGCTCGGTGGGCATCTTCACCGACCAGCGGGACCGCTTGCGGATCGAGGGGGAGCTCTCCGCCACGAGGCAGAAGCTCGAGGCCGCGGCGCGCCAGGCGATGATCGTCGAGCTGGCAGGGGCTGCGGCCCACGAGCTCAACCAGCCGCTCACCTCGGTGATGGGCTACGCGGAGCTGCTGCAGCGGCGCCTGGCCGAGGGGGATCCCGCGAGCCGCTCGGTGGCGATCATCCTCCGCGAGGCGGAGCGGATGGCGGAGGTCGTCCGCAAGATCGGCAAGATCACGCGGCACGAGACCAAGGAATACGTGGGCAACGCCCGCATCGTCGATCTCGAGCGGGCGGGGAAGGATTAGGCGTGTCCCGGCAGCGAGCGCCGGACGCCGAGGGCCTTCTCGAGCTCCTGCCTGGTGCAGAGCCCCTTGCGCTCGAGCAGCTCCGCCAGCGCGTCGATCTTCCGCTCCAGCGCCTCGACCCGGTCCTCCGCCTTCGGCGCGGAGCCGAAGAGGAAGTCGTAGTCGGCCTGGAAGATCTCCCTGCTGCGCCCGGTGGCCGGCGCCAGCTCGTCGACGAGCGGGAGCACCTCGCCCTCCTCCACCTCGAAATCGGCGTCGAGGAGCGCGGTGTCGGTCTGCACGATCTCGGCGACGCCGCCGGGCCGGATCAGCTCCATCTCGCCGCCGCCACCGAGATCAAAATTCCGATGGCCGCCGCCGTGGAGCCACCGGGCGACCGCCGCGCGGATCTGCGAGGCGCCGGCGAGCACCGGGCGGACCTTGCAGTTGGTCTGGTACTCGATGGCGTCGATGGTGGGCAGGTCGAGGGCGTCCGCCACGGCGAGGCGCAGGATGCGCCTGCCGCGCTCCTCGCCCAGCGAGAGCGGCAGGACCAGGTGCCGCTCGCAGAACTCGGGACGGAGCAGGTGGAGCGCCGCCCAATCCGGTACCTCGCGAGAGAGGTCGACCACCTGCAGCCCCTGGAGCTCGCCCAGGGTCACGGTGAGCTGGCCCTCGCTCAAGGCCCCGAGGGCGACGAGCGTGGTCCCCAGCCTGCCGCCACCCTGGCGCTGGTGGCCCAGGGCTGCATCGAGCTGCGGAGCCGTGATCAGGCCCCTCTCGATCAGAACCTCGCCGATCCTCTTGCGTGCCATGCCCACTCCGTTGGATGCTTCGGTCTTCCCAAGATGGCGAAAGCCGGGCAGCCCTGCACTCCCATGATTGGGTGCGACCGGTTTTCGGAGGGCGCCTTTGCCCTGGATGGCCGAGCCGCAGGGGTTGCTGCGGCGCGGCGTAGGTGATCGGATTCCTTGAGGAAATGCGCGTTTCGGCCTGCCACGCGGTCGCTTGACAGGTCCAAATTCGGGGTGTTACGGTCCAGCGCATTTTCAGAGACGATCCCGTTTGAAGCATCGGGGCGATTTGGTTTCGTTCCCTGCCGCATACGGGTTTTCACTGCATCCTGGCGCATCGGTCGAGCGATGTGTCGGCCCCATGCCATGAAGGCTGGGACGTTCGGAGGTCGAACAAATGGGTCTGCTTGGTAGCCTGCTGCCTGTCGTGGCGGCTGCAACTGAGGGTGGCGGCTTCTTCTCCTCGCTCGCACAGAGCTGGGAGGACGGTGGCTTCGGTATGTACCCGATCGCTGCCTGCGGCGTGTTCGCGATCGCCATCGCGGTCGATCGCTTCATGGTGCTCTTCGGTAAGGCGTCGATCGACAAGGAGGCTTTCCTCCGCGGTCTGAAGAAGCACATCTACGCCGGCGACCTCGACAAGGCGATCAGCTACGTCGCGGGCCAGAAGCGCACCCCGCTCACCGCCGTCGTCAAGGCTGGCCTGATCAACGTGCCGAAGGGCCCGGAAGAGGTCCAGGCTGCGATGGACGAGGCGATGCTCCGTGAGGGGCCCAAGATCGAGAAGCGCACCGCCTACCTGGCGATGTTCTCGAACGCGGCCATGCTCTTCGGCCTCCTCGGCACCATCTACGGTCTCATCCAGGTGTTCGGTGGCGTGGGTGCCGCGAACCCCGCGGACAAGGCCGCGCTGCTCTCCTCGGGTATTGCGCACGTTATGAACTGCACCGGCTTCGGTCTGATCGTCGCGATCATCGCGCTGCTCAGCTACTCGGTGCTCCAGGGCCGCACCCAGCACATGCTCGACGACATCAACGAGACGTCGGTGGGCCTGCTGAACCTCGTCGTGGCCAACAAGGACAAGATGAAGATCCCGGCTCACATCGAGACCGAGAACGTCTGATCCTTGCCTTCCGAACGCCCACGTCCTGGGGGACGCTTTGAGAAAAGCGTCCCCCGGCGTGGAACCCGGAAGCTGGTTTCTTTGTCCAACCAGGAGCGCGGCCGGTGGGGTCGGGCTCTTAGGCAACACGAGGCACCATGGCTGGCGTAAGCGTTGATACCGGCGGCAGCGGCAAAAAGTCCGTTGACCTGCAGATCCCGCTGGTCCCGTTCATCGACATGCTGGCGATGATGATCACCTTCCTGATGATGACCGCGGTCTGGACCCAGATCGGCAAGCTCCAGGTCTCGCAGGCAGGTGGTCCATCGGATTCGTCGGAGCCGCCGAAGCCAACGCTGCAGCTGAACCTGACGCTCACCGAGCAGGGGTACAAGCTGACCGCTGGCGCGAACGCCTTCGACATCGCCAAGACGCCTGAGGGCAAGTTCGACGGGGCCAAGCTCGTCGAGAAGCTCAAGGTGATCAAGAAGGACAACCCGGACCAGCGCGCGATCACCGTGATGGCGGAGGACTCGATCCAGTACGAGAACCTCGTCACCGCGGTGGACAAGTGCCTGGAAGCCGAACTGCCCGACGTCTCCGTCTCCGCGGCGATGTGAGGAGGAACGACCATGTCCCGCCATCTGGAGAACGTGATCGTCAAGCCGGGCAAGCGGCCCGGTAAGCGTCTGTCGAAGTCGAAGGTTTTCGGCTCCAAATTCGCCAAGGGCAAGCACGGCACGAACATCGAGCTGAACCTCACCTCGATGATCGACGTCTTCGTGCTCCTGGTCATCTTCCTCATCCAGCAGTTCAGCGCCGATGGCGACCTGCTGTTCATGACGGACAAGATCCGGATGCCCGAGGCTGCCAACTACGAGCAGATCGAGCGCGCACCCGTGGTCCAGGTCTCCAGCGAGGAGATTTCGATCGAGGGTTCCCGCGTGGCCCAGGTCGCAGACATCGAAGGCGAGGAGTACTGGAACATCCCCGCCCTCGAGGAGAAGCTCCGCGACCAGAAGAAGGCCTACGAGATGGTCCGTGGCAGCGGTGAGGGCTTCAAGGGCGACATCAACATCCAGGCCGACAAGGCCGTGCCCTTCAAGATCGTCAAGCGCGTCATGTACAGCGCGAACCAGGCAGGCTACTTCAACATCAACTTCGCCATCATCGCTGGCGGCGGCGGCGCAGCCCCCGCAGGCGAGACGAAGGCGGAGGGGACCGAAGGCTGAAGCTTCGCCCCGGTTTTCGTGGATGCAGGCCGGCCGACGCTTCGTGCGTCGAGCCGGCCTTCGTCTGTCTGGCCGGATGGAGGCGGAAGCACTACACTCGGCCGAACCGAGAGGTCGAGTGCGTCCCGGGGGCGCGAAGGAGGACGGGTGAGTGCCGAGGTCGATGAGCAGGCGGTGGTCGATGCGGCGTTGCCCCACCTGCCGATCTTTCCGCTCCCGTCTTCCGCGCTCATCCCGGGCGGGCACCTCCCGCTCCACATCTTCGAGCCCCGCTACCGGGAGATGATCGCCGACGTGCTCGCCGAAGACCGGGTCCTGGCGGTGGCGCTCCTGGCGCCGGGCTGGGAGACGGAGTACCAGGGCCGGCCTCCCGTCTACTCCATCGTCGGCGCCGGTTACGTGCAGGCAGCGGAGCGCCTGGCCGACGGCCGCTACAACATCCTCCTCCACGGTGTGCGTCGGGCGCGCGTCCTCGAGGAGCTCGAGGTGGGCAAGAGCTACCGGGTGGTCCGGACCGAACCCGTGGCGGACGTCCTCTCGGCACCCGAGCGGCCCATCCTCGAGGCCCAGAGCCAGACGCTGCGGCAGCTGGTCCTCGATCTCGCTGCCGCGCTGCCGGACAACGCCGCGGTGCCCCTCGCCGAGGCCTGCGTGCGCGAGCGGGATCCGGGCAAGCTCGCCGATCTCGTCGGCGCCGCGGTCCTGGTCGATCACCGCCAGCGGCAGGAGTTCCTCGAGGAGTTCGCGGTGGCGAGACGCCTCGACCAGGTCTCCGACACGGTGGCGCAGGTGCTCCTGCAGGTCTCCGGCGGCGCCGGTGGTGGCGGCTACCTGATGTAAGCGGCGCACCGCGCCCACTTGTTCGGTGCCAGGGCCGTGGCTACGTGTGGCTTGCCAGCCAGCGCCGCCACCAGCTGCCGGCGACGACGCGAAGCAGGCGCCGCTCGAAAGTGGACCGAAAGCTCCGTACCCCCGTGGACCGCCCCGCGTGCGGCGTACTACGATCGCATCACATTTCCAGCCCCACGGAACCAAAGTCAGGCAGCCAGGTCACGCAACCCCGGCTCCGCGAGGCTTTCCCGGGTGCACCTCGGTGCACCTGCATGGAGAAGCACGCCTCATGAACGTTCCGCGTCTCGTCCCGGACAAGAAGGCAGTGGTACGTCTCCTGTCCGGTGCAGCCTTCCTTTGCGCTCTCTTCTTCGCTCCTGCTGCACGGGCGGCCGGCGATGCGAACCTCGTGCTCCCGGATTTCGGCACGGCTTCGTTCCGCGGCATCTCGGGTACGACCATCCTGGTTGGCGGTCTGGTGATCGCGGTGCTCGGATTGGTGATGGGCTTCGTGATGTCGGGTGCGCTGAAGCGCCTGCCCACCCACCGCTCGATGGGTGAGATCTCCGACCTGATCTACGAGACCTGCAAGACCTACCTGATCACGCAGGGCAAGTTCATCCTCGCCCTCGAGGCCCTCGTCGGCCTGATCATGATCGTCTACTTCGGCATGCTCCGGGGGTTCTCGGCGGGCAAGGTCGCAGTGATCCTGCTCTTCAGCCTCCTCGGCATCGCCGGCTCCTACGGCGTGGCCTGGATGGGCATCCGGATCAACAACTGGGCGAACAGCCGGGCGGCCTTCGCCAGCCTCCAGGGCAAGCCCTTCCCGACCTACTCGATCCCGCTCCGCGCCGGCATGAGCATCGGCATGACGCTCATCAGCCTCGAACTGCTGCTCATGCTCTCGATCCTGCTCTTCGTCCCGGCGGATTACGCGGGCAGCTGCTTCATCGGCTTCGCCATCGGCTCGTCGCTCGCCGCCTCGGCGCTGCGCATCGCCGGCGGCATCTTCACCAAGATCGCCGACATCGGCTCGGACATGATGAAGATCGTCTTCAACATCAAGGAAGACGACGCCCGCAACCCCGGTGTGATCGCCGACTGTGCCGGCGACAACGCCGGCGACTCGGTGGGCCCCACCGCCGACGGCTTCGAGACCTACGGCGTGACCGCGGTGGCCCTGATCGCCTTCGTGCTCCTCGCCGTGAACGACCCCGCGATCCAGGTGCAGCTCCTCGTCTGGATCTTCGCCATCGCGTCGCTGATGATCGTCGGCTCCGCGCTCAGCTACGGCATCAATGCCGTGATCGCGAAGGCGCGCTACCAGAACGCCCAGAAGATGAACTTCGAGGCGCCGCTCACCTTCCTGGTGTGGCTCACCTCGCTCGTCTCCATCGGCCTCAACTTCGCCGTCTCGTGGCTCCTCCTCGGCAGCGTCGGCGACGGCAGCCTCTGGTGGAAGCTCTCGGCGATCATGGCCTGCGGCACCATCGCCGGCGCAGTCATCCCAGAGGTGATCAAGGTCTTCACCTCCACCAACTCCGGCCACGTGAAGGAGATCGTCATCTCCTCCCGCGAGGGCGGCGCCTCGCTCAACGTCCTCTCCGGCCTGATCGCCGGCAATTTCTCCGCCTTCTGGATGGGCCTCGTGATCATGGGCCTGATGGCGCTGGGCTACGGCGTCTCCACCCTCGGCCTCATCGACTTCATGGTGGCGCCCGCCATCTTCGCCTTCGGCCTGGTGGCCTTCGGCTTCCTCGCCATGGGCCCGGTCACCATCGCCGTCGATTCCTACGGCCCGGTCACCGACAACGCGCAGTCGGTCTACGAGCTCTCGCTCATCGAGAACGTCGCCGGCGTGCACGAGGAGGTGCAGCGCGACTTCGGCTTCCGGCCGGACTTCGACAAGGCGAAGGACTACCTCGAGGAGAACGACGGCGCCGGCAACACCTTCAAGGCAGCTGCCAAGCCCGTGCTCATCGGCACCGCCGTGGTGGGCGCCGTCACCCTGATCTTCTCCATCGTGGTGCTGCTCACCGACGGGCTCACCATCAACGTGGAGAAGCTCTCGCTGCTCCACCCCCCCTTCCTCCTCGGCCTGATCGCCGGTGGCGCGGTGATCTACTGGTTCACCGGTGCAGCGACGCAGGCGGTCTCCACCGGCGCCTACCGCGCGGTGGAGTTCATCAAGCGCCACATCCGGCTCGAGGGCGTGGAGAAGGCCTCGGTGGAGGACAGCAAGCGGGTGGTGGAGATCTGCACCCGCTACGCGCAGAAGGGCACGGTCAACATCTTCCTCACCGTCTTCCTGATGGCGCTGGCCTTCGGTTGCCTCGAGCCCTTCTTCTTCATCGGCTATCTGATCTCGATCGCGCTCTTCGGGCTCTTCCAGGCGCTCTTCATGGCCAACGCCGGCGGCGCCTGGGACAACGCCAAGAAGGTGGTCGAGGTGGAGCTCAAGGCGAAGGGGACGCCGCTCCACGCTGCGGTGGTCGTCGGCGACACCGTCGGCGATCCCTTCAAGGACACCTCGTCGGTGGCGATGAACCCGGTGATCAAATTCACCACGCTCTTCGGCCTGCTCACCGTGGAGCTTGCGGTGCAGCTGCCGCGGACCACGAGCCTCGTGCTCTCGGTGGTCTTCTTCCTCGCCGCCCTCGTCTTCGTCTACCGCTCCTTCTACGGGATGCGGATCGAGAGCGAGACCGGCAGCACCGACACCTCGGAGTCGGTGGGCGAGTCGGTGAAGCCGGTCTGATCCGCCGCAGGCTTTCGTAGCCAAAGAGGGCCCGGCCGCGCCGCACGCGTGGCCGGGCCTTTTTCGTGCGGCGGAGGGCGCGGCGGTGCAGGATGGGCCGTTCGCAACGGGAGCTGCCGTCATGCTGGTGAAGTGTTCGTGGTGCCAGAAGACCTTCAATTCGGAACGCTACGGGCGGCAGTTCTGCCCGCACTGCGGCGCGGAGCTCGATTTGCCGCTCCCCGGCGCGAGCGAAGCCGTGCCCGAGCCGCGGATGGTGCAGCCTGGCGAGGGCGCCGGGCAGCAGCAGCCGGTGGAGGGGCCGGAGGTGGTCGGCGGTGGCCAGCCCGGCGCGCCGCGCTTCGATCCCTGGGCGCAGCCCGGTGAGCCTGGCGCCCATCCCGGCAGCGGCCCGCGGCAGCAGGCGCCCAGCGCGCCGCAGTGGGGCGCGCCGCCGGAGCAGCCCGGGCCGGGAACGCCGCAGTGGGGCGGCGGCGCTCTCCCGCCTGGCGGCGGCCATCCGCCAGGCGGTGCACTTCCGCCCGGCGGCGGCGGCGGCGGGGGCTGGGGCGGTGGCGGCTGGGAGCCGCCGGAAGCGCCGCAGGAGGAGGAGTCGCCCTGGGAGCGCCGCAGCGAGCTAGGCGCCTGGAACGCCCTGGTCGAGACCTGGAAGCAGGCGAGCCTCGATCCGAAGCGCTTCTTCGCCAGGCTCAAGACCACCGACATCGGCGAGGCCTTCCTCTACGGCTGGATCCTCGCGACCCTCGGCTCCTTCCTCGGCGGCCTCTGGGCGGTGCCGCTCACGCTGATGACCGAGGGCGAGCCGCTGGCCGCCTGGGGGCAGGTGGCGGTCTCGCCGATCTTCTCCGCCATCGGCCTCTTCCTCGGCGCGGGCCTGATCCACCTGGGCTGCCTCGTCTTCGGCTGCGCCAACCGCGGCTTCGACGCGACCTTCCGCACCGTGGCCTACGCGCAGGGGCCCCAGCTCCTCAACGTGGTGCCCTTCGTCGGCGGCCTCGCCGCCACGGTCTGGATCGCCGTGATCACGATCCAGGGCCTCGCCGCGATGCAGCGCACCACCACGGGAAAGGCCACCGCCGCCGTGCTCGCGCCCGGCCTCGTCCTGCTGCTCTGCTGCGGCTGCGCCGCTGCCGTCGGCCTGATGGGGATCTTCTCGGCGATGGGCGGCAGCATGGGGGGCTCGTTCTGACGCCGTCATGGGAGTGCAATCGACCGCACTTCCCCAAAACGGCCCGGAACGCCTAGGATCGGTGCCATTCAGCAACACTTTGGGGGGATTCCATGCGTACGAGCATCGTTCTCGCGGCCCTGGCCGCATCCTTTCTCACCGGCTGCGGCGCCTGTGCCGAGCTCGCGACCGAGCAGGCGATGAAGGCCGCCGGCGTCGACGCCGACATCGACGAGAAGGGCGGCAAGATCACCTTCCGCGGTGAGAACGGCGAGACCGTCGAGGTGAACGCCGAAGGTGACGAGGGCACCGTCACCATCAAGGGCAAGGACGGCGAGCTCCGCTTCGACGGCGGCGGCGAGGGCAAGCTCCCCGACGGCTTCCCCTTCGCACTTGCTGCCGGCTCGAAGATCCAGGGCAGCGCCTCGATGAAGAACGCCACCGAGCGCACCTTCATGGCCAGCCTGCAGAACGACGGCGACATCGAGGCGCTCGCTGCGCACTACAAGCGCGAGCTCGAGTCGAAGGGCCTCGCGGTCGAGCGCACCGACATGGACATGAATGGCCAGAAGTTCGTCACCCTCGCCGGCAGGGCCGAGGGACGCGAAGCCTCGGTGGCGATCAGCTCCACCGAGGAGGATGGCCTCGCTACCCAGATCTCGGTCCGCGAGGGGAAGTAGCGGCAGGAAGGGCGATCCGCCCTCCTCGCTTGACACAGGCGCGGGCCTCGTCCCAAAAGCACCCCTTGCAACCCCCGGTGCGGGCCGCTCACGGCCTGCAAGGAACGAGGAGAGGGATGAAGCTCGCCACCCTGCGTGATGGAACCCGGGACGGAACGCTCGTCGTCGTGCGCCGCGACCACGCGGTCTTCGCCAAGGCCACCGGCATCGCTCCGACGATGCAGGCCGCGCTCGACGATTGGGCCAACGTGGAGCCGAAGCTCCGCGCCCTCGCCGATCGGCTCGAGAAGGGCGAGGTCGAGGGGACGCCGGTGGAGGTGGAGCAGCTCGCCTCGCCGCTGCCCCGCGCCTACGAGTGGGTCGACGGCTCGGCCTACATCAACCACGTGATCCTGGTGCGCAAGGCCCGCAACGCCGAGCCGCCGCCGACCCTGCGCACCGATCCCCTCGTCTACCAGGGCGGCTCGGGCGCCTTCCTCGCGCCCACCGACGACATCCCGCTCGCCGACGTGGAGTGGGGCTGCGACTTCGAGTCGGAGATCGCCGTCGTCCTCGACGACACGCCGCAGGGCACCACCGCCGCCGAGGCAGGCCGGCACGTCAAGCTGCTGATGCTCGTCAACGACGTCACCCTGCGCAACCTCATCCCGCCCGAGCTGGCGAAGGGCTTCGGCTTCTTCCAGTCCAAGCCTGCCTCGGCCTTTTCGCCTTTCGCGATCACCCCCGACGAGCTCGGCGGTGCGTGGAAGGAGGGGCGCGTCCACCTGCGCCTCCAGACCTGGCTCAACGGCGAGCTGGTCGGCGACACGGATGCGGGGCCGGAGATGCACTTCTCCTTCTTCGACCTCGTGCAGCACATCGCCAAGACCCGCAGCTACACCGCCGGCACCATCGTCGGCTCGGGCACCGTCTCCAACGAGGATCGGGCCCGGGGCATCTCCTGCCTCGCCGAGCAGCGGATGGTCGAGATCATCGAGTCCGGCTCGCCGAAGACGCCCTTCATGAAGCCCGGCGACCTGGTCGAGATCGAGATGTTCGACGAGGCGGGCAGGAGCCTCTTCGGCCGCATCCGCCAGCGCGTGGTGCAGAAGTGAAGCTCTACGGCTACTGGCGCAGCTCCGCCTCCTGGCGGGTGCGGATCGCGCTGGCCTTCAAGGGGCTCGCCTACGAATACGTGCCCGTCCACCTGGTGAAGGACGGGGGCGAGCAGCACGGCGCGGCGCACCAGCGCCGCAACCCAATGGAGCAGGTACCGGTGCTCGAGGTGGACGGCGTCCGCCTGGCGCAGTCGATGGCGATCCTCGAATACCTCGAGGAGACCCATCCGGCGCCGGCGCTGCTGCCCGCGGCGCCCTTCGCCCGGGCGAAGGCGCGGCAGCTCGCCGAGGTGATCAACGCGGGGATCCAGCCGCTGCAGAACCTCGGCGTGATCCAGCAGGTGAAGGCCCTCGGCTCCGACGAGAAGGCCTGGGCCGCCCACTGGATCCGCAAGGGGCTCGCCGCCCTCGAGGTGGAGGCGGCGGAGAGCGCCGGCAGGTTCCTGGTCGGCGACGCGCCGAGCTTCGCCGACGTCTGCCTCGTGCCGCAGCTCTACGCCTCGCGGCGCTTCGGCATCGATCCGGCGGACTACCCGACCCTGGCGCGGATCGAGGCCACCTGCGCAGCGCTCGAGCCCTTCGCGAAGGCCCACGCCGACGCGCAGCCCGACGCCGTGGCCTGAAGGCCGCAGGGCCTGAACGAGAATCGGGCGGCCCGCTCCTCGCGGCGCCGCCCGTCTTCTTTGCCCCCGCTCCGGTCAGCGCAGCCAGGGCGGCGTGGGGAGCTCCCTGCCGTCCCTGCAGAAGGAGCGCGCGCCGGCGCCGCCGACGAGGAGCATCACCGCCTCCTCGTGGGCCACGTTGACGAGCTGGTGGCAGGTGCCCGCCGGCAGGATCGCCACGTCGCCAGGCAGCACCCGCTGCGTCTTCTCCCCGCAGGCCACCTCGAGCACGCCGGAGGCGAGCACCACCAGCTCCTCGCGATCGTGCCGATGCTCCGGTGTGGCTGCGCCCGGGGCGAGCCGGGCCTGCTGCAGCGTCAGCTCGCTGCCGCCACGGCTCGGGGCCACCAGCCCTGCCACCGCATGCCCACCGACCCCGTACTCCTCCACCTCTGCGGACCGAATCACCTTCATCCCATCCCCCCCGGGCTGGCGTTTCTTCCAAGCCCAAGCGACGCACCGCCGCGTCGTTTCCCTTCAACCCGGGGCGATGCGACTGCCCGCTTTCGGACACTGCGCTGCCTCGAGCGCGATGCAGGCGGGCGATATCCCACGACGCGGGGGAGGGCGGCAAAGGGCCGGGTTGGCACCGCCGGCCGCCTGGGCACATGCTCCACCAGCGAAAGGAGGCGCTCGCACCTGCGGAACAAGCGCTTCGGCTGGACCGGCATCCGGCTCCCCGTGATCGGGCTGGGCACCTGGAAGATGGAAGCCGACGACCGCGCCGGCCCACTCGCCGGGGGGCCAGGTGCTCGAGGCGATCGCCCGGGCCCGCGACGCCACGGCCAGACAGGTGGCGCTCGCCTTCCTCGTGCGCGATCCGTTGCTCTTCACCATCCCGAAGTCGAGCGACCCGGGCCACGTGGTCGACAACGCCGAGGCCGGCGATCTGCTGCTCTCCGCGGACGAGCTCCAGCGGATCGACGAGGCCTTTCCTCCGGGGCCGCCGGGGAGCTGGCGGTGCTCTGACCGTACACCGCCCCGACTTGGTGGGCGCCGCAGCCGTGACCATGGATCTGCGATGCACGAGGGCACGCACCACTTCGACGAGCACACCGGCGAGGTCCGCGTCCACCTCCAGGCGCCCGATCTGCCGGGGCTCTACCGGGAGGCGGGCCGCGCCCTCGCCGAGCTGATGGCCCCCGGCGCCTCGTGCGAGGGCGGCGAAGGGGCGACGATCGAGGTGGAGGGGCGCGATCGGGAGGCGCTTCTCGTCGCCCTCGTCGACGAGCTGATCTACCGCGTCGACACCACCGGCCAGGTCTTCCCCGCCCTCGAGATCGAGGCGGCGGACGGCGGCAGGCTCCGCGCGCGCATCCACGGCTGCGTTCCGCGCGAGTTCAAGACCGCGGTGAAGGCCGCCACCTTCCACGACCTGCACGTGGAGGAGGGGGCGGAGGGCTTCTCCGCACGGCTGGTCCTCGACGTATAGGGCGGGCGGGACGCGCGCGTCGTGCGCAGGCTTGGCCTGACGTCCGCACGACGAGGTCCGCGATGGAGCCACAGCTCGAAGTCCACGTTCCGACGCCGCGGCCGCATCTGCAGCGGATCGGGAGCCGCCTCTACGAGGTGGGGACCGACTTCCGCCCGGACATGCTGGTGCCTGCCCGCGTCTTCGCCGACGAGGTCCTCGCCGAGCAGATGGCCCGGGATCGCTCCCTCGATCAGCTCGTCAACGTCAGCACGCTGCGCGGCATCGTCCGCGCGGCTTACGGCATGCCGGACATGCACGAGGGCTACGGCTTCCCCGTGGGCGGCGTGGCGGCGACGCTGCTGCCCGACGGCGTGGTCTCCCCAGGCGGCATCGGCTTCGACATCAACTGCGGCGTGCGGCTCCTCACCTCGGCGATCGAATACGCGGCGGTAGGCGACCGGATCGAGGCGGTGGTCCACGAGCTCTCGCGGAGCGTGCCCGCGGGCTTCGGCCGCGCCAGCAAGCAGCTCGCCTTCGACAGGGCGCAGCTCGATCACCTGCTCAACGAGGGCGTGCCCTATCTGGTCACGGAGCTCTCCATCGGCCTCCCCGAGGATCTCGAGCGGATGGAATCCGGTGGCAGGCTCCCCTGGGCGCGCTCCGAGCAGGTGACGGAGCGGGCGAAGAATCGTGGCCACGATCAGCTCGGCACCCTCGGCGGCGGCAACCACTTCCTCGAGGTGCAGGTGGTGGACGAGGTTTACGACCGGGCCGCGGCGAAGGCCCTCGGGATCGAAGAGGGCCGGGTGACGCTCCTCATCCACACCGGCTCGCGCGGCCTCGGCCACCAGGTCTGCACCGACTGGCTCAAGGTGATGGACGTGGTGATGCCGCATTACGGCATCGAGGTGCCCGATCGGCAGCTCGCCTGCGTGCCCTTCTCTTCGCGGGAGGGGCAGGGCTATTTCGCCGCGATGGCCGCTGCCGCCAACTTCGGCTTCGGCAACCGCCACGTCATCGCCCACCGGGCGCGGCAGGTCTTCACGCGGATCCTCGGGCCCAGGGCCGAGCTCCACCTCGTCTACGACGTGGCCCACAACACCGCCAAGGTGGAGGAGCACGACGAGGGGCAGGTCTGCGTCCACCGCAAGGGCGCCACCCGTGCCTTCGGCCCCTCGAGCCCGGAGATCCCGAAGGCCTACCGCGCGGTGGGGCAGCCGGTCTTCATCCCCGGGAGCATGGGCACCGCCTCCCACGTGCTGGTGGGGACCGACGCAGCGGCGGCGCTCTCCTTCGGTAGCTGCTGCCACGGCGCCGGCAGGGCGCTGAGCCGCACCGCCAGCAAGCGGCAGGTGCATGGGGCCACGCTGCGCAAGGAGCTGGAGGCGCGGGGGATCGTGGTCCGCTGCGCCTCCAATGCCGAGCTCGCCGAGGAGGCGCCGCTCGCCTACAAGGACGTCGATCGGGTGGTCGACGTGGTCCACGACGCAGGCATCGCGCGCAAGGTCGCGCGGCTGGTGCCGGTGGGCGTGGTGAAGGGCTGAATTCGAGAACGCGAAGAGGAGGAGAAGATGCCGCACCGACCCGAAGACACCTCGACCGATCGCCACGAGAGCCAGCGGACCGGCGAGAAGGCCGATGCCGCCATCGAGGGCGGCCACTACCGCGGGCCACGGCCCACCGGCGACACGCAGCCGCCGGCGCCTGCGAACCGGAGCAGCCCCGGCAAGATCCCCGACCACGGCGGACGGCGCTGAACGTCCGTCAGAGCCGGAAGAGCAGCGAGGTGGTGAAGCTCGTGTCGAGCTTCTCCACGCCGTCCGGCGGCTCGCTGTCGTAGGCGCTGGTGAAGGCGAGCTTGACCGCGAGCCACGTCTTCACGTCGAGGATCGCCGCCGTCTCGCTGAGCAGGCGGTAGTCGTCGAACTCGTCGAACTTCGGCTGCACGTAGGTGGTGTGGGTGAGCGCGATCCCGTCGGTGGGGATCGCCGACGCGAAGACGTAGCTCGACCAGCGCTGGTTGAGCTCCTCCTCGCCTGCGTCCACCTCGTCCCCCTCGGTGAAGCGCTCGTATTCCAGCATCCACGCCGTGCCGATGGCGACCTCGTATCCTCGAGGCAGCGGCAGATCGAAGCGCGGCCCCAGGCCGAAGAGCGCCCGGAGCTGCAGCCGCCGGAACTCGTCGTACTCGTGCTGCACGAAGGTCTCGGGGCTCAGCCAGGGCAGGAGCCGGTAGCGGTAGCGCAGGTGCTCGAAGAGGTTGTTGATGAAGGCCTCCTCGTCGTCGAGGCCGTAGGAGGCGCGGGCGGTGAGGTAGATGCGGTGGCGGCCGGTGAGGTAGAGACCCGCGGCGGCGCCGGAGATCTGCGTCACCTCGGTGTTGCCGGTGGTCCAGTTGAGCAGGCCCGAGATCTCGCCGCTGATCCCCTCGACCGCGCCCTTCGAGGCGGCGGGCTGGACGTTGACGATGCGGGCCGCGGGAGCGGCGAGCGGCAGCAGCAGGACGAGCGCTGCGAGTGCGGTGCGGATCATGCGGACTCCTTCGATCCCCCGAGGCGGCGCACCTATATCGCAACTATCCCGGTCGACCGACCGCCGGGCTGTGGCTTCCAGGGGCGCGAGCCACTTCCGCAGGCGCCGGGCGCCGTGCGAACCTGCGGGGATGAAGCGCATCCTCAGCATCGCCGCCTCCCTGCTGGCGGCTTCCCTCGTAGCCACGGGCTGTGGCGACGATTGCACCGACGGCGTGAAGGACATGAAGGTCCAGAACGCCTGCACCCAGGGGACCTTCGCCCCGGGGGAGGCCTTCACCCTCGACGTGGAGACCGCCCGGCAGGAGGATCCCTGCGGCGAGATCCGCTGCACCGTGCGCCGCGACGGCGGCGCGATCTTCCTCGCGGTGGAGCAGGACAGCTGCGCTGCGGCAGGTGACGAGGCCTGCGCCAGCGCGATCGTCCCCTGCGGGATGCCGGCGCTCGATCCGGGCGGCTACAGCCTCCGCGCCAACGGCGCGCCCTTCGGCACGCTCCAGGTGGCGGACGGCGGCGCCACTTCCTGCAGCCTCGATTAACCGGCGATCAACCGACGCGCAGGAAGGAGTAGTAGGCGGCGAGGAGCCCGGCGAGGATCCAGAGCACCCCGTGCACCTCGCGGGCCCTGCCGCTGATCACCTTGATCACCACCCACGAGAGCAGGCCGAAGACGACGCCGTTCGCGATCGAATAGGTGAACGGCATCATCGCCACGGTCAGGAAGGCCGGCACCGACTCGTCGAGCCTGCGCCAGTCGAGATCCACCACGCCGCCGATCATCAGCGCGCCGACCACGATCAGCGCGGGGGCGGTGGCCACCGCGGGAACGGCGGTGAAGATCGGCGTGAAGAAGAGCGCGAGGAGGAAGAAGAAGGAGACCACCACCGCGGTAAGGCCGGTGCGGCCCCCTTCCTCCACGCCGGCCCCCGACTCGATGAAGGTGGTGACGGTGCTGGTGCCCAGCGCGGCGCCGGCCACCGTTCCCACCGCGTCGGCGGTGAAGGCCTTGTTGGCGTTGGGCAGCTCGTCCTTCTCGTTCAGGAAACCCGCGACGCGGCCCACGCCGAGGAGCGTGCCCGCGGTGTCGAAGATGTCGACGAAGAGGAAGGCGATCACCACGGTGAGGAGCTTGCCGGTGAAGAGGTGATCCCACTCGAAGGCGAGGAAGGTCTCCTTCGGGAACGAGGGCATGGAAAAGAAGGAGGCGGGTGCTGCGGCGAGGCCGGTGAGCCAGGTGATCACGGTGATCGCCACGATGCCGACGAGGATGCCGCCCTTGAACTTCCGGCTCTCCAGCGCGGCGATGAGCGCCACGCCGAGGAGCGCGAGGAGCACCGGCCACGACTGCAGATCGCCGAGGCCCACCAGCGTCGCCGGGTTGTCCACCACGAGCCCTGCGTTGCGGAAGCCGATCAGCGCGAGGAAGAGGCCGATGCCCGCTGCGGTGGCGCGTTTGATCGAGTGGGGGATGGCGTTGAGGATGATGGTGCGGACGCCGCCGAAGGAGAGGCCGATGAAGATCAGGCCCTCGAGGAAGACGGCGGTCAGCGCCGTCTGCCAGGTCTCGCCCATCCCGAGGACGACGCCGTAGGTGAAGTAGGCGTTGAGGCCCATGCCCGGCGCCAGCGCGAAGGGGTAGTTGGCGTAGAGCCCCATCACCAGGGTGGCGATCGCAGCGCCGAGCGCGGTGGCGATGGTGACGTCGGCCACCGGCATCCCCGCCTCCGCGAGGATTTGCGGGTTCACGAAGAGGATGTAGGCCATCGTCAGAAACGTGGCCACGCCGGCGCGGACCTCGGTTCCGACGGTGGATCCCCGCTCGTGGATCCGGAAGAAGCGCTCGATTCGTTCCATGCTCGACCTGCTGCCGCGAGGCGGCGCCAGAAGCCCCCGGTGGAAGGGGGGCTCATACCGCAGATCGAGGGGAGGTGGACAGAACGTCCACCCCCTGCAGCGAGCTCAGGCGCCGATGCGCTGCAGGGTGAGGAGCGGCTGCGTGTCGTCGTAGGGCCCGCGCAGATCGATCGTGCAGAAGAGCGCCCACTCGGTGGCGCCGCGCTCCTCGTCCTCCTCGTCCCCCAGCGCTGCGGCCGCAGCCTGCGGCGCCACGAGGCGCTGCTGCGCCTCCCACAGCCTGGGCTCCTTCTGCTCGAGCCTGGTGAAGTGCGCCTGCCTGGCGAAGGGCGTGGTGTCGATGGCGCGGAACTCCTCGAAGAAGGGAGCGAGCTCCGCCTCGAGCTTCTCCGCGGTCCACTCGTGGCCGGGCTGCAGGGCTGCAAGGGCGCTCTCCCAATCACGCAGCGAGGCCGCCTTGAGGAGGCGATGGAGCTCGACGCGGGCGCGGAGGCGCAGGCCCCGTGCATCCTCGGCGAGGTCGTAGGGTTTCTCCTCCACGCCGGCGATCTCGACCTTCTGGCCCGGCCTGCGCAGCGACTCCCACTCGTCGAGGAGGGAGGAGTCCACGCCGCGCAGCGTGGTGCGCAGGAAGGCGACGACCTCGTCGACGCGCTCGTCGTGGTAGGCCTCCGGGACCGTCTGCGTCAGCGTCTTGTACGCATCGGTGAGGTAGCGCAGCAGCACGCCCTCGCTGCGCTGCAGGCCGTAATCCCGCACGTAGTTGTCGAAGCTCGAGAGGCTCTCGTAGAGCTCCCGGGCGATCGACTTGGGCCGGATGTTCTCCTCGCCGACCCAGGGATGTTTGTCGGCGAAGGCGTTGAAGGTCTCGTAGACGAACTCGCGCAGGGGCTTGGGGTACTCGACCTTCTCGAGCTCCGCCATGCGGTCCTCGTAGTCCATCCCCTGCGCCTTGAGCTCGGCGACCTTCTCGCCCTTCGCCTTGTCGAGCTGCTTGTAGAGGATCGTCCACGGGTTCTCGAGGATCGATTCCACCAGCGTGAGCACGTCTAGGGCGTAGCTCTCGCTCTCCTTGTCGAGGCGCGCCAGCGTCTCGAGGAGGTAGAGGGAGAGGGTGTGGTGGATGGAGAAATCCTCCTGGAGCGAGGGATCGACCTCCACCGCGCGGCCCTTGCGCCCGTGCCACTCGGTGAGGGCGACGAGCCCCGCCTTGCGCAGCTGCCGGAAGCGGGCGGCGGCGAGGCGCTTGAAGCGCTTCTTCGCCGCGTCGTGCACGTGGGCCCGCTGGATCATGGTGAGCAGGCGCGGGTAGCCCACGTCGCCGCGGCCGTCTGCCTGCATCAGCGTGAGCAGCAGGCTGTGGGTCACGTCGAAGCGCGACTCGAGGGCCTCGGGCGGCTTGGAGAACATCCGCTCGAAGGTCTGCTTGTCCCAGTGGGCGTAGCCCTTGGTCGGCGCCGGCTTCTTCTGCACCTTCTTCTTCGGGTTGGCCGCCTGCTTCTCCGCGATCTTGATGTTCTCGATCACGTGCTCGGGCGCCTGCACCACCACGTAACCGCGGTCGTCGAAGCCCTTGCGGCCCGCGCGCCCCGCCACCTGGAGGAAGTCGCGGACGGTGAGCACGCCGACCCGCTCGCCGTCGTATTTGCACAGCTGGGTGAAGAGCACCGTGCGCAGCGGGATGTTGACGCCGACGCCGAGGGTGTCGGTGCCGCTGATCACCTTGAGCAAACCGGCTTGCGCGAGCTTCTCCACGAGGAGCCGGTACTTCGGCAGGAGGCCCGCGTGGTGGAGGCCGATGCCGTGCCGGAGGAAGCGCTGCAGCTCCTTGCCGTAGGGCGTGTCGAAGCGCGTGCCCTCGAGGGCCTGGGCGATCTTCGCCTTCTCCTCCTTCGAGGAGAAGTTCACGCTCATCAGGTTCTGGGCCTGCTCCGCCGCGGCCTTCTGGGAGAAGTTGACCAGGTAGATCGGGTGCCGGTCCTTCTCCACCAGCTTCTCGATCGTCTCGTGGAGCGGGACCTCGCTGTAGTCGAACTCGAGCGGCACCGGCCGCTCGGCGCCGCGGATCACCGCCACCTTCCTGCCGGTGACCTCCTCGAGCCCCTGCTCGATCCGCGTGGTGTCGCCCAGGGTGGCGCTCATCAGGAGGAAGGTCGTCTTCGGCAGGATGAGCAGCGGCACCTGCCAGGCGATGCCGCGGTCCTTGTCGCCGTAGTAGTGGAACTCGTCCATCACCACGCAGTCGATCCGCGCGCCGGGATCGCGGAGGGCGAGGTTCGAGAGGATCTCCGCGGTGCAGCAGATGATCGGCGCCTCCTTGTTGATGGAGGCGTCGCCGGTCATCATCCCCACGTTCTCGGGGCCGAAGGCGTCGCAGAGCGCGAAGAACTTCTCGTTCACCAGCGCCTTGATCGGGCAGGTGTAGAAGCTCTTCTTCCCCTCGGCCATCGCCTGGAAGTGGAGCGCCTGCGCCACCAGCGATTTGCCGGAGCCAGTGGGGGTGGAGAGGATCACGTGCTTGCCGTCGAGCAGCTCGAGGATCGCCTCCTCCTGCGCCGGGTAGAGCTCGAGGCCCTTGCTCGAAGCCCAGTTAACGAAATTCTCGAGGATCGCCGTGGTGTCGGCGCCGTCGGCGGGAAGCTGCTTCAGAAGGCTGGCTGTGCTCATCGGTTTCCTACAACAGGCGGTCTGCGCAGGTCCTTCGCCGCGGCGTGATCGCGGGCCTGCTCGGCCCGCACCTTGACGGCGTCTCGATCCGGCGTTACTTCGAATTTGAACCATTGGAGGCGCCTTGGGCACCCACTACAAGGGCAGCGAGACCGAAATCCGCGCGCTCGACACCTATATCAAGCTGATGCGCGCCGTGGGCTCCCTCGGTAGCTCCCTCGAGCGCCGGCTCGACGAGGAGGGGCTCACCGGCTCGCAATTCGGGATCCTCGAGGCGCTCCTCCACCTTGGGCCGCTGTGCCAGCGGGACCTCGGCCAGAAGCTCCTCACCTCTGGCGGCAACGTGACCACCGTGGTCGACAACCTCGAGAAGCGGGGCCTGGTGCAGCGCGTCCGCAGCGAGGAGGACCGGCGCTTCGTCACCGTCCACCTCACCGACGAGGGGAAGCGGCTCATCACTGCGGTCTTCCCCCGGCATCTGGCGCGCATCGTCGAGGCGCTCGCGGCGCTGGAGCCGGACGAGCAGGAGGGGCTGGGGCGGCTCTGCAAGAAGCTCGGCGTCGCCGTCGCCCGCTGAAAGGCCGCCGCGGGAAACAAATTCGAACTTGAAGCATTGAAGGGGGAACCAAACGCCATCACCCACGGAGTCCTCGCCAGCCTGATCTTCGTGGGCGGCGGCCGCTTCGGCCTCGACACCGCCCGGGCCGGCTCGCGGCGCGAGGCGCTCGCCACCGCCGCTGCCTGATCGTCTCGATATCCCCCTGGGGCCGCCTGCAGCTCCCGCGGGACTTGAACGGGCGGCGCCGAAGGCTACAGTGACGCGCATGCGTACCAAAGCCTCCCGCCAGAAGACCCCGATCGTCCCCTCCGAGTCGACGCCGAAGCCCGCGAGCCACGACAGCGCGGCGCCGCAGGCGCTCCTCGACTTCATGCTCACCGGCTGGAAGGAGCGGCGGCCGAAGGTGACGAAGGTGAAGGGCGCGGAGAATTTCGCCGCCCGCCGCAAGGCGCTCTCCGCCGCCTTCCCCGGCGAGACCCTGGTGATCCCCACCGGCCACGAGAAGGTCCGGGCCAACGACACCAACTACCGCTTCCGCCCCGGCACGGAGTTCTACTACCTCACC
The DNA here is from genome assembly GCF_041687135.1 of Vulgatibacter sp. NCBI lineage: Bacteria > Pseudomonadati > Myxococcota > Myxococcia > Myxococcales > Vulgatibacteraceae > Vulgatibacter > Vulgatibacter sp. The sequence goes on along the minus strand of NZ_JAWLCN010000003.1, from coordinate 306,076 downwards.
GGCAACGTCGAGCCCGACTGCGTGCTCGTCCTCGAGCCGAAGGCAGGCGGCGGCCACAAGGACATCCTCTTCGTCGAGCCCAACCCCGGCCGCTCCGACGCCACCTTCTACACCGACCGCAACAAGGGCGAATTGTGGGTGGGCGCGCGCCTCGGCGTGCAGGAGAGCGAGGTGCGCTTCGGCGTCGACGAGGCCCGCGGGCTGCCCGAGCTGCCGGCCTACCTCGACGGGCTGGGCGGCGGGGTGACTCGTCCCTCGCGCGTGCTCCGCGGCGTCTCCTCCCAGGTGGACCACCACGTCCGGGCGCAGCACGCGCGCGACCGCGAGCTCGCCGTCCATCTCTCGGAGATGCGGCTGATCAAGGACAAGCTCGAACTCCGCGAGCTCCAGGCAGCGGTCGACTCGACGATGCGCGGCCTCGAGGACGTGATCGAGCGCCTCGCCTTCGCGCAGAGCGAGCGCGAGGTGGAGGGCGTCTTCAACCTCCGCGCGCGGATGGAGGGCAACGACGTCGGCTACGGCACCATCGCCGCGTCCGGCTGCAACGCCTGCGTGCTCCACTGGACCCGCAACGACGCGAAGCTGAAGCCCGGCACCCTGCTGCTCCTCGACGCCGGCGTGGAGCGCGACACCCTCTACACCGCGGACATCACCCGCACCCTGCCGGTCTCGGGGAAGTTCTCGAAGGAGCAGCGGGAGATCTACGAGCTGGTGCTCGAGGCGCAGACCGCCGCCATCGCAGCGGTGAAGCCGGGCAACGACTTCATGGAGCCCAACCGCGTGGCGATGCGGATCCTCGCCGAGGGGCTGGAGCGGCTGGGCATCCTCGAGAGCGCCGAGGAGGCGCTCGCCGACGAGCACCAGTTCTACAAGCGCTACTCGCTTCACAACGTGAGCCACATGCTCGGCCTCGACGTGCACGACTGCGCGCAGGCCCGCATGGAAAATTACAAATACGGCAAGCTCCAGCCGGGCATGGTCCTCACCGTGGAGCCGGGGCTCTACTTCCAGGAAGACGATCTCACCGTCCCCGCGAAGTACCGCGGCATCGGCGTGCGCATCGAGGACGACGTGGCGGTCACCGCCCGCGGGGTGAAGAACCTCTCCGAGAACATCCCCCACACCGTGAAGGAGATCGAAGGCTGGATGGCCTCGGTGTGGAAGGCGGCAAAGAAGAAGAAGCGTTAGTGCACGAGCGCGCCGACGCCAGCGATCGCGGCGACGCCCGCGGCCACCACCGCCAACTGCACCAGGGCGGCGCGCCCCGCCGCCCGGTGGTGGAGTGACGGAACGAGATCGGCGAGCGCGATGTAGACGAGGCTCCCTGCTGCCAGCGGCAGGAGCCACGCGATCGCGCCGTCGACCTGCTGCCCCAGCAGGAAGGTGCCCGCGGCGGCGGCGACCGGCGGCAGCTGCACCAGCCAGTTGAGGAAGAGCGCCCGCTTCCAGTGCATGCCCGCCCCCAGGAGCACGGCGTAGTCGCCGACCTCCTGCGGGATCTCGTGGGCCACCACCGCCAGCGTGGTGGCGACGCCGAGCTCGGTGCTGCTCGAGAAGGCGGCGCCGATGAGGAAGCCGTCCACCAGGTTGTGCAGGGCGTCGCTCCAGAGGACGAGCGGCACCGTCGCCTGCATCGGGTGGTCGTGCAGGTGCCCGGGATCGTGTTCGTGGGGGTGGCGCCAGCGCACCAGCCGCTCGAAGGCGAGGAAGCCGAGGATGCCGAGGAGGAAGCGGGGGAAGACCACCTCGGCCTCCTCCAGCTCGAGCGCTTCTGGTAGGAGGTCGAGCAGCGCGGCTCCCAGCAGCGTGCCCACCGCGAAGGCGAGGAGCAGGCCCGTGAGCGAGCGGTGCAGGCGGCCCAGCCACAACACCAGCAGGCTGCCGGCGAGGGCGGCGGCGCTGGCTACCAGCGTGGCGAGGACGGGCCAGGCCCAGCTCATCGGGGTCTCGATTCGACGGGCGCGGTTCACCGCGCATTCCCACCTTGGATAGCAACGGCAGGCTACTCGGGCATCGGGCATCGGGCATCGGGCATCGGGCGCCGGCCGGGAGGAGACGATGCGCCGCGAGCCGGCCTATTTCGACCACCTGCAGCACCTGCTCCAGCTCGAGCGCGACGGGCAGCGCCGCCGCTTCGAGGAGCTGCGCGCCACCCTCTCGCCGGAGGAGCAGCTGGCCCGGGGCATGGCGCTCGCGGATCTCGAGGCGGTGGACGAGAGCTTCGGCCTCGGCGGCAGGCTGCTGGTCACGATGGAGCGGGAGGATCGCAGCCCCCTCGGCGTGGGCATCGACGTAGGGGCGCCGGTGCTGGTGCGTCCCCGGCGCAGCGACGCCGAGGTGCCGGTGCCGGCGGTGGTGGCGCGGCGGAGTCGCACCTCGCTCGTCCTCGCCTTCGACGAGATGCCGCCGCCCTTCGTGGCGGAGGGACGGCTCTGGATCGACCTCGCCGCCGACGAGGTGACCTTCGCCCGCGCCCGCGACGCGGTGCGCACGGTGCAGGGCTGGGAGAAGGGCGTGCTCCGACGCCGCCGCGACACCCTCCTGGGCGCGGAGCCCGCTCGCTTCGATACGGTGCAGCCGCTGCCGGCGATCGCGCTCAACCCCGAGCAGCGCGACGCGGTGGAGCGCGGTCTCGCCGCCCAGGACTTCTTCCTCGTCCACGGGCCCCCGGGCACCGGCAAGAGCACGGTGCTCGGTGAGATCGCGGTGCAGGCGGTGGCTCGCGGCGAGCGGCTCCTCGCCACCGCCGCCAGCAACGCCGCGGTCGATCACCTGCTCGAGCTCTGCCTCGCCCGTGGCCTGCGGGTGGTGCGGGTGGGCCATCCTGCCCGGGTGGCGGAGCGGCTGCAGGAGCACACCCTCGATCTGCTCGTGGAGGCCGATCCCGATCGCAAGGTGGCGCGGGATCTCTTCGACGACGCCTTCGAGCTGCAGGGCTACGCCCGCAAGCAGCGCAGCCGCGGGCGGAGCCGCGATCGTTTCGCCAACGCCCGGGAGGCACAGGGCGAGGCGCGGCGGCTCTTCGCCGAGGCGCGGCGGTTGGAGAAGCGCGCGGTGCGGGCGGTGCTCGCCAGGGCGCAGGTGATCTGCGCCACCTGCACCGCGCTTGCCGGCTCGACGTTGCGGGAGGAGCGCTTCGATCGCGCGCTCCTCGACGAGGCCACCCAGGCGATCGAGCCACTGTCGCTGCTGCCCTTCCTCCGGGCGGAACGGGTGATCCTCGCCGGCGATCACCGGCAGCTGCCGCCCACGGTGATTTCGCAGGAGGCGGGGCAGCTCGGCCTCTCGGTGAGCCTCTTCGAACGGCTCCTCGGCGATCACGGCGACGGCGTGCGCCGCATGCTCCGCGAGCAATACCGGATGAACGAGCGGATCATGTCCTTCCCCTCCGCCGAGATGTACGGCGGCGAGCTGCGCGCCCACCCGTCGGTGGCGGGCAGGCGCCTCGACCTGCCCGGCGTGGAGTCGCCGCCGCTCCTCTTCGTCGACACCGCCGGCAAGGGCTTCGAGGAGGAGGCGCCGCCGCAGAGCGATAGCCTCGCCAACCCCGGCGAGGCGGCGCTGGTGCTGGCACGGGCCCGGGAGCTGATCGAGGCGGGGCTGCCAGCCGCGGAGGTGGCGGTGATCGCGCCCTACAGCGCGCAGGTGGCGCTGCTGCGCGATGGTGCGATGCGTCAGGGGCTCTCCGACGCGGTGGAGATCGACACCGTCGACGCGTTCCAGGGCAGGGAGAAGGACGCGATCCTCCTCTCGCTCACCCGCTCCAACGCCGATGGAACGCTCGGGTTCCTCGCCGATCTCCGTCGGATGAACGTGGCGATCACCCGGGCTCGCAGGCACCTCTTCGTCGTCGGGGATTCGGCGACCCTCGCCCACCATCCCTTCTACCAGCGCTTCGTCGCGGGAGCGGAGGCCCACGGCGGCTGGCGGAGCGCCTGGGAATGGCCGGAGCCTGCGCCTTTGTGAGCATCGGGTGTGCATCTGCCGCGCGCGGTCCGTGTAGACTGCGACGGACGCCAGGGGGCCCAAACCGTGCTGATCCGACCGGACCTGCAGGTATTCGAGACCTTGCCCGTACCGCTCGCCGTGCTCCGCGGGGATGTGGTGGTCTACGCGAACCGGGCGCTCGCGGCGCTCCTCGGCCTGCAGACCGCGGCGCTCGTCGGTGCCTCCTCCGAGGCGCTCCTCGCCCGCTTCGTCACGCACGGCGACGCCGGCTGGCTCCGGGAGGTCAACCGGGCCCGGGTGCAGGGTGCGGTCCCGTCCCCTTCGCTCTGGGCGCGGATCCGCGCTGCGGACGGCGAGGAGCGCGAGGTCTGCATGCGCCAATCGGAGATGCCGGGACGGGACGGCGAGAGCCTCGTTCTCGTCCTCGACGCGGACGCCGAAGCGCTCAGCCGCCGCCTCTCGCGTGCGCTGGCAGGCGCCGCCGATTCCTTCGTGCGCTGCCGCGACGAGGCGAACGTCCTCGACAAGGCGATGGCCGTGCTCGCGGGGCAGGGCCTGCGGGCGGCGATCCTGTTGCTCCAGGGGGAGGAGCTGCGCTTCGGGCCCGGCCTCCTGCCCGAGGGAGCCCGCGAGCAGATCGAGCGGCTGGCGGGGCTGCCGATCACCGCGGTCCGGCTCCCGCTCACCTCCTGCCCCGCGGCGGAACGGCTCTTCGCCGGAGGCGAGCCCGTCTATTTCCAGGACGCGCGGGTCTCTGCCCGGGGGCTCGGTGTCGGCGCCGAGCTGGCGGAGGCGCTGCTCGAGAGCCACCGGCTCTTCGCCGCGCCGATCCGTCTCGAGGAGGGGCCCTTCGGCCTCCTCGTCGTCGAGGGAGAATCCCTCACCCCGGCGGCGGCGGCGACGCTGGCGCTCTTCACCCGGCACCTCGGCGCTGCCCTCGAGAACGCCCGCCACCACAAGCGGGCGGCGCAGCGGCTCAAGGAGATCGCCCAGGTGCAGGACGCGCTGGTGGCGCAGGAGCGCGCCGCAGCGGTGGGCGATGCAGCGGCGGTGCTCGCCCACGAGGTGCGCAATCCGCTGGGGGCGATCCTCAACGCGGTGGCGCTGCTCAAGCGCAACGCGGGCAAGCTGCCTACCGAGGATCTGCTCGAGATGATCGAGGAGGAGGCGGAACGGATCGACGGGCTCGTCACCGATCTCCTCGACCTCGCGAGGCCCCTCGAGCCGCGGGTGCGGCCCATCGATCTGGAGCCCCTCGTGCGGCGGGCGATCGAGCTGGCTGCCGCCATCGACAACCGGGCAGTGGTCGAGCTGATCGCGGCGTCGCCGGCCGTGCAGGTGAACGCCGATCCCCACCTGGTGCAGGTGGCGGTGGAGAACCTGGTGCGCAACGCGGTGCAGTCCTCGCCGCCAGGCGGCAGGGTGGCGGTGCGGATCGGCGGCGACGAGATCCTGGGCTCGGTGGTGGTGGAGGATCAGGGCCCGGGGATCGCGCCGCCCGACGCGAGCCGGATCTTCGAGCCCTTCTTCACCACCCGGCAGACCGGCAAGGGGCTCGGCCTCGCGGTGGTCAAGCGCGTGGCCGAGGTGCACGGGGGCTCGGTCGAGGTGCGCGCTGCGGAAGGCGGCGGGGCCACCTTCGAGCTGCGCCTGCCGCGCGATTAGTCGTTCTTCTCGAAGTGCACGAAGTCGATGAGGAAGGTGGCGCCGAGGCACAGCGGGCGGAGCCTGTCGTCGACGCTCGGGGCGAGCTCGAGACCGAAGTTGTCGGCGTCGGTGAACGCCTCCTTGAGCATGCCGCTCCAGCGCTTGGCGATCTTGCCCACCACCCTGCCGTGCACCTTGAGCTCGAAGGTCCAGGGCTTGAAGAAGGGGCCGAAGAGCTCCGCGCCGACGGCGCCGGTGGGGCCCTCGATCACGTATTTGCGGGAGAAGATCGCCCACTTCTGCTGGATCGCGCCGAGGAGGCGGCCCTGGGCGTCGTGGATCTCGGCGCGGGCGAAGAACCAGCGCCAGGGCCGCTTCACCGTGAGCACGGTGGCGCCGCCGCGATCCTTCACCTCGATGGTGAAGGGGCGCTTGCCGCCGAACCACTGGCGCAGGAAGAAGGCGCCGACCCCGCCGCCGG